>CAUDZT010000066.1 GCA_958453935.1 uncultured Collinsella sp. | reverse complement strand
CCGACGGACTCGCCAAAGCTCATCTTAAGGCCGGCGATAAAGCCGCCGAGCCAGCCGATCGGCGCAAACTGCACCAGCGGGAACAGCGAGAACACCCAGGTCAGCAGGACGACTGCCGCCGCGCCTGCAAAGTTGGCGATCCAGTAGTCGCGCTTGGTGATCACGCGCTTTTCGCAGGCCCACTGGCCGCACAAAAAGCCAATGTAGATCGCAAAGAGAAAGAGCACCAGCGCAAGCACCACGAACGTCCAGCTCATGGGCGCTACTCCCCGTGATGGTGGCCGCAGCAGCACTCGTGGCCGTCGTCATGGCCGTGGCCGCCGCAGCACTCGTGGTCCTCGCCGTGATGGTGACCGCAACCGCACTCATGGTCGTCGCCGTGCTCGCCGCAACCGCAGCCTTCCTCGTGAGCGCCATGCTCCTCGGGACGATACTGCGACCAGTCCAGACCGGCGGCGATGGCGTCGGCCTCCTCCTTGTAGAGAACCGTGATGGCCTGGGTGCCCAGCTTGGCGCCACCGATGGCGTCGAGCATGTCGTAGAGCGTAAAGGCCACGTCGGCGCCGGGCAGCGCAAGCTCGCGGTCGTCGGCATAGGCGAGCGCCAAGCGCAGGTCCTTAATGAAATGCTCGACCATAAAGCCGGGCTTGTAGTCGCCGTCGAGCGCCTTGGGGGCCAGGCTCTCCATGGCGCCGGACTTGCCGGTGCCGCCCAGAATCATCTGGCGGGTCTTCTCCAGGTCAAGGCCGCTCAGCTCGGCAAATGCCATGGCGTCTGCCATGCCGACCATGCAGGCGCCCAGCGACACCTGGTTGGCGAGCTTGGCAGCCTGGCCCTTGCCGGCGCCGTCGAAGCAGCAGATGTTGGCCGCAAAGGTGGCAAGGATGTCGCGGACCGGCGCGATGTCGTTCTCGGTAGCGCCCACGATAGCCGTGAGCGTACCGGCGATAGCGCCCGACTCGCCGCCGGTGACGGGGCAGTCAAACGCCATGCGACCAGAAACCTGGGCGGCCTCGGCAATGTCACGGGCGAGCTCGGGCGAGCTCGTGGTGAGGTCGATCAAGACCGCGCCCGGCTTGGTGCACGCGAGCAGGCCGTCGCCCGCCAGGTAGAGCTCCTCGACCTCGGAGGGATAGCCCACCATGGTAAAGACGACATCGGCGTTCGCCGCGGCATCGGCCGGCGTATCGGCCCAGACGGCGCCGCGCTCAACGAGCGCTGCGGCCTTGGACTTGGTGCGGTTGTTGACCGTGACGGGATAGCCGGCGTCCAGGATGTGGCCGGCGATGGGGGCACCCATGATTCCGGTGCCGATAAATGCGACAGAGAGCTTGTTTGCCATGAAACCTTTCCTTTTGGGTTGGGTGTTATTACCAGGTTGAATACTCGGTGCCAGCGTTTGGGCTGTGAGTTGAGGGCGATTACGGCCGCGTTACTTGCCTACTGGCCGCGCACCCGGCGGGCGATGCGGTCGGAAAGAGACGCCTTGTCGGCGCGGTTCTTACCCCAAAACGCGCAGGCCACCATGCCGGGACCCACGTGCGAGCCGATGGTGGGGCCCACAGAGCTGCGAATAATCGTGACGTCGGCGCAGCCCTCCTCCTTGCGGATGGCGGCTTCGAGCCAGTCACCGTCTTTCTCGGCATCGGCCGTCATGATGGCAATGGGCATGGTACGGTCAGGCACGTAGTTCTCGCGAAACGACTTGAGAATGGACTTGAGCGCCTTCTTGCGGCCGCGGTTGACGCCAATCAGCGACAGCGAGCCGGCCAGGTCGTAGGACAGCTCGGGTTTGACGTCGAGCTTTGCCGTGAGCTGTGCCGCCGCGGGCGGAATGCGGCCGCCGGCAGCCAGCGCGTCGAAGCTCTCGAGCGTAAAGTAGCCGTGCACGTAGGTCTTGGCCTCGTTTGCCCAGTCGACCAGCTGCTTGGCGGTGAGTCCCGCCGAGCGTTGACGGACGGCCTCGAGCGCCAAGAGCTCGCCGGTCGCGCAGGGCAGGGCGTTGTCGACCACGTACAGCTCAAAATCGGGATACTCGGCGCGCACGGCGTCCGCCGCCTGGCACGCGGAGTTGTAGCTCGACGACAGCGCCGAGGTAAAGCACAGGTAGACCGTAGGCGTGCCCTCTTTGGCGCACTCGGTAAAGAACTCGATATAGCGACCGAGCGACACGGCAGAGGTGGACACGCGGGCACCGGCGCGCATGCGGTCGTAGAACTCCTTGGGCGTGATGCTCGACCAGATGTCGTCCGTACGCTCCTCGCCATCGATAATGAAGGGGAAACCCAGGATATCGACATCGAGGTTCGCGGCGACCTCGGGGCTAAAGTCGCAGCAGGTATCGACGACGATGCGGCAACGGTCCGAATGACCGGCGGATGCGGCCTTGTCCATCAAAGCGACTCCTTACGTAAAAAGGCGGCCACCCGCATGGGATGGCCGCCAACCGTTAACTCATGCAAGTTAACGTATTTTACTCGTCAAGTGTTTCGATGCGGGGCTTGATGATGCCATATCCACCATTCTTACGGTGATACACCACATTGATGAGACCGGTCGTCGCGTTCTCGAACACGTAGAAGTCGTGGCCCAGCAGATCGGTCTGCACCAGCGCCTGCTCCTCAGTCATCGGGGTGACGTCGATAACCTTCTCGCGGACGAGCAGGTCGTCCTCCTCCTCGGGCAGCAGCAGGTCGGCCAGATCCTCGACGCGCTCGACCGGCGCGACATCCGCGGCGCTGGCACCGCCCTGGCGGTTGTCCACGACCTTGGTCTTGAACTTGCGCAGCTGGCGGGTGACCTTATCGGCGGAGAGGTCGATGGCAGCGTACATATCTGCACCGTGCTCGGCAACGCGAATCACCGAGCCGCGGGCACGAACCGTAACCTCGACGATTGCCGGGTTGGGGTTCGAGGGGTTCTTCTCATAGCGAAGCACGACGTCGACTGTCATGGGCTCGATATCGAAAACCTTGAGCGCCTCGCCGATCTTCTCGTCCACATGCGCACGCAGAGCATCGGTTACCGTCGTCTTGCGTCCAGAAACCTTGATATCCATACGTGGCTCCAATCTGCCTCGGGGACTTACTGTACTGGCTATGTACCCATTGCCGCGCATTTAATCACGCGGATTCCTAAAGACCCGAATAACGATTGCTTGATACCGCATGCCGAAGTCTCGCACTTTTCTGTGGCAAAGTGCGCTATGGGAAGGCGACGACGACTATGTATTTGGCCTCAAAAATTTGCTTTGACCTGCTGGTTTTATGGAAACGAAAAAGCCGGGCTCCCCTGTTGGGAGAGCCCGGCAATGCGTGTTGAAACCGTGAAGAGGAGTCCCTCTTGGCGAATAGGAGACGCCACCCCTAGCAATAACTAGCTATTGAGCTTGTTAATGTTGTCGTCGGTGATGGTGCCCTCCTGGCTGGACGATTTATCCTCGGAGGATGCACCCTCGCTGCTCGAATCGGAGGATGCGGACTCGCTGGATCCGGTGTCGGTCGGCTGTACGTCAGCGCCCGAGACCATCTTGGTAGTGAGGTCATAGGGCATCGTGCCGTACCAGACGGAGTGGACCGCCTCGAGCGTGCCATCGGCCGTGATACCGTCGAGGGCATCGCTCACGGCACGGCATAGCTCGTCGTTGGCCGCGAGGCCCGCGACGCCGAGCGTCGAGGGCGTCTCGAGCGCGCCGACGTAAGAGATCTGGCTTATCAGGCGCGCAAGGTAGCCGCCGGCCGTGGAGTCGCAAATCACGTAGTCGACCTCGCCGGACTCGAGCGCCTCAAAGCACTCATTGACGTTGGAGAAGGTCTTTTGGTTGGCCGTGATGCTCTGCTTGGCGAGCGCTTCCTGCGAGGCCGAGGAGGTCTGAACGCCCAGGGTAGCGGTGTTAAGCGTTTCGGTGGAAACGCTCAGCGACTCGCCGTCGCTCGTCTTTCCGAACACTGCCGCAGCGTCGTACAGGCAAGTACCAAGCGTGCTGATGTCATCATCCGTAGAATTGATGTCGCCAATGAAAATGTCGGCCTTTTTGTCGCCAAGCGCGGAATCGGCAGAAGACGCATCGACGAAGGCAACTTTAAGGCCCATACGGCTTGCAAGGGCGCGGGCAGCGTCGACCGCGTAGCCCGTGAGGTTACCATCGGCGCCCTGCATGGCCTGCGGAGCATCGGAGGTATCGAGGGCAACCGTCAGGGTACCGGGAGTGACCAGGGCGTCGTCCGACACAGCCGGCGTGACGGTCTCGCGCTCGATCTGGTCAATCGTGGGTGTCGTGAACGTGGACAGTGGATTGAACGCGCATCCGCTCAAGCCCAATACGGCAATGACCGCCGCGGTCCCAGCACCTAACCGAGCCGCGTGCATCAAGCTGCCCCTCACCATGTCCACTACCCTGCCTTCTGTGTCGTATACAATCCGTGCGTTGCGCGGAATAACGGGTTGTTCCCACCAGCTGACCTGGTATTTGACCCCACACTTGCGCACCGGGGTGTTTGCTCGGGAAGCCGTAGCCACCTTCACGACTGGCCCGCTCGCCCGCGAGGCGGTATTGCCCCAAAGAAAGTAGAACGGACGGTGCGGCTTACATCTAGGACGCGCCATGATCGCGCCGCGCGCACGCGGTCGCTTACGTGGATCCCTTTGACCGCGTCTGTCTTGGACTAGGATGGACATTTCGCCCGTCCGCAACCACAGCCTGGCAGGAACGTAGCGCATTATAGCTAAGTTCAAGCTAAAGTTTAAGGTTAGGGACGTCATTCGCACCGTGAGCACAGATTTTGCAGGTCGGAGCAGACCATTCGTGCCCCCATGAAGCCCGGAGCTCCCCTACGGGGAGCTCCGGGGCACCCGTCTCAGGGTGCCGTGTGCAAAAAACGGCAAATATGAGTACTGCTACAAATTTAGTAGCAGCGTTTTTCCGCCCCACGAGCCTTTTTGAGTTCCGCACAGCCTGCTTGGCGCCAAGATATTCCACATTCGTTTATTATCTATTCAATGAATCCAGATTTTCGGCCCAAGTTTCTTTGTTTTTGCTGCCACTAGTTTAATAACAGTACTCATATTTGCCGTTTTTGCACAGCGCATATAAACAGACCCCCTATAAAGCCATAGTTTTACGCCGGCTTGAGCCCAAAGCACGCTCGGAGCGTATTCAGCAGAGCATCTTGCCTCTTTCGACGAGCCTCTACGCGATTCTGATATCGCTTACCCATGCGCTGGTGGATGCGCCATGCGAGCGCTTCCATCGCTTCCATGTCGCAGAGCATTTCGTTGTTGACCGTCGCGACCTCGATTCCCATAGTAATCAAGCCCGTGTTGCGTTTTTCATCATGGATACGTCCCTTCCGGGAGGAATGGCCCAGCTCACCGTTATATTCAAGGTCAAACCGGGCTGCTTCCTGATACGCATCGCAAACTGCATGCGGCATCCCCGAGATTGCCTGCGCGCGGTCATCGAACTCGATCTTGTAGTCGGTCTTAAAGGGACCGCAGGCAAATCCGCCATAGGAAAACGGAAGCGAAAACAGAGCGAGCATGATGCACTCCATGGGCGAGCGCAGGTTTTCTGACAGGTAGGGACACAGGCGCAGCAGCTGTTTGGCCACATTCCCCTTGCATGTCGCAAGGTAGCCTGCCAGGCGATCGGGCGTCAGCACCGGCTCGACTTCAAAGTAGCCCACATCTGGCGGTTGATCCTTATCCTTTGCAAGCCTGTTCACGGTGGGTGAGCTGTAGGGAGGCAGATACTTCCCGCGATCGCTCAGTGAAATCTTGGAACACAGTTCCTGGGCCAGGGCAAACGCCTGGATACAGCCGACCTCGCGGGCGACGGCAACACAAAGGGCCTCGGGAGATAGGCTGTACACCCCCGGTTCTACCTCTAGAATCGAGCCGGCAGGCAACCCGGAACACACGGACCAGCCCACGCCAGGCATGCGGCGGCGCTGCGCCGCAGATCCCACCAGCAAGCACAGATCCTCTTGCACCTCGCCGCCTTTGGCTCCAATTCGCACCAAGTCGGGAAGATAGACATCCTCGCTCGAAGGCGATGACGTACACAGCACGCGGCGCTCCTCATCGGGCTCAAGGTCCTTCCAGCCGATGTAGCCCATCTGCCGGCGCTCGGCTCGAATCATACGCAACGCCGAGGCGCCCGTCAGGATCACGGAAGCCGCTATCTGCTCTTTTGTCGGCTTGTTGCATTGCCTGATTGTTACCGCCACATGAATCACCCCTACCAAACGCGTGCGATAGCGAGGCCATCAACGGCCGCGGCACCGGCGCGCTTGAGTTCCGCCGAAGCTGCCGCCATCGTCGCACCCGTGGTGATAACGTCGTCGATAAGCAGCAGGCGGCGGCCCCGCACGTCCTCAACGGTCTCGTACATGCCTCGGGCGCGTTCACGGCGTTCTTCACGGCCGAGTTCACGCTGGTCGCCATGGCCGTACTTAACGAGGGCGTCGAGCAGCGGAACACCCGACAGCTCGCAAAATGGGCGCGCGATGGCTTCCATATGATCGAAGCCGCGTCGCCGAAACGCCGCCGCCGTCGCGGGCACAAACACCACGGCATCGGCGCCGGACAACACGCCGCCGTAGCGTTCGGGCGCCGCGACCTGGGCATGTAAGGCGGTATCGTATAGCAGCTCTGCCAGATACGGCGCCAGGCGTCGCTCGCCCGCGTCTTTGTACGCTTTAATGATCCGCGGCAGCGGATGCGTGTAAACGGCACATGCGAGGCACCGGTCGAGCGCTTCGGCCATCGCCGAAGACGTACCCTCGACCGAGCACTCGGTGCACAGCAAGTCTCCAAACGGGGCGCCGCATCGAGTGCAGCTATGCCGCGGGTCGATGAGTGCAAGCGCCGCCAAGCAGTCTTGGCAAATTAGCGCGCCGGAGCGCTCGCAGCCGGCGCATCGCGTGGGCGACAACGCCTCAAGCGCCTCGTGCGCCGCCCGCTCGGCAAACGGTAGCAATTCGTCCGCAAACGGTAGGATGCCGGCACCTTGCAGGCATCCCAACACATTCAAATGTCTCTTCACGACACAACCCTCCCTACGCTCGGTCGCAGGGAGGGTTGTTGATTCAGCGCTATGGTACCCCGACGCGTTTGGGGCCAGGCAGGTTAAATCCGTTTGCGGGCGTTATTCGCCGGTGGGCGGTTGCGGTGCGGACGAGTTTTGGGTCGAGCCCTCGCCACCATCTTGACGAGGTTTGCGGGAACGACGACGGCGACGGCGCTTCTGGCCCTGGTCGGCCGAACCCTCGCCACCACGATCTTCGCGCGACTCGCGTTCGTCGCGAGCAGCGCCGCGCGCGGCCTTGGCAGCCGCCCCTCCGCCATCTCCGGGGCGACGACGCGTGACCTTGACCTCGCCATCCGAGACCTGATCGGCAACGGAGGGCACCGAGGGCTTTTGCTGCGTGCCCGAGGAATGGCGGCGACGCGGACGCGGGGTGCGCTCGTCATCGTTGCGCTGCTTGCCACCCTTTTCGGCAGGTGTATCGGAACCCGAACCACCCTTGGGGGCGGCACCGGCTTCGCGAGCGGCTGCGGCGCGGAAGGCGTCCTCGCGCTCCTCGCTCGACAGATGGCGGCGGCGACGGCGCGTGGGATTCATGCCACCGCCGCGATTTTGCTGCTGAGGCTGCTGAGCCTCGCGCTCGCGGGAGGAATTCTTGCCTGCGGGAGCGGCCTCGCCGGCATCGCCCGAACCCGAGCGCTTGCGGCGGCGACGTCCACCGGCAGCCTCCTCAGCCTCGGGTGCCTCGGCCTTGCCGCGACCCTTACCGCGGCCGCGACCCTCGCCCTGGCTCTGACCGGCACGGGTATCGGCGTCCGCATCGCGACGGCGGCGCTTGGGCATCGACGTGCCGGCCAGACGGTCGGCGCTCGACAGGCCATCGCCCACGTCGACGCCGTTCTCGCGGTCGAGCTCCATAAGCGCCAGGCGCATCTCGGGCGACTCGATGCGCTCGAGCACGTCGCGCGTCACGCAGTCGGGGCGGCAGCTGCAGCCCTGCTCGGCGGCCTTCTTTTTGCAGCCCTCCGAGCACGTCATATCGGCCAAGTTGACCTTAAAGACTTTGCCGTTCTCCAGGCGCAACACCAGCTGCTCACGCGGCGTGTCATATTCCTGGATGCGCGCCTTGCCAAGTGGCGTATCGATAAGTGTCTTCTTTTTGGGCGCGCGGCTCTTAAAGTCCTTGTACGCCTCGAACTCGTAGCGCAGGCAGCACATCAGGCGGCCGCAGACGCCGCTAATCTTGGACGAGTTGAGCGGCAGGTCCTGCTCTTTTGCCATGCGGATCGAAACCGGCTCAAACTGTCCGCCAAAGCGCGTGCAGCAGAGCTCCTGGCCGCACTGGGCATAGCCGCCCACCAGGCGGGTCTCGTCGCGCACGCCGATCTGGCGCATGTCGACGCGAATGTGCAGCGTCGAGGACAGGTCCTTGACGAGCTGACGGAAATCGACGCGTTCCTCGGCAGCAAAGTAGAACACGGCCTTCTCGCCGCCAAACAGGTACTCGACGCCGACCGGCTTCATCTCGAGGTCGAGCTCCTTGACCAGGCGGCGGAAGTCGACCATGGCCTCGTCACCCTGGATAGCCAGGTCGTCGGCAAGCTGCAGGTCGATGTCGCTCGCTACGCGCAACACGGGCTTGAGCGGCTGACCGATTTCGTCGAGCGGCACCTCGAAGGGATCGGCCGTGACCAGGCCGATCTCGGTTCCGCGCTCGGTAGAACAAATGGCATAATCGGCCTCGAGGATATCCAGATCCTGTGGGTCGAACCACAGGTCGCGCGAGGCGTAGGTAAACTTAACGGGTACGACTAACGGCATTTCAGTGCCTTCCTGATATCGAACAGCATGACCTCGATGGCCAGCTGGGGAGTAACGTTTCTGGCGATGTTGCGCTCGGCGGTTGCGACCGCCTCGAGCGCCTGGGTGGCACCCGCAACATTCGTCGCCGCGGCAAGCCGCCCGATCGTGTCGCGCACGTCCTCGTTCACAACGTCTGCCGCCTCATCCTGAAGCGTCAGCAGCACGTCGCGCATGAGCGTCCGCGCGCTCGCCAGCGCTTCCATGATACCCGAACGCTCGCGCGCGTTGAGTTCGCGCTTGTTGCGGTCCTCAAGCTGCTTCAATGCTCCACGCGACAGGTAGTCGGCATTTTGCTCGAGCACCTTTTCCTGCGTGGACTTGACCTCGGCGAGCGGCGCCTTAACGGCGACGATGAGTGACTTGGCAAGGCTGAGCACGTCGGCCTCGTCGGCGGCAATGAGTGAGTCGATGGCACGGACCATCTGACGGCGGGCGTCCTGGCGCTCGGCGCTCTTGAGGAACTCGATGCCACGCGTGGGGCTTCCCGCCACGGCGACGGCCATGCGGCAACGCGCAAGGTCCTGACCGGTGGCACGGCTCACTGCCTGCGCGGCGACGGCGGGCGATACCAGCCGAAACGGCACGCACTGGCAGCGGCTCACAATGGTGGGCAGCATCACGTCGGCCGAGGTGCCCAACAGGATGAACATGACGCCCTCGGGCGGCTCCTCGAGCGTTTTGAGCAGTGCGTTGGCGGTATTGGCGCGCAGCTGCTCGGCTCGGTCGATGATGTAGACCTTTGCCTTGGCGCGGATGGGCGCTAAGGGCACGTCGTCGAGCAGCTCGCGGGTCTGGGCGATGAGATAACCCGTGGCGCTTTCGGGCGTGTAATAGTGCACGTCGGGATGCGTATGGCGCGCAACGCGCACGCAGCTGTCGCATGCACCGCAGCCGTCCTGCTCGCACAGGAATGCCTGGGCAAGCGCCCATGCGGCGTCGAGCTTACCGGCACCGGGCGCGCCCAAGAACAGGTAGGCGTGCGATGCACGGCCGCTTGCGATGGCGTTGGTCAAAAAGTCGCGCACGCGCTGTTGGGTGTCGAGCTTGGCGAGCAGGCTTGCCGGAGCGGGGGCCATGTTACTCAGCCTCCTGGGCAAGCGCGGCGGCGACGGCATCCTGGGGGATGTCGAGGCCGTAGGCGCGAACCTGCTCGACCGTCTGCGCGAAGACGCCTGCAATCGACGCAGTGGCGTCGATGAGCTTTACGCGGGCGGGTTCCTCGGCAGCAATTGCGCAAAAGCCCTGGTAGACACGCTCCTGGAAGGCCATGCCCTTGGCCTCCATGCGATCGGCCGCACCGCGGGCCGCCATGCGCAGCGCCGCCTGCTCGGGCGTGATGTGATAGACGAGCGTGAGCGCCGGATGCGTACCGGCGACAGCCAGGTTGTTGGCGTCGCGCACTATCTGACGGTCGAGGCCATCGGCAAACGCCTGATAGCAGGTCGTGGAATCGTAGAAACGGTCGCACAGGACCACCTTGCCGGCAGCGAGGGCGGGCGCGATGACCTCGTGCACCAGCTGGGCGCGCGCGGCCTCGTAGAGCAGCAGCTCGCAGGTGTCGCCCATCGCCGTATTGGCGGGGTCGAGCAGCAGGGCGCGGATCTTTTCGCTGATGGCGGTGCCGCCCGGCTCGCGCAGAATTACGACCTGATAGCCAGCGAGGTCGAGCGCGCGGGCAAGCAGGCGCGCCTGCGTGGACTTGCCGGCGCCGTCGACGCCCTCGAGCGTGATAAAGCTATGTTGAGCGGGCTCAAAAGCCATGAGCGCAGCCCCTTCCTACAAGGCGCGAAAATGCAGATATATCAACCAAGCCATGATACCCCAGGGGCAGGCGCACCCCAACCACTAGGCGGCAGTTAGGGACGTTCCTAAACTGCCGGCCAAAAAGGAACGTCCCTAACTGTCGGGTTTTTTGGGCGGTGGGTATAATCGTCGTATTGCATTGAAATGTGGCGAAAGGAGTGGCAATGTCTCGGTATTGCGCCTCGTGCGGCAAGCGTCTTGCAGATGATGCCAAGTTCTGCACCTCGTGCGGTGCACCCGTTGAGCAAACAGCCGCGAGCGATAGCCAGCCCGCTTTTGAGCAGACCGGCTCCCTTGATGCGCCGCAAGCCAAGGCGGACGACCCCCTCGCCTATAGCCCCGACCCCGCCGCAAGGACCGAGGCCGTCGAGACCACGCAGCGCATACCCGTCGCGAGCGGCTCGCCCCAACAGCAGCCGGCTCCCGCATACGCGCCCGCTTCGCCACAGACCCCCGCTTCCAAAAAGAGCAGCACCGGGCCGCTTATCGCTGTTATCGTTGTGCTGGTGGCGATCATCATCGCCCTGGTCGTTTTCTTTGTGATCAAGCCTTTCGACAACGCCGCCACGCAGACGACTGCCGAGGTAGCTAAGCTGCACCATGACGTCGACGACGATGACCTAAAGCCTCTCGGCGATCCCAACAGCCTGTACGACGATGATGACGATGACGACGAGGATGGCGGCGAAGCAACGCTCTCCGAGCAGAACCTCTACCGTCGCCTGAGCGAATACTACGACCTGCTCGAAGACCTCGATAGCCAGGTCCGTGGCTGCGCGCAGAACTTCAACGGCAGCTATCTGGAAGAGGATCGAACCACCCGTCAAAATCTCGCCGACGTCGCCGAGCGCACGGAGGACACCATCGAGCAGTATTACGACATCGTCGAGGACCTAGACGTCCCGACGAGCTCCAAGAACTACAGCTCCTGGAAGGACATCATCGCCCTGTACGACGACCTGGATCACCGCATTGACGCAATCTGTGATGCCTGGGAGATCAGCCTGAAATACGCCAAGCCTGCGGACCACAAGAATGAGATCGTGGCGCCGCTGTCGCGCGACAACGTGGCGGGCACCAATGACAATAAGTACCGCCTGGACTTTGAGGACCGATATCCCGGCGCCAAGCCCGTCGAAGTGAACTAGTCGCATGCGACGTTCTCAAACGACTAGTCATTAAAGAACGTCCCCAATGACTGCCTAGAAAACGAGCGAGGATCTTGAGGTCCTCGCTCGTTTTTGTTTTGGGCAATGTTTCGGCTGCGCCGCTACTTGTCGGCGGCCGCCTTCTTGGTCGTCGTCTTTTTGGCGGTCGTCT
>CAUDZT010000065.1 GCA_958453935.1 uncultured Collinsella sp. | reverse complement strand
AAAGGGCGGAGGCGGGGCATGCCCCGCCTCTTACACCACATCTCTGTGCGCTACCCACTGCCATATAACTAACGCCCTATAGCGGGCAAAAAACAGGCCGCAGTCCATCGCTGCGGCCTGTTTGGAGTCCAAAAGAGGCGCTAAGCGCTGTAACCCATCGCCTGCAGAACAAACATAACGACCGTGAGCACCGTAATCACACCGATAGTCGCCCAAGTGAGCACGTTCCACACGCGACCGTTGCGGTTAGTGCCCATAATGTGACGGTCGGCGGCGATAACCACCTGGAACACCAGAACCACGGGCAGTAGCACGCCATTGATGACCTGCGAGGTCATCATAATCTGGAACAGATCGACACCGGGCATGAGCACCAACACGGCAGAAATACCGATGATGGCCGTAATGATGCCGCGGTAAACCGGGGCCTCATCCCAGCTGCGATCGGCGCCGCGCTCCCAACCAAATGCCTCGCAGATGGCACTCGACGTAACGCCCGGCAGCACGCAGGCAGCCAAAAAGCTCGCTGCGACCAGGCCCGAGGCAAACAGCACCGTGGACCACTGACCCGCGATGGGCTCCAGCGCGCGGGCGGCATCGGCAGCATCGCTAATCTGAATACCCGCCGGGAACAACACCGTGCCGGTCGTGATGATAATAAAGCCGGCAATGACATCAGCGGCAAGCGAGCCGCTCACGGTATCGATGCGCTGCAGCACGATGTCATCCTCACCCGCATTCTTATCGACCACGTTATTCTGCGCCAAGAAAATCATCCACGGCGCGATGGTGGTACCGATCGTTGCGACCACGAGCGACACGTAGCTGGGGTCATTTTGAATGTTAGGCACGACCAGGTCGACCGCGACCTCACCCCAGTTGGGGCCAGCCATAAACGCGGCGACAATATAGGTCACGAAGACGCAGCTTACCAGCAGCAGGATCTTCTCGATGCGCTGGAAACTACCCGACATGGTAAGCATCCACACCAGCAGCGCCACCAACGGCACCGAGATGCTCGCCGGCACGCCAAAGAGAGCAAGGCCGCTGGCGATGCCCGCAAACTCCGAAATGGTCACAGCCGTGTTGGCGATCAACAGCGCCGCCATAGCAAGTACACTCTTGCGCACGCCAAAGCGCTCGCGAATGAGCGATGCCAGGCCCTTGCCCGTGACGCAGCCGCAGCGCGCCGCGGTCTCCTGCGTCACGATGAGCAGCACAGTCATGACGGGAAGCATCCAGAGCATCTTATAGCCATAGCTGGCGCCCGCGCTGGAATACGTTGCAATGCCGCCGGCGTCATTGCCCGAAAGCGCCGCCAGCAGACCGGGACCCATAGCGCCAAAGATGGCCGCGATGGTCAACTTTTGCTTGGTGCCCGACTTTTGCTTGGTATCTTGCACGCGACCACCTAACCCATGACCGACATGGTGAGCAGCACCGCAGCGACGCAGTACGCTACGCACGAGATCATGACGGCAATAACGTTCATGGCGGTGCCCGACGTGTTGAGGTCATGCTCGTCACGCCAGAACAGCACCATCAGGTAAATCACGGCGCTCATGTTGCCAATCAGACAGACGATGGCCGCGATGTTAAAGCACCCGGTAAAGAGTTGCTCCTCAAACATGGACGCATCGGGGAACGCAGCGGTGCGCACCAGCTGGGCGCACAGGTAGGTCACGAGTGACAGAATCAGGCCCATGCCCGTGCTCTGGAAGAAGAACCCCAGATACGGCTTGGGCTCATCGTCGTGACCGTCATACTCCAGGAAGTAGTTCTTGACGAACGACACCATGCGCGAGGCCGCCAGCAGCACGAGCGGCATGGCGCACATGGGGAACACCACCAGATGCGCGGAGCCGAGCGCCGTTCCCAGCACGGTCGCCATGATGCACGACGCGATGCCCCATACAACAACCCAGTACTGGCGATGCACGAACCAGCTGAGCACGTTCGTCGAGTCGTCCGACGCGCTATCGCCCGAGCCGACACCGGCGATCTGCAGGTCCTCCTGATGCTCCTCGGCAATAACGTCCATGGCGTCGTCGAAGGTTACGATACCCAGGATATGACGGTTCTCGTCGCAGACAGGGATGGCAACCAGGTCGTACTTGGTCATCTCGTCCGTTACGTCTTCCTGGTCCTCGTCGGGCGACACATAGACCAGGTCGCGATAGGCCAGCTGACCCAGCGTGGCGTCGCGGTCGGCTACGATCAGCGTGCGCAGCGAAAGCACGCCGGTCAGCATGCCGCTCGGATCCTCGGTATAGACGTAGTAGACGCTCTCGAAGTCCTCGTCGAGCTCGCGAATCGCCTCGATGGCGTCACCGACCGTTGCCGTGGCGGGCAGGGAGACAAACTCCGAGGTCATGATGCGGCCGGCGGTGTTGTCTTCATACCCTAGCAGGTTACGAATCGCCTTCTCCTCCTTGACGCCCATCAGGCGCAGGAGCTTCTCGGCCTTCTCGTAATCGAGCTCGTCGATCAGGTCGGCTGCATCGTCCGGGTCCATCATGGCCAGCATCGACGATGCGTCCGTGTCGGACAGGCCCTCGAGCATCTCGGTCATGAGCTCGTCGTCATCGAACTCCGAGATGGCCTCGGCAGCCTGTGCGGTATCGAGCTGCGCAAACACCTGCGCGCGTAGGCGCGGGTCGAGCTGCTCGATAATGTCGGCGATGTCGGCAGGATGCAGCTCGCCGAGCGTCTTATGCGACACCGAAAGCTGGATGTTCTTAGTCGAGCGATCGAGCAGGTCCATGTAGGACCAAGCGATGATGTCCTCACTGAGCGGCTTGCCCAGGTGCTTCATAAAGCCTTCGACGATATGCTCGAGTGCGGGGCTGATGGCGCGTAGCAGACCGCGGGCACCGACCTCGGCGCCCAGCAGGCGCAGCTGATTTTCGCCCGACATGGAAAACTTGATATCGTTTACGCGCACGACCTTCATGCCCTGCGTGTCGACAATCTGCTTGTTGAGCACGTCGCGTGCGAGCAGGAGCTCGGTCGGCTGCAGGTACGAAAAACGGATTTCGGTGGCCGACGTCTTAAGGTGTACACCCGTCTCGTCGATACGGTCGACCCATTTGCGCCAGCTGATCATAAACGGCGTCTTGCCGGGGCCGCGGAACGCGAGCGACGTCACGTGCGGAAAAACTTCGCCGGTAGCAATGCCAAAATCGTTCACAACGCCGAGCTTTTCGCCATCGACGTCCAAGACCGGCAATTTGAGCATCTCACTCAGATAATTCAATGGTGCTCCCCATCATTATTCCTCCGGACGCGGCCGCGCGTGCGGCGTCCGGGGGCTTCTGGATATGTATACGCATGCGCGGGCGGCACGCCGCTCGACGCTTATACCCCGTGCATGCGCAAAAAGCACCTGCATGGGGTCATCGACTGTATGGTCGAGGTTTGGATTTCACCTGTAACCTTTCTCTTGACCCTCATTAACCGCAGTAACTATAGCATCAGCATCGCCCTGCGGCATCGAATTTATGCGCTGCACATTGCAGGCATACCAAACGCTGACGCATCCGTGACATAGTCATTGGGGACGTTCTTAAATGACTACCCAATAACTACTCTGTGGTGTCGTTGTCCTCGGCAAGTTGGGGGAACACGGCATTCTTGGGCATGGTGACCTTCGTCAGCGAGGTGAGCTTTTTGCTCAGCGACGTGTCCGTCTTGACCAGGTCGCTGAGCGTCACGATCTTGTAGCCGTCGGCAATGAGGCCGTCGATAATCTGCGGCAGCGCCTCGAGCGTCTGCTCGGCGCATTCGTCTCTATCGGTGAGCAGCACGATATTGCCCGGCGTCACCGAATCGAGCACCGTCGAGACCTGCTCGTCGGCACCGTTGAGCAGCCAGTCGCCCGAGTCAATATTCCACGAGACCACGGCGGAGACCAGGTCCATCGCATCAATCCAGTTTTGCTCGTCAAAGGCAGCGTAGGGAGCACGCAGCAGCATCGTCTTCACGCCGGTCGCCGACTTAATCGCATCGGTGCCTTTTGTGATCTGTTCGCGTACCGCCTCACGGTCCTGACCCTTGAGCGAATCGTCGCTGTAGCTGTTGGATCCGATCTCGCACCCGGTATCGACAATCGCCTTGGCCGTGGCAGGCGATGCCTCGGCCGCATCGCCCGAAAGGAAGAACGTCGCGGTGACGCCCTTTTCCTTGAGCACCTGCAAGATCTGCTTGGTGGCGCCGCTCGGACCCTCGTCAAACGTCAGTGCCACGTACTTTTTGTTGCCCTTGGGCGCCACGCTGGCGCACGCAACAACGCAATCGGTGGCGGGCACAACCTCGCCGCGGTCCTGCGTCTTGCCCGACTGCTCGCCAACCCACACCTCGGAGCGGCCCTGGACACCCCACGTCTGCACATACTCGATAGCGCCCGTACCCTCGACCTTGAGCTTGGGCTCGATAACCGTAGCCTGAACCTCGTGCTTCTCGTAGGTGTTACGGCCATCCTTGACCGTCACCTTCTCGCCGCCCTCAAGTTCGCGGCTATCCCATTTGCCCTGTTTCACGCGCTTGCCGTCGACCTTCACCGACAGCTTTTCGCCCCCATGGCGCTTGAGCACGCTGTCATCGACGGCCAGCAGGTCGCCTGCGTCGTAGGTGTCAGTCAACTCCTGGTCGTCGATGAGATTCTGCAGCGTAGAGCCCACACGCACCGCGGTCTTCTGGCCGTTGAGCTCCACGTCCACGCTGCGGTTGACGTAGCCCACGACGGCAGCGATAAACAGCACGAGCGCGCAACCCACGGCGATGAGCGCATAGGGCAGGCGAGACGAACGACGGGGCGTACGGCCGTTGCCGATGCGAGCACTGCGGTCGCTAAAGCCGCGGCTATGGTTGAGGTACATCGCGCCGGGCTTACGGCGACGGCGGCGCTGACCGCTGGGCAGCTGCCCCAAGTCGCGGCGCGCCGTCGGACGCGCACCCGAACGCCCGTTTAAGTTGGATCCGTTTTGGCGCATGTGCCCTCCCCCATAAACACAGCAAGCCGGAGCAACAGGTCTCCGGCTTGCCTCCCATCATTTGGTACGTCGCTATTTGCTAGCTTTTGACGAGCCTCCGCTCGCCTTTTGGTATTCGTCCTTAAAGGCCTTGAACATGCCGCGCGTCTTGCCGAGCTGCTTGCCCAGTGCGCGGCTGCCCTTGTCCACGGCGACCGATCCCTTGTCGTCGAGCACCTTAGCGCCCTTTTTGACCTTGTCGCCCACCACGACGCTGGCCTCGGCGGCCTTGGCAGCCGCACCGCCCGAATACCCGAGCGACTTGACCTCGTCCGAGACGACCATCGCGCCGTTCTCGTAGCCGCGCAGCATCGTCGGCGGCACCTGCGTGTCACCAACCAAAACACTCGAAGCAGCACCGGCGGTCACATAGAATGCCTGCACGATGCCCGAGCGTGGCTTGAACTCAACGTCCGAGCAATAGCCCACGACGTCGCCTGATTCCGTACGCACGTCCATACCGACCCAGATGATGCAATCGTCCAGGTTGATGTCGAGGCGCCTGGCGGCGGCGGCATCGTACGTGTCCTTGACGTCATCGACCGCAATGGCGCCCTCGTAGACGCCAATAGCATCGAGCGCCACAAATCGGTCGGGACGCTCGATCATGCCCGCGATATCGGACTGGCGGACCATAAAGCCGACCACGCGCGTACCGCCCGGGGTAAAGACCGGAAAGTGAATCTTTCCGAGCTTTTTAGGGCTGCGCGGCGTGCCGTCCTTTTTGGTGCGCTTGTCCTCGGCAGGCTTGCGATAGATCTTGGCGCCGACAAAATCCCCGGCGCGCATTATGCCTCGGTCGAGGGCTCCGCAGCCTCGGTATCGGCCTCGACGGCGTTCTCGACCACGACGTCGGCTGCAGGCGTCACGTTGCCGCCCGAAATGGCGTCGTTGAGCTGCTCGCGCAGCTGGTCCATACGCTCGCGGGCCAGATCGACCTTGGCGCGCAGGTCATCGGTCTTGGCGTCGACCATCGGGCCAAAGTCATTCACCGCAGCACGGGCCTCCTCGGCGCTGTGCTCGTAGGTGTCGCGCATATTGTCCCAGGCGTCGTTGGCGATATCGGCAGCCATGGCGCGGGTCTCGGCGCCCGAGCGCGGGGCCAGAGCAACGCCGATAATAGCGCCGGCAGCGGCACCAAAAAGTGCGCCGGAGACAAAGCTGAAAGTCTTACCCATGATCATTCCTCTCCTGCGGGCACGTCGGTGCCCACCGTTTGAATGCTGTCCATTATACCCGCAGCGCATCACTTGTCGCTCCGCTCATCTGCGTACGGCAAAGGCGCAGGTACGTGATGGTGATAAACGCGTAGACCTACTCCTGGGGCATAGCCGGCATGGCCACCGTGGCACCCGGGTCCTCGCCGGCGCCGTCCACGAGCGGCAGGCCGCCCTCATGCGCAGGTCCTGCCGGAACCGTCGCAGCACCGCCAAAGACGGCAGCGGAGGCCTCGTGGTTCTCGGCAACCGCGCCCTCGGTATCAATCGCCACCTGGGGCTCGTCGTCAAAGTTGGGGACGCCCTGGGGCTCGGCGGGAACGGGCGCGGCGGTCGCATCGGCAACAGGCTCGGCGTCGACCGGCACATCACCCTCGTCAGCGCCCTCGTCCTCGGCAGCATCTTCGCCGTTCGCAGCGGCGACGGCCTCGTGAGGATCCTTGCCCTCGGCCTCGGCGCGCATGCCCAGCACCAGGTTGCGCAGGCCCGCGACCGTACCGTCCACATCGGGAGCCGGCTGGTCGGCGTGCAGGTACGCCCAATCCATCATAAAGGTGGCCGAAGACAGCGCGCCGATGGCCAGCGCGTCGTCGGGGCACGAAAGCTCAACCTCAAAGACGCGCTCGTCGTGCTCGCTTACGCGCGTGCGGCCGCACGAGATGCTGCCGGCAAGCCCGGTCTCGTTCATGAGCTCAACCGTCACATGCTCAAGCAGATGGCAGAGCTCGGTCTGGCCCATGCAGTCCTGGAACTCGCGACCGGAATCACCCAGGCACAGGTGCTTGGCAATCGCCGGCACCAGGTAATACACGCGCGCCGTGGCCTCGATATCCTCCGAGGTCATGAGCGGCATGCCGGGGTTCACCAGCACATGCGCGCAGATCTTGTCCTCGCTGACGGTGACCTTAAGGATGTTGAACAGGCCTGCCATAACTCTCCCCTACTCGTCCTTGCCCTACTCGTCGCCGTCGTGCGGGTCCGCAGGGCCCGCACCCGACGTCGCCGGCTTCTCTGCCGAGGACTCGGAATCCTTCTTATCGGTTTCGGCCGGAGCAATCACGCGAATGAGCGAGATGCGCTGGCCACGCATCGACTGCACCTTGAACTTGTACCCCGCGACCTCAAACACCTCTCCGATGTCGGGCACCGAGTCACAAAGCTCCAAGATCCAGCCGGCGATGGTCTCATAATCATCGCTTTCCTCGAGCGGCCAACCAAGCTCAATCGCGTCATCGCACGAAAAACGCCCATCAACGAGCCACTCGCGGCGCGAAAGGCGCGTGAGATACTTGTTGTCGGGGTCGAACTCGTCCTCGATCTCGCCGACGATCTCCTCGACGATGTCCTCGATGGTGATGATGCCGGCCGTGCCGCCGTACTCGTCCACGACGACCACGATCTGGTCGTGCGAGGTCTGCATCTCGGACAGCAGCGGCAGGATGTCCTTGGTATCGGGCACAAAGGTGGCGTCGCGCAAAAAGTCGGCAATGGGCTGGTCGCCCTTGCCGTCGAGCGCGGGCTGAATCAGGTCCTTGATGTGCGCGATGCCCGCGACGTTGTCGGGGTCCTCGTGATAGACAGGGATGCGGCTGAAGCCGGTCTGGCGCATGGTGGACAGCACGTCGGCGACCGTCTCGTCGTCCTCGCACATGGTGGTGTCCACGCGCGGCACCATGACCTCGCGGGCAACGGTGTCGCCCAGGTCGAAGATCTCGTGGATCATGCGCTTTTCCTCGTCGAGCAGGTCGTCCTGCTCCGAGACCATGTACTTGATTTCTTCCTCCGAGACGTTCTGGCGGTCATCGGCACTCTTGATACGCAGGATGCGGGCCAGGCCGTCGGAGCAGGCACCGGTCAGCCACACGAGCGGGCGGGCGATCTTTTGGAACACGGAGAGCGGTCCCACGACCTGCTTGGATACGCCCTCGGCGTTAGCAAGGCCGATGCGCTTGGGCACGAGCTCGCCGATCACGATGGACACAAAGGCGACGGCGACGGTGATGATGACCGGCGCCAGGCCGCGCGCGATGGCGGAGAGCGGCGCGATGCCAAAGCTCATGAGCCACGTGGCGAGCGGGTCGGACAGGCTCGTCGAGGCGACGGCAGACGAGGCGAAGCCCACGAGCGTGATGGCGACCTGGATGGTGGCGAGCAGTTGGTCGGAGTCGGCAGCCAGCTTAATGGCACGCTCGGCGCGCTTGTCGCCTTCCTCGGCCTCGTGCTCCAGCACGGCGCGCTTGGCCGTGGTGAGCGCCATCTCGGACATAGAGAAGTAGCCGTTGATGAGGGTCAAAACGAGGGTGGTGATAAGGGAGATGGTTATGTCCATCGGGAGTTTCTCGAACCTCCAAGATTCGGGACGTTGGGTAGTAAGCGTAGGTGACGGATAGGGCAATTGCGCCCGGCGGCCGCTTGGATAGGTCCGCGGGCACAGACGCGATCGCTAGATTACGAAGAGAATCACCGCCATGAACTGGAAGATGCTGCCGGCGAGCACCCACAAGTGGAAAACACTGTGCAGATAGCGCACGTTTTTGGCGATGTAGAACGGCACGCCCACGGTGTAGCACACGCCGCCGACAGCGAGCAGGGCAAGCGCCACGGGGTTGAGCAGCGACACGAGCTCGGGCAACTTAAAGACGACGAGCCAGCCCATCAGCAGGTAGACTAGGCCGCTTACCCAGTGCGGTTGACGCTCGCGCATAAAGCACTCGAGGGCGATGCCGATAATGGCGATGGCCCATACGGCAAAGAACAGCGCAGGGCCGCCGTCGTTTGCGAGCGTGATGAGGCAAAACGGCGTATAGCTGCCGGCAATGAGCAGGTAGATGCAGCTGTGGTCGATGATGCGAAACACGCGCTTGGCGCGCGCGGGCTGAATCGCGTGGTAGAGCGTAGAGGCTAGGTATTCGAGGATAATGCTGACACCATAGACAATCGCCGCGGCCATGTGGGCCGGGCCTCCGCCGCGCAAGGCAGCGAATACGATCAGGAGCACCAGGCCCGCGATACCCAGCAGGCAGCCGACACCATGGGTGACGGAGTTCATGATCTCCTCGCCCACCGTGTAGTGTGGAACGGCCGCGGTCTTGGGTCGCGGCTTAGAACTGTCGCTCGAATCGGACATGCCGGTTACATCCTCCAACGTAAAGAGTTCTCAACACTATATCAAAGCGTCTGGGTGCGTGCGAAATTTGCACCATACGTGACCCTTTGTTTACCCATTCTTTGCCTGTTGACGCATCAACGGTGAACGTCCATAATGCGCTTGCATTAACTGTTGATGTATTAACATCTTATAGGAGAATACCGCATGGCTCAAAACGCACATTCCCATCGAAAGCTCAAGATAGCCGGCATCGTTGCACTGGTGGTTGTCATTGCGCTGTTCGGATTTGCCGGCAACTTTCTGTTTGACTTCGCGCTGAATCCCCGCGCGCCATACACCATGAAGATGATGCAGGACGGCAAGGACGACAAAGAAGGTGAGCAGCCGGATGCCGAGGACACCGAGGCGCGGGCATGGTTTAAAAAGAATCGCGAGAGCAGCAGCCTCACCGCAGATGACGGAACCGAGCTCTCCGCTTGGTATTTTGCCGCCTCGGAGAACACCCACGATTACGCCGTCTGCCTGCATGGATATACCGACGAGCCCATCGGCATGGCCCGATACGTCAAACGATTCCACGACCGCGGCATGAACGTACTCGCACCCGCCGCCCGCGCCCACGAGCGCTCCGGCGGCGACTATATCGGCATGGGCTGGCCCGAGCGGCTCGACGTCGTCGCATGGATCGGGCGAATCGTTCAGGCCGACCCCGAGGCGCGCATCCTGGTCTTTGGTGAGTCGATGGGTGCGGCAACCGCTATGAACGTCGCGGGGGAATCGTTGCCGTCCAACGTGAAATGCATCATCGAGGACTGCGGTTATACGAGTGTTTGGGACGAGTTTTCCCTGCAGCTCAAGGATGTATTTGGGATGCCCAGCTTTCCCTTGCTCGATGTAGCAAACTTGGTGTGCAACGTGCGCGCGGGCTACGACTTTCATGAGGCAAGCAGTGTGGAGCAACTCAAACACGCGACGGTTCCCATGCTGTTTATCCACGGCGACCAGGACACCTTTGTGCCGTACAGCATGCTCGACCAAAACTACGACGCGTGCGCCAGCAAGGTCAAGCAAAAGCTCACCATCCATGGCGCCACCCACGCCAAGAGTGCGCAAGTTAACCCCGAGCTCTACTGGAACACGGTCGACGACTTCCTCGACGAGTATTTTTAGGCAAATAGTACGGTTTACTGGTCTATCTGACCCCTAGCACTTCCGAAAATCCGCCCGCGAGCGCTGTGCTCGCGGGCGGATTTTGCTTGAATTAAGCCACGAATGCGCTTGATATGTCCAATAACTAGGTGCTATTTGACCTCGATGAGCTCGTACTTGCTCGTGCCCAGGCCGATCTTCTCGGCATGCGCGATGCACGCGCGCCAGTCGGTGTCGGGATGCGTGATGCAGAAGGGATCCTTGGCCTGCTCGCCCTCCAGATGCTCGTGATTATGCTCCATCTTGGCCGCGCTGTCGGTAAGCTCGGTGTTAGGCAGCGGCTCGGATGCCAGGACGGCGTCGGCGCAGGCCTGGTCAATGGCGACCGGATCGAAGCTCGCAAACATGCCAATGTCGTTGACGATGGGCGTGTCGTTCTCGGCATGGCAATCGCAGTTGGGGCTGATGTCCATGGCGAGCGAGATATGAAAGCTCGGGCGGCCGTCGACGATGGCCTTGGTGTACTCGGCGATCTTGCAGTTGAGCACGTCGGCCGCGGCGTCATAATCGGGATTGATGGCATCCTGGTTGCACACGCCGATGCAGCGGCCGCAGCCCAGGCAGCGGTCGTGGTCGATGGCGGCCACGTGCACCTCGACGGTCTTGCCGCTCGCAAGCTCGCGCTCGCGGGTGTCATCGAACGAGATGGCGTTGTGCGCGCAGATCTTTTCGCAGGCACGGCAGCCAATACAGCGCTCGGTCGCGACGCTCGGCTTGCCGGCAGCATGCTGCTCCATCTTGCCGGCACGGCTGCCGCCGCCCATGCCCAGGTTCTTCATGGCGCCGCCAAAACCGGCCTGCTCATGGCCCTTAAAGTGCGTGAGGCTGATCACGATATCGGCATCCATGAGCGCCTGACCGATCTTTGCCTCGCGCACGTACTCACCGCCCTCGACCGGGACGAGCGCCTCGTCGGTACCCTTGAGTCCGTCGGCGATGATGACCTGGCAGCCCGTGGCGTACGGGGTAAAGCCGTTCTGGTAGGCGGTGTCGATGTGCTCGAGCGCGTTTTTGCGGCTGCCCACATAGAGCGTGTTGCAGTCGGTGAGGAAGGGTTTGCCGCCCAGCTCCTTCACGACGTCTGCGACGGCGCGGGCGTAGTTTGGGCGCAGAAAGCTCAGGTTACCCAGCTCGCCAAAGTGAATCTTGATAGCGACGAACTTGTTCTCGAAGTCGATCTGCTCAATGCCGGCGCGGCGAATGAGGCGTTTGAGTTTGTCGAGCTGGCTCTCGCGAGCATGCGTGCGCAGGTTGGTGAAGTACACCTTTGCCGGTGCTGCGGGTGCAGTTGCAGTCATAGATATATCCCCTCGGTCTATATGGCGTTACAGACATAGAGGATGGTACCCGTTAAAGTAGGGTCGAAGTCAAGCACAGCCACTCATTGGGGACAGACTTAAATTGAACTGCGTCCCGAATCTTGGCCTTCTTTATTAGAAGCGAACACTAGGACGCT
>CAUDZT010000064.1 GCA_958453935.1 uncultured Collinsella sp. | reverse complement strand
CGGTGTCCCCGCTCTCCCGGGGCCGGCGGAATTTAGTTGTTCAGCATGCGGTCGAAGCTTCCCGAGTCGCCATCCCGATAGTCGGCGGTCATCAGAATCTCCTGCGGAATGCGCCCGCCCTCGCGCAGCACATTGCGGAACTGCACGCGCGTGACCATGGGCAGATCCTTGATCGTCGCCGCCAAGTTCTGCGGCACGCCCTGGTTGGCAGCCGCGGGCTCGCACTCGCCGCCGGCCTTCACGCGACGCTTATGCTCGGCGAGCATGGCGCGGTACATGCCGGCATGCAGGCGAATCTCAACCACATTGGCATTGCGAGCCTGCTCGACGATGCGCGCGCCCTCGCGGTCGATATCGCCCACGTAGTAGACGTAGTTAAAGCGATAGCCGATCTCAGCCAGATAATCGTCCAGGGCATGCGAGACGCTCGCCTTGCATCCGCCGCCAAAAATCACGCCGCCCACCTTGATGCCAAAGAGCTTAGCGTGCTTGCGGCCGCGCAGGAGCTTGACGATCTCGTCATAGGTGTCCAGGTTCTCGACCATAATGAACGGCTTATCGGCGCCCAGCGTAAAGAAACCCGTAAAGTGCACGGGGCGGTTGGGGGCGACCTTAATCGCCTGCATGCTGATGCCCTTTTCGGTCATACGCCGAATTAGACGCTCGCCGTGCTTGCCGTCAAAAGCCTTCTCGTCGTTAAAAATCTGGTAGGCACGCTGGCGGCGCGAGGCAACCGGCGTATCGGCACCTCGGTTTTGCTCGATCCAAGCCTGGATGATTGCGATTTCCTCGGCAATCTTGCGGTTGGACATCTCGTTGTGCTGAGTGCGCTGCGGAGCCTTTTTGCCGTCCTTGCCCTCGACCTTTACGATCTGTGTCTGCTGCTCCTTGATCTTAGAGAGCGCCGTAGGCGTAGGGACAACTTTGAGCAGCTGCCTGCCTAAAACGCGGGCAAGGGCAAACGCCGATACCTCGCCGTGGACGGCCGACTCGGGCTGCTGGGCAGCAGCATCTGCTGCGGCAGACTCCGGCTTCTTCTGAGACCTGCGCTTAGAATCGCCTTGGGAATTGCGCTCGCGCTTCGGCATAGACGCCTGCTTCTGCGGACGATCGGACTTGCTCTCCTTCGCCGGCTGGCGCTTAGGCTGCCCCGAAGAAACCTCGGCCTTCGCATCCTCGTCCTGCGGCGTGGTCTTCTCGGCTGCAGTCTCGGCATGGGAACTGCGACCCCCGCGATGGCGACGGCGGCGAGGCCTGCTCGACGCGCCCTGCTCCGTCTGCCCATCAGTAGGCTGCTCGCCCTTGGCCTCGGCAGCAACCTCAAGCTGCGGCTCAACAGGCTTCTGCTCGCGAGCCGCCGGCTCAACGGTTTTCTCGGTTTGTTCGGCCTTCTCGGCCTGAGCGGTCGGAGCCGGCTCACCCTTCTCCTGACGCCTTACGGGATACGCGCGCCTCGCAAAACCACGCCCGGGACGGCATGAACCCGGAGCCTTCTTGGCAGACTCCTCAACATCGTCTGCAGCCTCGGAAGGCTCTTCAACCTCATGCGCGACATCCTGCTGCGCAGCCTTAAAGTGGGCACCACGGCGACGCTGGGGCTCCTGGGCCTCCACGGGCTTTTGCTCCTTCGCGGGCCTCTGCGACTCGGCAGCAACCTCGTTCTCAACAGCCTCGGCATCCGTCTCACCCTTTTGAGCAACGGCACGACGGAAGCGCTCCTGCTGGGCGCGGCGCTGCGCATCGCGCTTGCCACCCCCGCCAAAACCGCCGCGTCCTGCCTTGGCCGTAAAGGCACGCACGACGTTCTCATCGAGCAACTCATCGGTATCGACATGCTCACGCGGAGCAACTTCTTCCACAGCAGGCACGTCAGCGAAATCCTCGACGACAAAATCTTCGACGGACTCGGCAGGCTGCTCCTGGGCATCGCGGATCTCGGCATTGATGGTATAGAACGCCGGGCGCCCGTTAATGCCGCTGCCCTCGATCTTGGTAACGATCTTTGCCGCGATGAGTTCGTCGCGCATCACCTTGGTGTTGCATTCCTTATCGACGGAACGGAAAATCTGCGCCAGCGCGCTCGACTTGATCTTGAGCGCCTTGCGGCAGAGCAGGTCGTAGGCAACCAGCTTGGCGCGCTCGGCAGAAAGCGACGTCTGGCTGCTCAGGCGCTCAGCCAAAGCATCGACATTGTTTTGATTATCGGAATATACCGTCTTGGCCACGGGGCCCCTTTCATATGTACACATATACGTTTATATGGTACAACGCGCGCCCTTATTCACGCAAAACATCTGCGAGAACACTCGAACGTCACCCGCTTTCGCATGAAAAAAAGACCGAGCCCGCGAAGTCGCGGACCCGGTCTTTCCGAGTCATATGGATGGAACGGTTAGTCCATCAAGCTGACTAGGCCTTGGCGGCCTCGGCGTCGGCAGGAGCTTCAGCGGCAGCGGCGCGACCGTACTCGGCCTTGCCCATCTCGGACCACTCGGGCTCCTCGTCGGGCATGGAGCCGGCCTCCTTGCCGAAGAACTCCTTGAGGCAGTTGACGGCGACGATGAGGCCCAGGACCATCAGCAGGACGGCGAAAACGAGCTGCAAGCCCTTGGTGGCGGCGACGGAGACGGCGGCCGTGGTGGCGGTAGCCGGGATGGTGCCGAAGAAGCCGTAAGCCTGGACAGCGGTCATGCAGCCCATGGCGCTCTGGACCAGCGAGGTGAAGGTGCAGCAGAGCAGGAAGGCGACGGGCACGTAGAGCATCCAGCCCTTGCGGCCGGTGCACTTGCAGAACACGGCGAGGGTGATCATGGTCATGCCGCCGAGCAGCTGGTTGGAAGCACCAAAGAGCGGCCAGATGTTGGCATAGCCGCCAAAGGCGAGGGCGAGACCGGGAAGCAGGGTGACGACCGTGGCGAACCAGGGGTTGCCGAGAACCTTCATGTAGCCGGCCTTGGACTCGATGGCCAGGGCGTCGTTGGTCTGGGCAAAGAACTCGGAGAACGAGGTGCGGGCGATGCGGGCGACGGCATCGAGCGAGGTCAGGGCCAGAGCGGAGACGTTCATGGTCATGAAGACGGTAGCGAGCGTGCCGTCAACACCGAAGGCCTGCATACCGCGGGAGATGCCAGCGGCGAAGATCTGGAACGGGGTGGAAGCGACGCCGGCGTTGAGGGCACCGGTGCCGGCGGTGTTCATATCGGAGAACATGATGCCGGCGACGATGATGGCAAGGATGCCGACGAAGGACTCGACGATCATGGCGCCATAACCGACCTTGACGGCGTCCTGCTCCTTCTCGACCTGCTTGGAGGAGGTACCAGAAGAAACGAGGCTGTGGAAGCCGGAGAGGGCACCGCAGGCAACGGAAACAAACAGGACCGGGAACATCATGCCAGAAGCGCTGGAGAAGCCGGTAAAGGCCGGAGCGGTGATGGTGGCCTGGCCGTTAACACCCAGGACGACGATACCGAGGACAGCGCAAACGATCATAACGATCATCATGATGGAAGTGAGGTAGTCACGCGGGGTCTTGAGCATCTGGATGGGCATAGCGCCAGCGAAGACCAGGTAGACCATGACGACGGCGAACCACTGGAACTTATCCAGGTAGACCGGGAACTGCATACCGACGGCAAACATGAGAACCATGAGGACCACGCCGGTGACGAACTCGGTAGCACCGGTGAGGTTGAACTTCTTCTGGGCCCAACCAAAGGCGATAGCGACGAAGGTGAACAGGATGGAGATGGTACCAGCGCAGCCGGCGGCATAGGACTTGGTGAAGTCGATGGCACCGGTAGCAGCACCAGAAGCGTCAACGGCCGGGGTGAACATGAACGTCTTGCAGACCATGTCGGTGAAGGCGGCGATGACGATGATGCAGAACAGCCAGCAGAACAGCAGGAACAGGCGACGGCCGGTCTTGCCGATGTACTTCTCGATGAGCTGAGCGAGCGACTTGCCGTTGTTCTTCATCGAAGCGTACAGAGCACCAAAGTCGTGGACGGCGCCAAAGAAGATGCCGCCGACGAGGACCCAGAGCACGACGGGCAGCCAGCCAAAGGCCATGGCGACGATCGTACCCGTGACAGGGCCAGCACCGCAGATCGAGCTGAACTGGTGCGAGAACGCGGTAAAGGCGGAGACGGGCGAGAAGCTCTTGCCGTCCTTCATGCGCTTGGCCGGCGTGAGGGCCTCTTTGTCAACGCCCCACTTGTTGGCCAGCCAGCGGCCGTAGCCCAGATAGCCGCAGGCGAGCACCGCCGCGGCCACAACCATGAGCAAAACTCCGTTCATTACATTTCCTCCTCTAAAAAGAACTTCCTAGACATAAAAAATGAGGGCCGTCGGTTGCGCTCGACGGCCCTCATCTTCATCAGCCGCCCGTTATCGTACGGGCTAGCTGTATGTGCTAACCCGCATCAGATAATTACTACGCTGATAATGTTTAGCTGATGCGTGAACATGTCTAAGAAATCCTCTTCAATCATGATGTGAACGATCCGTGCGTGTTCACATCCCCCAGTGGTTGAAAAGGAGTATGAAACTTTAGTTACCTAAAGTCAACGCAAATTTGTAATGGATTTTCAAATTCTTTTGAATTTCTCGTTATAAAACGCCACTGACCTCGGACTTTACCGAACGACAGTTTTTGCTTGAGAGATGCCCCTCGGGAGCGGGGCGGGCGCCTGCCGCCATATATGAACTTTCCTGCTCGGACAGTCCTGCTCACGACGGAGGCCACATTAAGTGGCCTCCTGTTCGTGCGGAACTCGCGATAAAGTTCATATATGGCGGCAGGCGCCCGCCCCGCCCCCGAGGAGCTCCCATCCCAAATGTGCGGAGCAAAGCTCCGCACACCATCTTTTTCTTTCAGCTAAAGCACGCCGGAAATTCGACGCAGCTGGCTAACCTTGCCGGACGTTGTCGACGCCAAACCAGCTCAGAAGCTATATCGATACAGAAAGGTCCCCGGACGGAGGGGCCGGATATAAGGTTTATCGCGAGTTCCGCACGCAAAGAAGGCCACTTAATGTGGCCTTCGTCTTGCGCAGGACTGTAGAGCAGGAAACCTTATATCCGGCCCCTCCGTCCGGGGACCGCGCCGTACCAGCTACAGCGTCATGTTCGGATCGGCATCGACGTCGAACGGCGAGATTTCTCCTCGGTCGAATTTACGGCGAGCAACCTCTGCGATCATGGCGGCGTTGTCGGTGCACGCCGAAAGCGGTGGCACCGTTACGCGGATCCCCTGACGCCCGAGCTTCTTGATCATCATCTCGCGCAGATGCGGATTAGCCGAGACACCACCGCCGATGCAATACTCCTTGCACCCGGTGGCGTGCAGGGCGTTTTTGGCCTTCTTGTACTGCACGTCAAAGACCGCCGCCTCAAACGAGGCCGCTAGGTCGGGCAGGTGAATCGTGCGCCCGGCCTTGGTCTCCTGCTCGATGTAGAGCGTCACCGCCGTCTTGAGGCCCGAAAGCGAGAAGCGATAGTCCCCCCTGCTGTTAAGCGCACGGGGGAAATCGATCGCCTTGGGGTTGCCCGTCTCGGCAAGCTTGGAGATGATAGGGCCTCCGGGATAGCCAAGACCCAGTGCCTTTGCCACCTTGTCGAAGGCTTCGCCCACGGCGTCGTCGAGCGTCTCGCCAAGCACTTCATAGTCGCCCCATGCCTTTACGTGCACGAGCATGGTGTGCCCGCCCGAAACGAGCGTAAAGATAAACGGGGGCTTGAGGTCGGGCTGCGCCAACAGGTTGGCAAACAGGTGGCCCTCCAGATGGTTGACGCACACGAGCGGCTTGCCGGCGGCATAGGCAAAGCCCTTGGCGAAGGCGACGCCCACTACCAGAGCACCCACCAGGCCCGGACCCTGTGTCACGCCAACAGCGGCGAGTTCGCTCGGCGCGATGGCTCCACCCTCAAGACCAAGCGATGCTGCGGCATCCTCGAGCGCCGCATCCACGACACTCACAATCACCTCAACGTGTTTGCGCGAGGCGATCTCGGGCACCACGCCGCCAAAGCGGGCGTGAAAATCAATCTGTGTCGACACCTGGTTAGCCAGCATATTGCCATCCGCATCGATAATCGCCACGGCCGTCTCGTCGCAGGAGCTCTCGATAGCGAGCACTAGGCGGCGGCGCTCAATTTCGGCACGCTCCCCCTCGGAGCGCCCAGGCGCAGGCAGCGGCCATACGCGCTGCTCTGCCGCCGTCGGCTCGGGCGAAGCATTGTCGACCGGAAGCACCAGGGGCAGCGGAGCCGTCATGACGATGGCGTCCTTGCCGGCACCATAGTAGCCGCGGCGACGGCCAGCCTCGGTAAAGCCCAGAGCGTTATAAAGCGCGGTCGCTCCCTCGTTACCGTCCTCGACCTCGAGCGAAGCCGTAGTGCAGCCGAGCATCTGGGCATCATAGCTCACATGCGACAGCAGCTTGCGGGCAATGCCCTCACGGCGATGTGCCGGGTCGACGGCGACATCCAGAATCTGCACATCACCGTCCACGACCATACCGCCGGCAAGGCCCAGCAGCTTGCCGTCGTCGTGTGCCACCCACCAACTACGCGGCGCAGCGACGTCCTCGCCCAGTTCGGACAGGAACATGCCCGGCGTCCATGCCTCGTGTCCGGCACCTTCAAAGCAGGCAGCCTCCAGCGCGCTCGCGCCCTCGGCATCCGCCGCGCCCATGGGACGGAACTGCAGATGACGACCGGCGAGCTCATCGGCAACACCCGTAATTTCGCTCTGCGCACTCTCGGCAAGACCAAGACGCTTGCGCTCGTTTTCCTCGGCATCCGAAAGGCGCGTGTAAATCGGCAGGACGCGGGCCGGATCGCCGTCACCCGCAGCGTGCGCGAGCAGCAAGCCCTCGCCCGAAGGCCACCACAGGTCGCGCTCCACGCAGCGGGCGGCCTCGTCCTCATCCAGCAGCTTGCCATAGCGCACGAGACCGTCACCGGTCAGCTGAACCTGGCCCCAGTCCGCTGCTTGGCGCCACTCATCGAGCGCCACGGCGGCCTTGACCACGTGTTCGCGCTCAAATTGACGCTCGGGACCCTCATCGACCAGCATATACAGCGCCGGATATACCTCACCGCGCATAGCATCGGCCAAGATACCAAGCTTGCCGCGCACGCCAGCCTTCCACGCCGTCCAAGCGCAAGCGTCGAGCGTCGACACGCCCAGCAGCGGAACATTGGCACCACGCGCGAGGCCCTTGGCAGTGGAGATGCCGATGCGCACACCCGTAAAGGACCCCGGGCCGCGGCCGACCACATAGCAACCAACATCGCTGCGATCCAGACCGGCTTGAGCCAGCACGCCATCAACGGTATTCACGAGCTCAACGTTGGCGTGACGGCGACACATGTGGTCGCCACTCACGAGCTTCGTCTCACCCGTCTGCCCATCAATCCAGCTTGCCGCGCAGGCAAGCATGTCGGTCGAGGTATCGAGCGCCACCACCAGCGCGTTGTCGTTATGCAAGCTCATCTTGTACAGCCTTATCAATCAAATGGGAAAGCTCCATTGCGCGGTCACCGTGCGCCTCGAGCGTTATCGTTCGCACATCGCTGTCGCCCTCATCACGCCTGAGCGTCACCGAAAGATACTCATCCGTCAGCTCGTCCTGGAATTGTTCGCCCCATTCCAGCAGGCAAGCACCCTCATAGCCCAGCACATCGAAAATGCCCGTATCCTCGAGCTCGTAGGCATGCTCCAGGCGGTATAGATCAAAGTGAAACAGCGGAATACGACCTTGATCGTGAACGGCCATGAGCGCAAACGTAGGACTCGTAACCATATGCCCATCGCCCAGCCCGCGCGAGACGCCCTTGGTAAAGTGAGTTTTGCCCACTCCCAGGCCACCGGTCAGGATGAGCACATCTCCGTCCTCAAGGCACGGTGCAATTAGCTCGCCAAAGTACTCCGTATCGGCAGCGCAAGTCGTTTTGTAAGTACCTACCCCCAGGCGCTCCAGGGACATATATGCTCCTTATTATTCCGAGGCGTCCTCTGGTGCGGGATGTCGCCCCAGATAGTCGCCCAGCATCTTAAAGTCTTCCTCCAGCAGCTCCTGCCACGCTGGATTGCGTAGCGCTGCTGCCGGATGGAACGTGGGCATCACCACAAAGTGCCCCATCTGATGGAACCTGCCGCGCAGCTTGGTAATGCCGATCTCGGTCTTGAGCACAAAGTGCGTTGCGGGGTTGCCGAGCGTCACGATGATATCGGGCCAGATGCTTCGAATCTGCTCGCGCAAAAACGGCGAGCAAGCCAGCACTTCCTCGGGACGCGGATTGCGGTTTCCCGGCGGGCGGCACTTAAGCACGTTGGCAATGTAGACGTCTTCGCGTTTGAGCCCCGCCAGCGACAAAATGCCGTTGAGGTCCTCGCCTGCCGCCCCCACAAAGGGCTCGCCCTGCAAATCCTCATTACGGCCCGGCGCCTCGCCAATAAACATCACGCGAGCGCGGGGGTTTCCCACGCCAAACACGATGTTGTGGCGCGACTGGTAAAGCTGGCAAAGGTGACAATCGCCCAGAACGGCCTCGATCTCCTCGAGTGCGACCTCACGCGGCGCCTGATGGCTATGGCCGGGAATGTGCATGACGCCCATAGCGACTCCTACACGTAGACCTTGTCGAGACGCATACCAAAGCCGCAAGCGACCTCGTAGTTAATCGTGCCGCGTAGGCGCGCCATCTCGTCCATGGTAATCTCGGCATCTCCATCGCGGCCGACAATGATCATCTCGTCACCATACTCGGCCTCGGGAATCTCATGCGCCGGGTTGGACTGAATGGCGACCATAAACTGGTCCATGCAGATATTGCCCACCTGACGCACACGCTCGCCGCGATACAGCACGTCCATACGATTGGAAAGCGTACGCGAAAGGCCATCGGCATAACCGATCGGAAGGGTGCAGATCTGAACGCGCGTGCGCGGTACGCGGTAGGTAAAGCCGTAGCCCACGCCCTCGCCCATCGCAGGGTGTGCCACGCGCGTCACACGCGCGTGGACGCTCATGACGGGATCAAGCTGCATCACGCGACCACTCAGCTCACATGGCTGCAGACCATACAAACCGATGCCGGCACGAATCATGTCAAAGTGCATTGAAGAATCGAGCATCGAGGATGGCGTATTGGCACAATGCACGATACCGCATTCAAAACCTGCGTCCTTAATGGCCTGAACGGCCTCGGTAAAACGCTGGCACTGCAGCTTGTAGTCCCAACCCGAAGGTTCATCGGCCGTGGCAAAGTGCGTAAATACGCCGTCGCACTGAATACCGCGATGGAAGCTGATGCCGCGGACAAAGTCGAGCACCTGTGTGTAGTGAACGCCGATACGATTCATGCCCGTCTCGATGGCAAGATGGTACTTGCCCACCTTGCCCGCCGCGACGGCGCATTCGCCATACGCGAGAGCAAAATCGGACGTATAGACCGAGGGCATGATATCGAACTCGAGCAATGCAGGAATAGCCTCGATAGGCGGCTCGCTTAGAATCAGGATGGGCTTAGTAATTCCGCCCTGACGGAGCCCAACGCCCTCGTTGACCGTCGCCACGGCAAACATGTCGGCACCAGCCGAATACATGATCTTAGCGCACTCAACAGCTCCATGACCATAAGCATCGGCCTTGACCACGCAGCACAGGCGCTGACGCGGATTCAACAAGTTCTTATAGGCTCTCGTGTTGCGACGGAGCGCCCCGCGGTCGATCTCGACCCAGGACCAGCGCGTCAAATCGGCTTTATTCATGATTAGTCATCCGACCCTTCGTCCATGATTCCCAGATCTTCGAGCGCATCCTTTGCCGCCAGCTCCATGGCAGTACCGATCAAGTCGATAAGATCGGTCGCGATAACGCTCTTCTCACCATACTCCGTCGCCGCGGCAAAACCGGCGTAGCTGTGAAGTGCGACGGCGTACGAATACAGCAGCTCCCAACGATCCATCTCGTCGCGCATGGTGGCAAGCGTGCCGGCCAAAATACCCGCGAGAACATCACCAGAACCGGCAGTTGCCAGAGAAGCCGGACCCGAGAGTGGCAGCAGCACGCGCTCAACGCCACAGATAGCCGTCGTCGGCCCCTTGGCTATGACCACCAGATTGTCGGAGCCTGCAGCCCAGACAACCTTCTGCGCAGCTGCAATCGCGGTACCAAGGTCGTTCACCTCGTCACCGGCAACCAAACGCGAAAGCTCACGATAGTGCGGCGTCATAACCAACGGCTGCTCACGACGATACATCTCGGGGTTACTATCAATACCGTCAATGGCAATCTTAGCAAGGCAGTTGAGTGCATCGGCGTCCAAAATTAGCGGTACATCAAGCTCGAGCAAGCCCGAAACCACCTGCATAGCGCCAGCAGACGTCGTCATACCGGGACCGCACAGTACGCAGCTGTACTTCTTTGCGATCTCGCACACCGTCATGCGCGCAGCGGCGCCAAAGGAGCCGCGGGAATCAGACGGAATAGCAAAGACGGGAATCGAAGGAAGTGCCATGCGAATAAGATTGGCGCAGGCGTCAGGAGCCGCGACCGCCACGTAACCAGCACCCGCGCGAGCTGCAGACTTGGCCGCCATAATGGCAGCACCAGGATATTGCGCCGATCCGGCGACAATAAGCACAGAGCCACGGGAATACTTATCGATATTCGATGGTAGCGGAGCAAAGTAATCAACTAAGTCACCGGGCTCGACAATCTCGGCGGCGTGGTCAACATCATCGATGACTTCGTCAAGACGGTCGTAAAGATTGCCGCAGATCAAATCGCCAGCATACTCAGGGCCATCAGCGCTATACAGACCAATCTTGGGCGCAATCATCGTCACCGTGCGCTCGGCACGAATGCAGTCGTCATCAACAACTCCCGTCTCGGCATTCAGGCCCGAGGGGACATCAATGGATACGACACAATCGGCGCATTCATTGACCGTAGGAATCCAGATGGAGAACGGCGCACGCAGATTCCCGTGGAAACCGGTACCAAAAATGGCATCGACAACAACATCGGCCTTATCGATCAAAACCTCGAGCTCGTCACGCGAGGGGCCGACGCAAACGCGCACATCGCGGCCGGCAGTACGACGAGCAACATGACGTGCCAGAGCAGCAGGAATCTCATCCGGCTCAACCGGAGAAACGATATCGACGTCCACACCCTTATGGCTCAGAATATCGGCGGCAACCCAACCGTCGCCGCCATTATTACCAAAACCGACCAGAACGAGAACCCGATCGGGATTGAGCTTCAAGACCTCGTTGGCGGCAAACTCACCCGCTAGCTCCATAAGCTCGGCCTTCGAAGTCCCTTCGCGTTCGATGATATCCTCGAGACGAACGACTTCTTCGGTACTCAAAACCGGTTTCATCTATGCTCCTAGCGTATCTTGCGAAGCATCGCCCAGGTGCTCCGTCAATGCTGAATTCTGCAGCTGCTCAAGCTCATCTAAAACAGAGCGAGCCTCTTTAAATGTCTGCGCAACGCGTTTCTTGGTACTCACCTTTTCCTCTTTTGGCTTAGGCCGAGCATCTTCGGTAATCGCGATGGCATTCGCAACGGCCAAGTCTCCCGTAAGCGTAATGGAAAGAGCGACCTCAACAACACCCAGTTCTTGAGCGATCTCGAGAGCACGGCCCGAAAGCAGCGCCTTCGGTTTGCCGAGTTTATCACGCGTTACCGAAACATCCTTGCGACCCACGCCTTGACTAAAACCCGTGCCGAGAGCTTTAAGCACCGCCTCGCGCGAAGCAAAGCGGCTCGCATAGTGAGCAGCGGGACGCGATGATGCATCGCAATACGCACGCTCTTCTTCGGTAAACACACGCCGAGCAAACGACGGCGTCTTTTCAAGAATTGATTTCATGCGGGAAATCTCGACGATATCAACGCCGATACCAGCTTCAGCCATGTTCACCTCCATATCGCACAGACTAAGTTATTGTAGCCCGTTCACAGAAGATGCAACAAACGAGGGTTATAAAACACAGCTACTATGTGAGACAAAAGCCCGTAAACGCAAAAAAGGGGGAGGCCTCGCGGCCTCCCCCTTCTTAAAGTCTT
>CAUDZT010000063.1 GCA_958453935.1 uncultured Collinsella sp. | reverse complement strand
ACTGCTGCTGATTGATGTGTTCTCGGCTGGCGAGATGCCCATTCCGGGTGTCACCTCTAAGATGCTCGCCGATACCGTGCGCGCCAAGCATCCTGGCAAGGAGGTCGTGTACTGCTCCAGCCGTCTTGAGCTCAATCAGGAGCTCGAGCAGATGGTGGGCGAGGGCGACCTGCTGCTCACCATGGGTGCCGGCGACGTTACGACCGTCGGTCCCGAGTTCATTGAGTATCTGACTGCCAAGAAAGACGCTTAAGTCTAATGGGTCTGTTTAACGCCGTCATGGCGCTCTCGGGCATGATCGACACGGATGTGATCGAGGACGAGCGCCTTGCGCGTCATACGAGCTATCGTATCGGCGGCAAGGCCGACCTCTTTGTGACGTGCCATAGCTATCATGCCCTTCGCCGCGCCGTGGCGGTGCTCGATCGCGAGCAGGTGCCGTGGGTCATCATCGGCAAGGGCTCCAATCTGCTGGTTGCCGATGGCGGTTATCGCGGTGCCGTCATTTCGCTCGGACGTGAGTTCCAGCGCACGGTTGTTGCCGATGACGGTTGTACGCTGACGGTCGGTGCGGGCGTGATGTTTGCGCGCCTGGTCAACGATGCCCTGTCGCGTAGCCTCTCGGGCCTTGAGTTTGCCGTTGGCATTCCTGGTTCGGTCGGCGGTGCGATATCTATGAATGCCGGCACGCGGACCGAGTGGATTGGCTCGCTGGTTGAGGATGTCGTAACGTTTGACCCGGCATCCGGTATCAAGCATTATGCGGGGTCCGAGATCTCTTGGGGCTACCGCGAATGTAGCCTTCCCCGCAATGAGATCATCCTCGAGTGCGTGCTCAAGCTTAAACCGGCGCCCAAGGCCGACATTCGCGAGCGCATGGAGCGGTACCTTACAAGGCGCAAGCGTACGCAGCCCATGGGTCGCGCATCCTGCGGGTCGGTCTTTCGGAACCCGCCCGATGCGAGTGTGGGCAAGCTTATCGAGGATTGTGGATTAAAGGGTTTTTCGATTGGCGGCGCGGAAGTTTCGCCCGTTCACGCTAATTTTATCGTTAATAACGGAACTGCCTCGGCCGATGACGTTGCCGCGGTTATCAGACATGTGCACGGAAAGGTGAGGGAGGCGTATGGCATCGAGCTCAGACCGGAAGTTAAATTCCTCGGCTTCTAGAGCATCGAAACCCACCTTCCGCCGCGCCGGAGGGCGTTCCGGCGCGCCTGCCCAGCCTCAACATAAGCCCGCCATGCCCTCCAAGTCTGTTGGGCCCGTTCGTCCTGCCAAGCGCCCGGTCGTCGGCTCGCAGCTGGGGGGACGCCCCGCTTCTAAAAAGACGAGTCGTCCGGCTCCGCGTCCTTCGGTGACGCCCAAGCCGGCGATGGGCACCAAGACCTCTCGACCCATGGCGACGCCCAAGCCTTCGCTGGGAGCTCGTGCGCCGCATGCCAGCCGTACGTTGGCTGGCGCTAAGCCGCGTTCACTGACATCGGTGCCCGCCGCCAAGGCGTCTTCGGCAAAAAAGGGCATCAATCCTCTGTCATCGTTGGGTGCCATGGCAAGCAAGGCGACCGACGCCGCTTCTGCCATTAAGGGTAAGGGCAAGATCGCGGGCGGCATCCTGGCAGCCGTGGCCGTACTTGCCATTATTGCCATCGTCGTCATCAACTCTGGTCTGTTTGCCGCCACCGATATTCAGATTCATGGCAGCGAGCATGTGACCAAGCACGACGCCATGCAGCTCATCAATCTTCCCGAGAACACGTCGCTCTTTAACGTGGATCCCGATCAGATCACCGAGGGCCTCAAGCAAAACCCGTGGGTCTCGGGCGTGGATGTCCAGCGCCAGTTTCCCCATACGCTTATCATCACGCCGACGGAGCGTAAAGTTATCGCCATTGCGTATATCAGCTCCGACGACCTTGCCTGGGCTATCGGAGACGATGACACCTGGATCGCCCCGCTGTCGACGTCGGTCGAAGTGGACGACCAGGGCAACGTCATCACGACAGGGCAGGGCTCAAATACCTTGACCGGAATCGATGCCGCGCTGGCGCTCACCAAGCATTATGGCGCGGTGTTGCTGACTGATGTCTCGGCGGATGTCGCTCCGGTTTCCGGCCAGGCGGTGAACTCCAAAGCCGTTAAGGCCGGCCTGGATTATGTGCGTGGTTTTTCGAGCGAGTTCTTGGGACAAGTCAAGGATATTTCCACGCCTTCGGTCGAAGCCATCTCGGCAAACCTCAATAACGGCATCGAGGTGTCGCTGGGCGATTCGGACGATATCGCCAAGAAGGAACGCGTAGTCACCAAGTTGCTTTCGCAGGTAGAGGGCGTAACGTATATCAATGTGCGCTCTCCGGGCAACTACACATTTAGGAATGCTCCGACCTCGTAGCGCTGGTTGACGCTTTGTTGAGGGGCCATACCACGCCGTTTATCTGGTTTGTTTGGTTTTCACGGTCAATTATTTGACTGATGCGTTCATAATGTGCAAACATAATACGGTTTACCTTTGCATTTACTTTCAACCTGAAGGTTAATGTGCGCAGGGGTCGACCCATGCTATGGCTATAACCTTTGTTCGGAGGACCGACATGCACGAGACAGAGATCAACAACTACCTTGCCGTCATTAAGGTGGTCGGCGTCGGCGGCGGCGGTACCAACGCGGTCAATCGAATGATCGAAGAGGGCATCCGCGGCGTCGAGTTTGTTGCCATCAACACCGATGCTCAGGCACTCGCGATCTCTGATGCCGATATCAAGGTGCACATCGGCACCGACCTTACCCGCGGCCTGGGCGCCGGCGCCAACCCCGAGGTTGGCCGCAAGGCTGCCGATGAGTCCCGTGACGACATTGCCGAGGCGCTCGCTGGCGCCGACATGGTGTTTATCACCTGCGGTGAGGGCGGTGGCACCGGTACCGGCGCTGCTCCCATCGTTGCTGATATCGCGATGAACGAGGTCGGCGCACTGACTGTCGCCGTCGTGACCAAGCCCTTCACCTTCGAGGGCCGCAAGCGCAAGAAGAGCGCCGAGGAGGGCATCAAGACCCTCTCCGATTGCGTCGACACCATGATCGTCATCCCTAACGATAAGCTGCTCGACATCGCCGAGAAGAAGACCACCATGCTCGAGGCCTTCGCGATTGCCGATGGCGTCCTTTCCCAGGGCACCCAGGGCATCACCGACCTCATCACCGTCCCCGGTATCATCAACCTGGACTTCGCCGATGTTAAGACCATCATGAAGCAGGCCGGTACCGCCATGATGGGTATCGGTACCTCTTCTGGGGATACTCGTGCCGTCGACGCTGCCCAGCAGGCCATCTCCAGCCCGCTGCTCGAGAGCTCCATCGATGGTGCCACGCGCGTGCTGCTCTCCATCGCCGGTTCCAAGGACCTGGGCATCCAGGAGATCAGCGACGCCGCCGACGTTGTCGCCAACGCCGTCGACCCCGAGGCCAACATCATCTTCGGTACCGTTGTCGACGAGTCCCTGGGCGATCAGGTGCGTATCACCGTCATCGCTACGGGCTTCTCCGACTCCAACGTCAACCGTCAGGATGAGCTCTTTGCTGCTCAGCAGTCTCAGAGCAAGGCCGCTGCCTCCGCTGAGCCGCAGCGCACCGCTCCGGCTGCCAGCCCGGCTCAGGCCGCTCCGACCCGCAACGTCGGTGGTACCGAGCTGCCCAACTTTGGCAACGACCAGTTCGAGCTTCCCGACTTCCTGAAGCGCGGTAGCTTCTAGTTCGTTTTTCTCAACGACCTGCACGGGGTGTGTCCATTTGGATGCACCCCGTTTTGTTTCTCGTTTGTAAACGAAAGCCTCCAATCTCCTTACGTTCCCTTTACGTTTGGTCCCTACCGCTGCGGGTATCCTTTTAGGGAGTATGACAGCCGTATAAACGCGGACTGCGCGGCGACGCCGCGGTACTTGTGTTATTAGGAGGCTTTAGTATGGCAGCACGTGCGGACAACGTTTCGCGTGTCGACCATGATGGAGTTACGTTGGTGGAGGGCGCGACATCCGATGTCCGCTTTGCGTTGACCGAGCGCACCGGTGGCGTTTCTGAAGATGCGTACTCCTCGCTCAACCTGGGCTCGCATGTAGGCGATGACCCCTTTGCTGTTCAAGAAAATCGTCGTCGAGCGCTCGAAGCTATGGGCGCCACTGAGTGCGAGCATAATCTGCTCGTGCCCAATCAGGTACATGGTGACCATATCGTTACGGTGACTTCGAACGGCGCCGACGATCTTGAGGCTGTTCGCGAGCAGATTGCCGAGGGCTGCGATGCCATCGTCTGTACGGCCCATGACGTGCCCGTGCTGCTCTGCTTTGCCGACTGCGTTCCCGTGGTGCTGGTGGCCCCTGGCGGATTTGCCGTGGTGCACTCCGGTTGGAAGGGCACGATTGCACGTATTTCTGCCAAGGCGTGCCAGGCGCTTTGCGATGCTGCCGGCTGCGATGCGAGCGACGTTTCCGCCTATATCGGCCCCCATATCTTGGCTGACGAATATGAGGTATCCCAGGAACTCATGGATCGCTTTGCCGTCGAGTTCTCTTGCATCGATGCGAGTGCCTCTCGCATGCTCGATCTTTCCGCTGCCATTTGTGAGGCGCTGGTAGATGCCGGTGTGGACGCGGATAATATCGTGGATACCCAGCTTTCGACTGTGCGTCAGAACGACCGCTTTTATTCCTACCGTAACGAGGACGGCACCTGTGGGCGCCATGCTGCGATCGGCGTGATGCTATGAGAAAGATCGTATCGGTCCTGAGCGCCGCTGTGCTTACGCTTACGCTGTGCGCCTGTTCTTCGGGATCTTCTACCTCTTCCATTACCGTGGCCGGCTCCACGACCTGCCTTCCTATCGCCGAAATTGCGGCAGAGGGCTTTAAGGAGGAGACCGGCATCGACGTGCTCGTTTCCGGTTTGGGCTCTTCCGCTGGCATCGAAGCCGTCAGCGCTGGCACGGCCGATATCGCCAGCTCCTCCCGTGGACTCAATGCCGACGAACAGGATCTGGGCCTGACTCCCATCGTCATTGCCCACGACGGTATCGCGGTCATCGTGAACGAAGACAACCCCGTCGATAACCTCTCGACCGAGCAGCTCCGCGATATCTATGCCGGCAAGATCACCAACTGGAAAGAAGTCGGTGGCGAGGACCTGAGGATTCAGGTTATCAACCGAGATGAGGCGTCTGGCACGCGTGAAGCCTTCCGCACCATCGTGATGGACGGCACCCCGTTCGATCGCCGCTCCGCCGTTCTTTCGGGCACGGGCCAGGTGCGCGACGTGGTATCTCGTTCGCGCGGGGCTATCGGCTACATTTCGCTGGGCTTCGTCGATAGCCTCAACGCCAAGACCTCGGTCAAGGCCGTCTCGGTCAATCATGTTGAGGCGTCCGAGAAGACGGTCGCGAGTGGCGGCTATCCCATCTCGCGCGACCTTTACTTCTTTGTGAAGGGTGCGCCTTCGCAGCAGGCGCAGGATTACATCGACTACGTGACGTCCGAAAAGATGGACAAGCAGATTCGCGAGGCGGGCTTTATTCCCGTCACCAACGACGAGAAGGGGAGTGAGTAGCATGGAAGCACAGGAAAACTCCCAGACTGAGCAGAATGCTCAGGCGCCCAAGAAGCGCGAGCTGGCGCTCGTATCGCGCAGCACCTATATCAAGGAGAAGGCGCTGCAGTGGATTTTCTTTGCCTGCGCGTTCTTGGCGGTTGTTACCGTCATCCTGATTTTTGTCTTTACCACGTACTCGGCGCTGCCCGTCTTTACCGACATCGGTCTGGCGGACTTCTTTAGCTTTACGTGGGCGCCCTCTGAGGGCCACTACGGCATCGTGTCGCTGCTTGCCGGCTCGGGTCTGGTGACCGTCGGTGCGCTCGCCATGGGTGTGCCCCTAGGCGTGGGCACGGCCGTGTATCTGGTCGAGATCGCCAGCAAGCGCGTGCGCAAGCTCATCAGCCCTGCCGTTGACCTGTTGGCCGGCATCCCTTCTATCATCTATGGCTTCTTTGGCATGATCATCATCCGTCCGTTTATCGCGCAACTGACCGGTGGTCTTGGTTTTGGTGCGCTGACGGCGTGGTTCGTGCTTGCCATCATGATCGTCCCTACCATCACCACGCTCACCATCGATGCCCTCAATTCCATTCCCATGGGTATTCGCGAGGCATCGTATGCCATGGGTGCTACTAAGTGGCAGACCATCTATAAGGTCGTGCTACCTGCCGCTAAGCTGGGTATCGTGGATGCCATCGTGCTGGGTATGGGCCGTGCCATCGGCGAGACCATGGCCGTGCTCATGGTCGTGGGTAACGCCCCGGTTATTCCCGACAGCATTGCGAGCCCCATCTCGACGCTCACGAGCCAGATTGCGCTCGACATGAGCTATTCCTCGGGTCTGCATCGCTCGGCGCTGTTCGGCATGGGCGTGGTCCTGTTTATCATTTCCGCCACGCTGGTGGGCATCGTCCGCCTGGTTTCCAAGAAGAAGAGGGGGTAGGCTATGCCCGATTCCGTTGACACGACGGTCGATACGACCTCGTCGCGCGAGCGCATCAAGCGTGCCCTTTCCCACGGCAAGAAGGGCCGCATCAACAAGGACCTGTCCAACAAGATCATGCTTGGCGTGTTCCGTGCCGCGGCATACATCACCACGCTGGTGCTGGTCGCTATCATCGCCTACGTGGTCATCAACGGCCTGCCACACATCTCGCTCGACTTTATCTTCGGTTGGCCCCAGGGCGTCAACGCCGAGGGCGGTATTTGGCCCACGATCGTCTCGACCGTCTATGTGACGGCGCTCGCCATGCTTATCTGCACGCCGATCGCTGTGCTGGCAGCCGTCTATCTGGCCGAGTACGCCAAGCAGGGCAAGATCGTTGAGCTCATTCGCTACGCTGCTGACGCTTTGGCCTCGGTGCCCTCCATCGTTATGGGCCTGTTTGGCTACGCCTTGTTTGTCGAGGCTATGGGTCTGGGCCTTTCGATGGTCTCGGCCGCTCTGGCGCTTGCGCTCTTGATGCTTCCCATCGTCATGCGCACCACCGAAGAGGCCATTCGCGCCGTTCCGCGCTATATCCGGTGGGGTGCGTACGGCCTGGGCGCCACCAAGTGGCAGGTCGTCTCCAAGATCGTGCTTCCTTCTGCCTTTGGTCGTATTGCCACGGGTATCGTCCTCGCCATCGGCCGTGCCATTGGCGAGACCGCGGTGGTGCTCTACACCATGGGCCAGGCCATCAATCTACCTATTTCGCCGCTCGATTCCGGCCGGCCCATGACGGTTCACCTGTACCTGCTTGCAAACGACGGCATCAACATGAACGCAGCCTATGGCACCGCGCTCTTGCTGATGGTGATCATTCTGGCCTTCAACCTGTTTGCGCGCTTCCTGTCGCGCAAGCGTCGCTAGTTAAGGAGTCCCATGTCCGTTTATCAGTCCGCTCCCACGCTGGAGCAAGCGGCCATTACAGCCAAGGATTTCAACTTTTGGTACGGTGACTTTCATGCGCTGACGGGGCTTGACCTCAACATCGCCAAAAACGCCATCACCTCCTTCATTGGCCCTTCGGGCTGCGGCAAGTCGACGTTTTTGCGCTGCATCAACCGCATGAATGATCTGATCGAGGGTACGCGCGTCGCGGGCACCATGACGCTCGACGGCAATGATATCTATGCCGAGGGTGTCGACCCGGTCGACCTCCGTCGTCGTGTGGGCATGATCTTTCAGCAGCCCAACCCGTTTCCCAAATCCATCTACGAGAATGTCGCCTTTGGCCCTCGTCTGCAGGGCGTGACTAGCAAAAGCGACCTCGATGACATCGTGGAAGAATCGCTCAAACGCGCCAACCTCTGGAAAGAGGTATCCAATCAGCTCAACAAGGATGGTTTGGCGCTCTCGGGCGGTCAGCAGCAGCGTCTGTGCATCGCGCGCGTGCTTGCGGTGCAGCCCGATGTCCTTCTGATGGACGAGCCCTGCTCCGCCATCGACCCCACGTCCGTCTCTAAGGTTGAGGATCTGATGGCCGAGCTGGCGCCCGAGATGACGATCATCATCGTCACGCATTCAATGCAGCAGGCAGCTCGTATCAGCGACTACACCGCATTCTTCTTGCAGGAAGTTGCCGGCGAGCCCGCCACGCTCATCGAGTATGGTCAAACCGACGCGATCTTTACAAGCCCGGTAGATTCGCGGACGGAAGACTATATCACCGGCCGCTTTGGCTGATCGGTGCGACTAGTCCCAATCCGATCGGACCTGGTCCGGTGCGTATTCACTGTGCGGGCGGCATGACCGCACCCAACTGATTGGAGTGAACCATGCGCAAACTGTTTTCCCGTCAGCTCATCGAGGCCCGTCACGAGATGCTGAGCATCTACGAGGCCGTCGATCTGGCCCTCCACGATGCCGTTAAGGCCTATGTGACCGACGACCGCAAGCTCGCCACCAAGACCAAGAAGCGCACGCTTTCGATTGACGCACGCTGCGCCAACCTGGAGGCCGTCTGCTACAACCTGATTGCCACGCAGTCACCGGTCGCCTCCGACTTCCGCCTGCTTCAGACGATCATCTACGTCGACTTTAACCTGCAACGCATGACCGATAAGGTCCGCCAGATCTGCCGTGCCACGCGTCATATGATCAAGGCCGACATCTCGCTGCCCAAGGAGCTTGTCGGCACGGTCGAGGCCGAGGCTGAGGCCGTCTACCAGGTGCTGGGCTCTTCGCTTTCTGCGCTCGTCACCAACGACATGTCCATCATCTGCAACTTGGCCGTCGAGGACGAGCCAGTGCACGCCGCCTACGAGAAGTTCTTCCGCACCTTTAACCGTATGGATACGGGCGACTTTATGGACGACGACAGCAACTATGACGACCTGCGCCGCGCCATCATGGTTTCGCGCTACCTCGATCGCATCGCCTCGATTTCCATCGATGCCGCCTGCCGCCTGACCTTCCTGCTGACTGGTCAGCGCATGAATGCCGGCGATATCGCCCGCACGGACGAGGACGAGCTCGAGAGCATGCGCGTGCCTTCGGGCGAGGGCGTCATCATGAGGCCCGCCGTCGACGCGCGTTACGTTGCCAAGGTGCCCGCCAACGAGGTCAGCGAGGGTCTTCGCTACCTGCTCGATCATCTTGAGGACGAGGACGATGGCGAGGACGACGAGGAGTAAGTGACCCCGTTCGTCGAAAGATTGTAAATACCTAAGTGAGCGCGGCCTTGCACATGCGGGACCGCGCTCTTGCGTTAGCATGGGACTACTTGTTTGGCTGTCAGCGGAGGCGATTAGCAATGGATAACTATTTGGACTTGATGCGCGCTCGCCGCGAGCAGATTCTGGAACGTTTTTATGCGGCGCTCGATCGCGCGGGCCGCCCCCACGACGCCGCGCGCCTCATTGCCGTGTCCAAGACCGTTGGTGTCGATGAGACCGTTGCCGCCATCCAGGCGGGGTATCGCCATTTTGCCGAGAACCGCCCGCAGGAGCTGGTTCGCAAGCTCACGGGTCTGGCGGAGCATCCGGAGCTGCCCGAGGTGCGCTTCGATATGATCGGCAACCTGCAGACCAATAAGATCAATGCGGTGCTGGGCTCAGCCGAGCTGATTCACTCGGTGGGTTCGCTGCATCTGGCGCAGGCGATCTCGAGCCGTGCTGTCCGCAAGATTGAGGCAGGCGAGCTCGCCGCCCCCCAGCAGGTGCTGATTGAGGTCAACGTAAGCGGCGAGGAGTCCAAGGGCGGCTTTTCGCCCGATGAGATTCGTGGCGCTGCCGGCGAGCTTGCGGAACTTGAGGGAATTTGTGTGCAGGGCCTTATGACTATGGCCCCTCGGGGGAACAAGGATGTGGCACGTCGCACTTTTGCCGGGCTGCGAGAGCTGAGGGATGAGCTGGAAGTGGCGCATCCCGATCTGAGACTGCCTGAGCTTTCCTGCGGCATGAGCGAGGACTTTGAGCCTGCCCTTGAGGAGGGCTCTACGCTCGTTCGCCTGGGCAGGGTAGTATTTAGCCCGGAGTTTGCAGTAAAATAAGGCTCTGAAGTGCGCACTGATTATCGGGGCGCCTGCACTAAACCGCGAGAGGACACAACCATGGGCTTCCTTGACGAGATTAAAAATAAGATGCACCTGGGCGGCCAGCAGGGTTACGACCAGGGTTATGGCCAGGACGACGACTACGGCTACGATGACGGCTATGACGATGGTTATCAGGACAACGGCTACAGCGGTGCTTCGGGCGAGGGCTTCTACACCCAAGATGAGCCGAGCAACGGCCTGCTTGGTCAGACGCGCCGTGGTGAAGCTGAGTCGGTTGCCGTGTATACGCGCTCCGGTCAGCTGGTCGGCGATGACTCTCGCCATGCCACGACGTATAACCCGCCTTCGCGCTCGCAGGACAGCGTTGCGAGCGGTTATCGTCCTGGTGCCTATGACACGCCGTCGAGCTACGCCGAGAACACCCGCGCCCGTGCCGCCGCTGCGCCCACGCCTGCACCGAGCGATGCCTCGGCCTATGCGAGCAATATCATCAACGCCACGCCGCAGCTGCCGGCCTATGTTCTGCGCCCCGAGAGCTATGACGACGTGGAGACCGTGGTGCGCCGCGTTCGCACCAAGCAGCCTGTCGCACTGATTTTTGTGGGCGTACGCACCGAAGTTGCCAAGCGCGTCTTGGACTTCTCTTACGGCTTTGCCTGCGGTCTGGGCGCCACGGTCAAGGAGGTAGGCGACCGCGTGTTCATGGTGCTGCCCGCCGGTTGCGAGGTCAAAGATTCCGATCTCAAGAAGCTTCGTGCCGACGGCTACCTTAAGTAAAGACAAGACGAGGAGATTCCCATCAACATCTACACTATCGTCCAGCTGGTCAACACGCTGTTCAACTTCTATTCCACGCTCATTGTCGTCTACTGCTTTATGACGTGGATTCCCATGAAGCAGGGTGGTTTACTTCAGGATATTGCTGCGGTGCTCGATAGCGTGTGCGGTCCGTGGCTCAACCTGTTCCGTCGTTTCATTCCGCCGATGGGCGGTATCGATTTTTCGCCGGTCGTTGCGATTATTGCGTTGCAGTTGGTGCAGAGGCTGGTTCTGCAGCTTCTTATAGGTATACTCGTATAGAACTGACTTTGTAACTTACGTCGGGCGTGTAGCGCCGAGGCGATGAAAAAGGAGACTTGTTATGGCTATTACCCCTGCTGACATCCAGGCTCAGACTTTCTCTGAGGCCAAGCGCGGCTATGATCCCGCCGAGGTCGACGTCTTTTTGGAGACGCTGTCCTCAGAGGTTGACGCCATGCTTGCCAAGATCGTTGATCTTAAGGGTCGCCTGACCGCCACCGAGCAGCAGCTTGCCGACGCGCAGGCTCAGCTTGCCCAGGCCCAGGATACCGCCGCTCAGGCCGTTCCTGCCGCGCCCGTGGCTGCTCCCGCCCCTGACTTCTCCGCTCAGGAGCGTCAGATTTCCGCCGCTCTCATTGCGGCCCAGCAGACCGCCGAGGCAATTGTCAACGACGCTAACGAGAACGCTGACCGTATCCGCAACGAGGCCGACGCCAAGGCCCGCGAGGTTATCCGCCAGGCTCTGACCGAGAAGCAGGCCGAGCTCGAGGAAATCGATCGTCTTAAGGCTTCCCGCGAGGAGTTCAAGGCCGAGTACCTCAAGCTCATCCAGCACTTCATGGACGATGCCCAGAATTCCTTCCCGGCCGACCTCATGGCCTCCACGCCGGTCGGTTCTGCCGCTTCTCCTGCCGTGACCGTGCCTGCTGCCGAGCCGCTGCCCGTCGCTGATCCGGTTGTCCCCGTGGCCGACCCTTTCGCCCCGATCGACAACTTCGCCGCTGACGACCTGGACTAGCACCAGATCTGCAATCTAGTGTCCTTAAGAGGAGCTCGCACCTGCGGGCTCCTTTTTTGTGGCTGTATACGGGTTGGGAAACGAAACGCCGAGCTCTGCGTGCGATGACGCAGAACTCGGCGAACGGGTGAGCGGTAGAAGGTAGATTTTAAGGCATGTCCCAAAAATCTACTTGAGGAGGAAGTTGGAGAGGGGAATGGTGCGGGCCTCGCGATGCTCGGGATCGGCGATGTGGTCGGCGGGATAGCCACAGACGAGCATGTGATAGGGATAGACGCCCTTGGGCAGATTGAACTGCTCCTGTGCCACCTCAGGCTTAAAATGGCATACCCAGCACGTTCCTAGGCCCTGCTCGGTGGCCTCCATCATCATCTGATCACACACGATGGACGTATCGATTTCACTGGAATTCATCTGGTCATACGGGCGCACCCAAGCATCATCGGTAACGCTGCAAATAAGGAAGACAAGCGGAGCCCCAAAGATAGACCCATCACGAGCAAACCGAGGCTGACAATCAGCAGCCTTCTCTAGAAGCTCAGGCGTATCCAACACCATCACACGGGTTGGATGATTATTACAAGCAGAAGGAGCAATACGCCCCGCCTCAATAACAGCATCAACCACCGCTCGCTCCACAGGACGATCCTCAAACAACCGACAAGAATACCGACCACGAGCCAGATCCAAATACGCCATACAAGCCCTCCAACAATTAAAAATCAAACAAACCCAAAGTAACCCAAAGAGTACCCAAAGCAGCAATCAGCCAAACGTTCATCAAGGGCCAAAGTGTCCGAACGGATACCAAAGGTCCCTTCAGCCAAACCCCCGTCGCGCTAAATCTATCAGCCAAAGTTCCCAATGGTGGTGCATAAGGGAGCGGGCCCGGCCACTAATAACCTTTTGAACGACTCTGCTTG
>CAUDZT010000062.1 GCA_958453935.1 uncultured Collinsella sp. | reverse complement strand
GAGCCGCACTCAACGTTAATGTCGGTGCCGCAGTAATCGGTGTTGATGGCATGGACCGTGGCGCCCAGGCGCTGCAGCGCAGCGGGCGTGGTCTGGCAGGAAGCACCGTGGCCGCAGTCGACGGCAACAACCAGGCCATCGAGTTTAAGGCCGTCGAGCGTGCTGATGGCATGATCGACATAGGCCTTGCGGGCGTCTTTCATCTTGATGATATGACCCACACCGGCGCCGGTCGGCAGCGTGTCGGCAGCCATGGCCTCCTCGGACATGACCCAGGCGCTGATCTCTTCCTCGACAGCATCGGGAAGCTTCATGCCCTTGCGGCTAAAGAACTTGATGCCGTTGAACTCCGGCGGATTATGCGAAGCAGAGATGACGATGCCGCCGTCGAGCTCGTTTTGGACGGTGAGCAGCGCCACGGCCGGCGTAGGGATAACGCCGCAGCAATGCGGACGGCCGCCCTCTGCCATAATGCCAGCGGTCAGAGCACTCTCGAGCATGGTACCCGAAAGACGCGTGTCGCGGCCGATGCAGATGTCCGGGCCAAGGAACTTGGTCGCCGCGCGGCCCAGGCGAAACGCGAGGTCGCACGAGAGGTCGGCATTGGCGACGCCACGGACGCCGTCGGTACCGAAGATGTTCTGGGGCATAGGATCGCTCCTTCCCTAGCAGGCGATATACAACCGCCCACCCTAGTCGAAAAAGAAAAGCGGGACCCGCCGAGGAATCGGCAGGCCCCGCTTGTACATTGTATCTCGAAAGGAGATAAAACCTTAGCGCTTGGAGAACTGGGGAGCGCGGCGGGCCTTCTTGAGGCCGTACTTCTTGCGCTCGACCACGCGAGCATCGCGCGTAAGGAAACCGGCCTTCTTGAGGTCAGCACGGTAATCGCCAGCGTTCAGAAGAGCACGAGCGATGCCCAGGCGCAGAGCGCCGGACTGACCGGAGATGCCGCCGCCATCGCACAGAGCGATAACGTCGAACTGACCGGCGGTGTCGGTCACCTTGAAGGGAGCAAGGGCGTTCTCAACGAGCTGATGACGGCCGAAATACTGCTCGGCGTCACGCTTGTTGATGGTCACCTTGCCGGTGCCGGGGACGAGACGGACGCGGGCGACGGCGTTCTTACGACGGCCGGTACCCTGGTAGACAACGGTGTTCTCAGCCATCTTTAAGCCTCCAGCTCAATCTTCGTGGGGTTCTGGGCAGCATGCGGATGCTCGGCACCAGCGTAGACCTTAAGTTTGGTCATCTGGGCACGGCCGAGGGTGGTCTTGGGCAGCATACCGCGAACGGCGCGCTCGATGACCTTCTCCGGGTGCTTCTCCATAGCCTGGCGGAAGCTCTCAGCCTTGAGGCCGCCGTTGTAGCCGCTGTGGCGATAATAGGTCTTCGTGTCGGCCTTGTTACCGGTAAGCTGGACCTTATCGGCGTTGATGACGACAACGAAGTCGCCGCAGTCGCTGTTGGGCGTGAACTGGGGCTTGTTCTTACCGCGCAGGATCATTGCGATCTGGGTGGCAAGACGGCCCAGGACAGCACCATCGGCGTCGACGAGAACCCAGTTGCGCTGGACCTCGCCCTGCTTGGCGTAGTGAGTCGATTTCGAAATCACTTAGACTCCTCCATGTACAGTACGTGTTGTTACAGAGATTCACGGGGCTCTGCAAGTAACCCGTCCATATTACCCCGCTCGCCGTACGAGTCAACAGGTATTTTGGCTCCGACCAGAGTTTCTGCACATGTCATCCACGAGCCGTGATTTTCCAGCTCTTTAGCTGTTGTCATTTTTGAGGGTTTGCCGTCGCTAGCGTTCAACGAACTCTTGGATTTCCGCGAGCAGGCGCTTTGCCTCCTGACGGCCCTGGATATACAGGTCCAATAGCTTTGCCGGGTCGTGTTCGACATGGCCGACCTCGACCGGCTTTTGCGGAGCGACAACCAACGCACGGCCCTCGCGCTCATACTTCCACAGGTGCATGCGCTGGATGTTGTAACGGTCGTGGCGCGTCTCGATAGCCTCGAGCAGATAGGGGTAGTCGGCATAACGCGCACGCGCGGCCGGCAAAAACTCGTAGGGCTTTTTCTCATACGAACGGTCCTGCGTGACGATGACGACCGCACGGTCGAAGCCCGCCTCCTCGAGCACATGCTCGATAGGAACCGAATCGGCCACGCCGCCGTCGACGTATTTGTGCCCGTCAATCTCGACCGGCGGCGTCACCAGCGGCAGCGAGGTCGAGGCGCGCACGGCGTCGAGATCGAGCACGGCGCTTTTGACCGGGAGGTACGTGGCGGTTCCAAAGAGCATGTCCGTCGCGACAGCGTACATCTCGATGGGGCTCGCGTCGAAGGTCTCGTTGTCAAAGGGATCCAGGCGGTCCTGGACATCGTTGAAGATAAAGTCGTAACCCACAATGGAGCCCGTGGATGCGAAGGATGCGGCGCCCATGAAGCGGTTGTCGTTGCAGAAAGCCAGGTTGATGCGGTTGGCACGGCCGATCTGGTGCGACTTGTAGTTCACGCCGTTGAGGGCGCCGGCCGATACGCCATATACCGCCGGAATCTCGACGCCGGCCTCCATGAGAACGTCGAGCACGCCCGCGGTAAACTGCCCGCGAAAACTACCGCCCTCCAAGACGAGCGCGACCTTGCCGGCGTTCTTTGCCTTATCTTCTGCAGTCATATTGACCTCCTGCGATTGCGTTTTGGCCTTCTTCTACCCAGTTTTGGGATGGAGGGCGCATGAGTTTTTTGAGGCGGCAGATGAAGCGGAAAGTGTATCCCAGTTTGAGGCGGGATTCCGGGATGCGGTTTCCGCTTGGACCGCCATTGGGACAGCGCGTCCCGTTCTGAGCGCGGATTCCGGGATGAACTTTCCGCTTGCCGTTCATTTGGAAATTACATCCCATTCCGAATGAGGATTCCGGGATGCGGTTTCCGCTTGATGTGCCATCCGGAAACTACGTCCCAGTCTGATTGCGAATTCCGGGATGGGCTTTCCGCCTGGGCTGCCATTGGGAAAGCGCGTCCCACTCTGCGTCACTGAGGCGTTTTCTTTACGCCCGCGCCCTGCATAGAGTTCGATTCTCCGCGGGTGGGGGAATCCGTTGGTGCTGGGCATGGCTAGCTGAAATACCATCGTCAGCACATCTGTTTTGGGTTGGGGCTTTGCGCGGAGAATCCGCGTGTTTGCTTCGCGAACACGCACCGGCTTCGGCCGCCTGCCGGCGTCCTCGCCCGCGGGCTAAAAACGCTTACGCGTTTTCTTTACGCTCGCGCCCTGCACAGAGTTCGATTCTCCGCGGTACGGGCTAGAAATGAAAAGGCAGGTAGATACGAATATCTACCTGCCTGTAACTATTGGTGGAGGCGCGGAGAATCGAACTCCGGTCCACGAAAGCCCCCTGATTGGCATCTCCAAGCTCAGTCGCTGGTTTAGTCTCGGACGCTTTGCGCGCAGCGACACGCTCGCGGTGTCCTAACCGGTTCGGTCTTAGCCTGCGCCATACCGATTACGTGCGCAGGAGCATTCCCCTAACATGACGTCGCGCCGGTGTCGGGGAAATCACCGGGTTGACGCGCCGCTATAAACTAAGCAGCGAGAGCCATAGGCTCAAAAGAAGAGTTGTTGTCAATTCAATTTGACGGTACCCCTGTTTAACGAGGCGAGGAGACCTCGGCTTGCTTCCTCTCTCAGAGCTATCGTGTCGAAACCAGTCGCCCCCGAATGTCGGGAAAGTCTGGATGGCATTGGGCACGAGCACCCAACACCCATCGACTTTTCAAGGAACATGCGGGGCGAGCCCCGCTTGTGGAGTGCTATCTTACCACGTTCTGAAAGCGGACAGCTGTTCTATGCACGAGCTGTGAAGACCCCAATATGCACCACACTTCGCACTTTTGACACCGAACGCGTCACGTATATTTTCGCCAAGCAAAATTGACCCGTCGAAAGGACCGTTATGGATACCAAGCAGCAACTCGTCAATGCCCTCGCAGGCCTGGGCTCAACCATTACCGAAGCTATGGATGTCATCGAAGGCTTTGTCCCCTGCGGACATCCCGCCCTCACGGTATCGAACGCACTCGTCGCGCTGGACGCTGACGATGATGCGGTTCTCGCCCAGCAGCTTGAGACCGTCGAGGGCTTTATCGACCACGTGAGCGAGAACCGCGGCGTGACCGCCTACCACGGCGTCGAGGTCGAGCTCGCGGGTCGCAAAGCCGATCTGCTCGCAGCAATCCGCGAGGTAGGCGCCCTTATGCAGACCGCAGGCGTCAAGAACACCCAGGTCAACGAGTGGGTCTACCGCAGTCTGGCAGCACTCGACAGCTCCGACGAAAAGGCAGCCGAGCAGCTCGCAGAAAGTCCCGCCATCAAGGCCGAGCTTTTGTAAATAGCAGACGCGGGCCCCTTGGCGCATCGTCGTCCAAGAGGCCCGCAAACAGTTCGCGTCAACCGATTGCCGCGCCGCCGCATTCGGCCAAGGCAAGAATCAGCATCATTTGACGAGGTGCCTTTGCTGCAAGATCGGCATGTTCGAGCAGTTTTCGATCGTTGGTCACCAAGTAATCGACCTGGGCGCGTTTGCATGCGGCGAGTACCAAGTTGTCCTCGTAATCGCGATGGAGCGCTAAGTATTTGTCGGCCAGCCAAAGGTCCGACGCATCTGCACCCACGGCCGTGGCGTTTTCGGTCATGTTCCGAACAAACGCCAGCGCCGCATCGCCAATCGCGCGGGCAGAAGCCTCGCCGAGCGCTCCCCCGCTGGCAAGAACGCTGCGCTTCAGTTCGTGCTGTACAACATACAGTACGTCCTTGGCGATATGCACCGGAAAGAACAGCAATGCCCCCGCCTCCGTCGCCTGCCCAATAAACGCACGCGCGGCAAGCGACTCGGCATGGTCGACGCAAAACGAATCAACCCATACGTTGGCATCCACCATTATTTTGAGGGGAGCCCCGCTCACAGGATCATCCCCTTTTGGCGATAGCGCTCGTCCATGGCTTCGGAATAGATTGTGTCCCAATCGCGATTGTCGGATACGGGCGACGTAGCGATGCCCAGGTCCGCGTAAAGCTGATCCGCCGCCGCCCATGATGCGGCGAACGGAGTATCGTGCGCGACGGTCTGCCGCCGGTCGTCGACGGCCGCAAGCACTTCCTCGCACTGCCCGCCACCCTGCGCGACCTTGGCCACCACCTTTTTGATGAGCTCGGGCAGTGACCCGCCCGAAAGCCGCAACGCTTCCTCCGCATGGTCCTTGACCTGGCGATCCACGCGAACGTTCACCTGCGCCATGCTGCCAACGGTAACCATCTCAACCTCACCTTCAGCATTTGCTAGCTCTGCTAGCACGAGCATATATCCGAGCTAACATCTCGTCAAACAAAAGAAGGCCTGCACCCTGGCGGCTGCGGTGTCGCCAGGGTGCAGGCCATTTACTCAATCGAAAACGCTAACGCAGGTAAGCCTTCGCGTTGCTCAGGCTGTAGGCAATCGTCGAGCCGTTGTGCAGCAGCGACGACGCCTGCGGGGTAATCGCGCCGGCAATGCCCAGCGCCAACAGCGCCGAGTTGGTGAGCATCACCTTGGAATACGAACTCGTCAGACGGTCGATAAGCCCCTGGCTCATGCGGCGCAGGCGCACGATTGCGGCCAGATCCGTATCGGTCAGGATGATATCGGCGACCTCCTTGGCGATGTCGCTTCCGCCACCCATCGCCAAGCCCACGTCGGCCAAACCGAGCGCCGGCGAATCGTTGACGCCGTCGCCCACCATGGCAACATGGCGCCCCTCGCTCTTAATGCGCTCCACATAGGCGTACTTGTCCTCGGGCAGCAGTTCGGCCTTAAACTCGTCGACACCCGCCTCGCGCGCAATGCGCTCGGCCGTGCGCTCCGAATCGCCCGTGAGCATAACGACATGCTTGACGCCCAGCGCATGCAAGTCGGCGATGGCCTCACGGACCCCGGGCTTGAGCGGATCCTCGATGCCGAGCACGCCGACGACCTTTCCATCGACCGCCAGATACAGCGGCGACAGGCCCTGCATCTGGGACTCGATTTGCTCCTTAATGTCGGCCTCGAGCTGCGCGCTCTCGTCCTCAAACACAAAGTGTGCCGAACCGATAATCGCGCGACGCCCTTCGATGGACGAAGCGATGCCGTGCGCCACGATGTACTCGACGGCAGCATGGCGCTCGCGGTGCTCGAGCCCGCGCTCGCGTGCCGCATTGACCACGGCACGCGCCACCGGATGCGGAAAATGCTCCTCCAAGCAAGCGGAAAGGCGCAGGACCTCGTCCTCGCTCCAGCCATCGGTGGTGAGCACGCAGGCAAGACGCGGCTGCGCCTCGGTAAGCGTGCCGGTCTTGTCAAACACAATGGTGTCGGCCTTGGCAAACGACTCAAAGTACTTCGCGCCCTTGACCATGACGCCCATCTTGGCAGCATCGCTCATAGCGGTCATGACGGCAACGGAACCCGTGAGCTTGAGTGCACACGAGTAGTCGACCATCAGCGCCGCCGAGGTCTTGATGAGGCTGCGGGTGGTAAGCGCAACCAGGCCCGCGAGCAGGAAGTTCCACGGGACGATCTTGTTGGCAAGGTCCTCCATATGCGACTGGCCCTCGGACTTGAGCGAGTCGGCCGTCTGCACGAGCGAGACAATTGAGCGCAGTTTGGTTTGCGCCGTATTGGCGCGCACACGCACCAAGATGCTGCCGTCCTCCACGACGGTGCCGGCGAACACGTCGTCGCCCACGCTGCGCTCGACGGCAAGCGGCTCGCCGGTCAGGGTCGCCTGGTTGACCATGGCGCTCCCCTGCTCGACAACACCGTCGATGCAAATGGACATGCCAGTGCGCACGGCGACCAGATCGCCGGGCTCAAGCTCGGTGGCGGCAACGCTTACCTCGGTGTCGCCGACGACCTTTTGCGCCTTGTCGGGTACATCGAGCAGCGAGTTAATGAGCTCGTTTTCACTCATGGCGCGGGTGTAGTCCTCGAGCAGCTCGCCCACGTTGAGCAGGAACATCGTCTGGCCCGCGGTGTCGACATCACGCTTGACGAACGAAATGCCGATGGCCGAAGCGTCGAGCACGGGAACGGTCAGGCGCGGCTGCGCGAGCTCACGGAGGGCGGCGCGCAAAAAGGTCATGTAACCGGCCACGACAAACACCGCACGCAGGGGCGTGGGCAAAAACCAGCGACGCGCGTAATGGGCACCGACGAGTGTCGCTAGGTCCATAACGAGTTTGTGCTTGCGCGGCTCAAGCTGCATCACGTAACCCGTCTTTGCGTCGGCAATGGCCTGAGCGTCGAGCGCACCGACGGCGGCCAGCACGCTCGCGCGGCGCGGCTCATCGTATTCGAGCGCCATCTGGCCGATGCGGCCGTAGACGCGCACCTTGTGCACGCCGTCGATGTCGCCGCCAAGCTTAAGAAGTGCATCGAGATCGCTCTCTGGCACAGGACCCGCCAATTGAAGACGGGTCCTGCCGGGGATCTCGCTAATAATCGAGAATCTCATAGTTTGTGCCTGGGAGCGTTACTCGGCTGCCTCGTCAGCAGCGGCCTCGCTCTGGGTGATGTAGGCCGCCTCGGCAACCATGTCGTCGACATTAGCCTTGGCCTGCTCGACCATGTCCTGGTAGCCGTTCTTGATGCGCATGCCGCACGCGATACCCTGCACGCAGGCGTTCTTTACCGGAGCGCTGGTGAGCAGCTTGATGCCAGCCGTACCGAGCAGAAAACCGCCACCAACAAGCAGGGTGTTGAACGTGGACTTCTTCATGATGTCTCTCCCTTTTGCCGCATTGGACGCGGCATGGTGCCTCAGCACCCGAGTAAACAAGTTTGCTCGAGCACGCTTTTGAAATATCTCAATTTTATCTAACTATCTAGGTCAGCCATGGCTAACCTTTTGAAAATTAACGATGCGGAGTAACCGATTGTCAATGTGACAAAGAGACTGTCCCTTTGCCCCTTCTTACAACTGCCAGGTAGCTGCTTCCTTTTGCAGCGCCACCATGCGGGCGAATTCTCCACCTGCCGCCTTGAGCTGCGCCGGAGTGCCCTGCTCGGCAACCACACCATCCTTGAGCACAACGATTTTGTCGGCATTTTCCACCGTACGCATACGGTGGGCAATAACGATAACTGTCTTGCCTGCGAGGAGGCGGGAGAGCGCCTGCTGAACCACGGTCTCGTTCTCCACATCCAAGCTCGCCGTCGCCTCGTCCAACAGCACGATCGGCGCATCTTTGAGCAGCGCACGGGCGATGGAGATGCGCTGGCGCTCGCCGCCGGACAGCTTGGAGCCGTTCTCGCCGATCATGGTGTTGTAGCCCTGCGGCATGCGGCTCACAAACTCGTCGCAGTTGGCGGCGCGCGCAGCCGCAAGCACTTGCTCATCGGTGGCGCCACGACGCCCGAGGCGGATGTTTCCCATCACCGTGTCGTCAAAGAGCAGCACGTCTTGGAACACAATGGCGTAGTCGCGCAGCAGCACCTCGGGATCCACGCTCGCAACATCCACGCCGCCCACGGTGACCGTGCCCGCGGTGGCATCCCAAAAGCGCGCGGCCAGGCGGCTCACCGTAGACTTACCGGAGCCCGAAGGACCGACCAGTGCCGTGACCTCGCCTTCCTTGGCGGTAAAGCTCACATCGGTAAGAACTTTCTCGCCGGCGCGGCCGTCCTCGCCCGCACCATAGCCAAATGCCACGTGATTGAACACCACATCGTGGCCTACGGGCTCAAACTGCTCGCTGCCCCGCGCCACGGGCTCTTCCATGATGGAACGCATGCGCTTGGCCGACGACTCGGCGGCAAACAGCTCGGACATCAGCATCAGCGCCTGATCAAAGGGCGCATAGATGCGGCTCACCATAAGCAGGAAGGCAAACATCATCAAAAAGTCGACCTGGCCGGAGGCGACCATCGCAGCGCCCGTGACCAACGTGGTGGCAATCCCCAGGCGCAGGATGGCAAAGGCGGAGTTGACCAAAAGCCCATTGGCGAGCTCGCCTCTGGTGGTCTCGCGCTCCTCGGCATCGATCACGGCGTTGAGCCCCTCAAGATAATGAGCCTCCTGGTTGGTGGCGCGGATCTCGCGCACGCAGTCGAGCGTCTCCTGGATCGCCTCGGTAACCTTGACCTTCTCGGCGCGCACATGGTCGAACACCGGGGTCATGGGGCCGCGTGTCAGATACAGCACGGCAAAGGCCACGGGCACGCTCCAAAACGCCGCGATCGCCAGCTGCCAGCAAAAGAACAGCGACGCCACGAACACAATGGCGCTTGCGATGATGGCACCCCAAAGCTCTCCCAGCACGTGGCTGTAGGCGTGCTCCATGGCCTGGACGTCGCCCATGATGGTCTCGGTTAAATCGGCCAGATCACGACGGCCAAAAAACGACAGCGGCAGCTTGCGCAAGCGCTCGGCAATCTCCATACGCTGCTTGCCGCACTCCTCGTAAAAGATGCAGTAGGTGTAGTAATACTGCTGCCAGTTAGAGGCAAAGAGCAACACGAAAAAGACCAGGAGGCCGCCCACAATCGGCAGGGCATCCGGCAGGTCGGCACCGGTGGCGAGATGTTCGACAAAACCGGCCATGACCAGGAACAATAAGCCCATGCCGGCCATGGTAATGAGATTGGTGAGCGCGGTCCAGAAAATGCCGCGTTTTACGCCGGCGACGCCTTTATCGGATAGGAAATACTTCTTTTGGAATGAGGCGAACATTTAGGCCTCGCCTCCCTTCGTGACGGCGGCATCCGCGGCAGCAGTGATCTTCCAGCTCGCGGCCTGTTCGTATTCGGCCCACATCTTGGCGTATAGACCGTTTTGGGACAGCAGCTCGGCATGGGCGCCAGTCTCCTGCACGCTACCTTGGTTGAGCACCACGATCTTGTCGGCCCCCACCACGGTCGAAAGCCGGTGCGCGATCATAATGACTGTGCGACCCGCCGCCAGTTTGCTAAAGGCACGCTGGATGAGCGCCTCGTTCTCGGGGTCGGCAAACGCTGTGGCCTCATCGAGCACCACGATAGGTGCGTCTTTAAGGATCGCGCGGGCGAGTGCCACGCGCTGTACCTCGCCGCCCGAAAGATATGCCCCTCCAGCACCGAGCATGGTGTTAATACCCTGCGGGAGCTTGGCCACAATGTCGTCGCACTGAGCTGCGGAGAGGGCCGCACGCACTTCGTCGTCAGTGGCCGTAGGCTTGGAGGCGCGCACGTTATCGGCAAGTGTTTGCCGGAACAGCTGGTTGGTCTGAAACACAAAGGCGACCTGGTCCATGAGCTCGTGCGGATCCATGTCGCGAACGTCTACGCCGCCCACAAGCACGCGACCCGAGGAAACATCCCAAAAACGCGGGATCAGGCTTGCGCAGGTTGACTTACCGCCGCCCGAGGGACCAACCAACGCAAGGGTGCTACCTGCGGGAACGCTAAAGCTCACATGATCGACGGCAGGCGCTTCGGCACCCTCGTAGGTAAAGCTTACATCCTCAAAGCGCACATCGCTGCCGATAGGGTGCTTGGGCTGGGCAGGCACGGAGAGCTGCTTGGAATCCATAACGCTTCGGATGCGCGCCAGCGAATCGGCACTCATCTGAGACGCCTCGCCCACAAACATGAGCTTGGTCATGGCCGTCGGCACCACGGCCGAAAAGATCGCGTAAAACGTGAAGTTGACCATAAAGTGCGCGAAGTCCGTCTCGCCCGGCGCCAACAGCAACGCCACGGGCAAAAGAAATGCCACGAGGCCATTGAGCGCGGTAAGGTTGAGCACCTGCGGGCCTCGGCAGAACGTGCCCGCATAGCTTTGCGCCATGTCGGCGTATTCGGCGATCGCATCGTGGAAGGCCTTAAAGGAGTAGACCGTCTGCTGGAATACCTTGACCACGGGGATACCGCGTACGTATTCGGTGCCGGTCTTGTTCATCTTGACCAGCGCGCCCATGTAGGCCTTCATAAACTCGCCGCCCTTGCCGCCCATCATGGCGGCCATGGCGCCAAGCGAAACGACGACCGAGATAAGGCATGCCGCGCCCAAGCGCCAATCGAGGGCGAAAAGCAGCACGAGCAGACCTGCGACCATGGCGGTGGCGCCGGCGATATCGGGCAGTATGTGCGCGAGCAGTGTCTCGGTTGAGGCGGCGCATCCGTCTACGATACGGCGCAGCTCACCGGTGGCGTGCGTGTCAAAGTAGCCGAGCGGCAGCTTAAGCAGATGCTCGCTCGTAGCCTTGCGGATATTGGACGCGCAACGAAACGCGGATAGGTGTGTACACATGAGCCCCACGAAATAAATCACGATGCTCACCAGGGCAAAACCGACGGCCCACCAACCATACATCGCGATATCGCAGGCTTCGCTCCAGTTAGGTGCCACGGCGATCAGATCGCGCGCGACAAGCCAAATGCACACGTACGGGCCAAAGCTCAGCAGCTGCGAGAGCGCCGAGAGGGCCATGCCCAAATATGTTAGGAATTTACGGTCGCCGGCATATGCAAGCAGCTCGCCGATACCGCCGCCTTCCTTTTTTGATCCCTTTGCCATGAGATTCCTTTCTAACGGCTTGAGAGTTAACCGTAATGAACTTATCATTGATGTGTTAGCCATGGCTCACAATCGAGCCAGGCGTGGACGTTTCTGCAAAGGAAAGGGACGCTTTTGCAAATACGGCGGGCAGCGACCGACATAACCGAGCTCTACGCACCGCAGTTTGAGCAGTTTGGCCTGGAGCTTACCGGCAAGGGCGCCGTCTTTACCGGCGAGGTGGCAAACGATCGGGCGCACGGACGCGCATGGATCATGCCTCTCTCCCCCGCCTGCATCGTTATGGAGCATTTCATTACCCCGATGCACGATATGTACCTGGCCGAATACACACCCGAACCGTACGCCTGCGTGAGCGAGGTCAGCGCGCCCACACTTATATGCATGCCCGAGGCTGGCATAACGCCTGCGAACCTTAAACCCTTGCATGGACCGTGGCCGAACAGCGCGGTGTGCAGCTTTATCCAAGATAGCTGCGGCGAGGAACTAAGTCCGCTGTTTGCAGGGCAGCTTTATCACTCGCGCTCGGTGCTCTTTTTGCCCGGGTATTTTGACGAGCTGGAGCATCGGTATCCCACTGAGTTCGCGGGAGTCTTTGAGGCGTTTGCCGAGTCGTGGCACGAGGAGGCGACGTCTGCCATCTGCCACACGCTGCGCCGGATTAACGAGGACCGCGCCCGCACCGTAGGCGGACACGTCTATATGCAAGGCATCGTGGAGACCATGGTCGCGGAGCTCGCCTGTTCGCGTGCGGCCCACAAGCAGGCGCGGCGGGCGGCAGACACACGCGCCAGCATAACCATTGCCGAAGAAGCAACGGCAATGATTGAGCGCGCGCTCGACAAAGGCAGACGTGTGGGTATCAACGAGGTAGCCGAGAGGCTCTACACAAGCCGCTCCAAGCTATGCGCCACCTTTAAGGCCCAAACCGGCGAGTCCCTGGGTGCCTACATTCGCAGACGCCGTATGGAGCGAGCACAGGACCTTTTGGCCGATAGCTCGCTCACGATAGCGCAGGTCGCAGAGCGTCTAGGCTACCCTCAGCAGGCCGCCTTCGCCCAAGCCTTCAAGCAACACACCGGCACCACCCCCACCGCTTGGCGCTCCCAACATCAATAAAAAGACGGCAAAGGGACAGCCCCATGAGTTCCACACGCAATGTGACAAAGGGACTGTCCCTTTGTCACATTTACAAAAATGGGCGCGCCAACGGCGCGCCCATTCACTCAATTTCATTCAGCCCGCCTGACCCGAACGGCCGAGTCGTTGCAGAACCCGGGAGCCCCGGCAGGGCGGGTGCTTGCTCAAAATGAGTTCCGCACGCAAAGAAGGCCACTTAAT
>CAUDZT010000061.1 GCA_958453935.1 uncultured Collinsella sp. | reverse complement strand
GAGCGACACAACAATTAAGTATAGGGCCAATTCCGCCGCATATGCCATCTCGACACACAGAAGCGCCACCGAATCAGAAGGAATCGGTGGCGCGTCGGTACTACAACGTCTCTTTACTGCGCGTCGAGCTGCGCCTGACGCTCACGGTCACGCTTGAGCAGCGGCGCCAAGAACTTGCCCGTGTAGCTCTGCGAACATGCCGCGACTTGCTCCGGCGTGCCTGAGACCACGACGGTTCCGCCTCCATTGCCGCCCTCGGGGCCCATATCGATCAGGCGGTCGGCAACCTTGATGACATCAAGGTTGTGCTCGATCACCAGAACCGTGTTGCCCGCATCGACCAGGCGCTGCAACACGTCGAGCAGCTGGCGAACATCCTCAAAATGAAGGCCGGTTGTGGGCTCGTCCAAAATGTAGAACGTCTTGCCTGTCTGACGACGATGGAGCTCCTTGGCGAGCTTCACGCGCTGCGCCTCGCCGCCCGAAAGCGTCGTAGCGGGCTGGCCCAAGCTCACGTAGCCCAGACCCACGTCATATAGGGTCTGCAGTTTGCGCTTAATCTGCGGGATATTCCCAAAGAAAGCCAGCGCTTCGGTGACACTCATGTCGAGCACGTCCGAGATTGTCTTGCCGCGGTAGGTAACCTCGAGTGTCTCGCGGTTATAACGCTTGCCGCCACATACCTCACAGGGGACATAGATATCGGGAAGGAAGTGCATCTCGATCTTGATCTGGCCATCGCCCTTGCACGCCTCACAGCGACCGCCGCTTACGTTAAAGGAGAAACGTCCCGGGGAGTAGCCGCGCGCCTTCGACTCCGGCGTGCTTGCAAATAGCGCACGCAGATCATCCCACAGGCCAATATAGGTCGCAGGGTTCGAACGCGGCGTACGACCGATCGGTGACTGGTCGATATCGATTACCTTATCGATGCACTCGATGCCCTCAATCTTCTTGTACGGCCCCACGGGACGCGTCGAACGATGGATGGCATTCGTGAGCGCGGGCGCAATCGTATCGGTGACCAGGGAGCTCTTGCCCGATCCCGAAACACCGGTAACGACTGTGAGCGTACCGAACTCAATCTTGGCGGTAACGTTTTTGAGGTTGTTAGCGCGGGCACCCGTGATCTTAAGACAGCCGCGGCCGGGCTTGCGGCGCTCATCGGGCACGCGAATCATCCGCTTGCCGGTCAAATAGGCACCCGTCATGGAATCGGGGCACGCCATGATATCGGCAGGCGTTCCCGCGGCGACCACGTGTCCGCCGTTAACGCCCGCACCGGGACCCATATCGATTACGTAGTCGGCAGCGCGAATTGTATCTTCGTCGTGCTCGACGACGATAACGGTATTACCGATATCGCGCAAGCGCTCGAGCGTCTTGATCAGGCGCTCGTTATCGCGTTGGTGAAGGCCGATCGACGGCTCGTCCAGAATGTACAGAACGCCCATGAGGCCGGCGCCGATCTGCGTTGCCAGGCGAATGCGCTGGGCCTCGCCTCCGGAAAGCGTCGCCGAGGCACGATCGAGGGTCAGATAGTCGAGTCCGACATCGACCAGAAAACGCAAGCGCTCCAGGATTTCCTTGACGATGCGCCCGCCGATAAACTGTTGGCGCTCGGTGAGTTCCAAGCCCTCAAAAAACTCGAGCGACTCGCGGCACGATAGGCAACAGACCTCGTAAATGGACTTACCGCCTACGGTAACAGCGAGCATCTCGGGGCGCAAACGAGCGCCGTGGCAGCTCGAGCACGGCTCCTCGCGGATGTACTTCTCCAAGCGCGCCTTGGTGTTCTCATTCGTCGTCTCGGTATAGCGCTCGTACAGGATATTGCGCACGCCCGAGAACTTGGTGTCCCACTGGCTGCGGCGCCCATCGAGCTTTTGATAGTCGACCGAAATCTTCTGGTCGCCCATGCCGTCTAAAAACGCGCGACGCACCCGCGGAGGCAGATCCTCCCACGGCGTATCGACGCTCACCTTAAAGTGTTTGCAGACCGCAGCGAAAATCTGCGGATAGTAGTTAGAGTTGCCAAACAGGCTGCCAAAGACCCCGTCGGCGATCGACTTCGAGGGGTCTTCGATTAGGGCCTCGGCATCGACCGTCTTCTTAAAGCCCAGGCCGTCGCACTCTGGGCACGCGCCATAGGGCGCGTTGAACGAGAAATCACGCGGCTGCAGGTCATCGATGGAGTGCCCATGCTCCGGGCACGCTAACGCCAGCGAATACTCCAGCAACTCGCCTTCGGTCCCCTCGGGAGCGTCGCGGTCGGGCAGCAAGTATACGTTCACATTGCCGTGCGCCAGCGCGGTCGCCTGCTCAACAGACTCGGCGATACGGCCCAGAGAGTTCTCACGGATCACGATGCGATCGACCACGACCTCGATATCGTGCTTGAACTTCTTGTCCAGATCGATCGGATCGTCGAGCGAGCGCACTTCACCGTCGACACGCACGCGGCTAAAGCCCTCGGCGCGAAGGTCCTCAAACAGTTTGGTGTACTCGCCTTTTCGCCCGCGTACCACCGGTGCCAGCACAAACGCGCGGCGGCCCTCCCCCGCCGCCAAGACCTTGTCGGCAACCTGATCGGTCGTCTGACGCTCAATGACACGGCCACATTCGGGACAGTGCGGGGTGCCCACACGGGCGAACAGCAGGCGCAGATAGTCATAAATCTCGGTTACGGTGCCAACCGTCGAGCGAGGGTTTTTAGACGTCGTCTTTTGGTCGATCGACACCGCCGGCGAAAGGCCGTCGATTGAATCCAAGTCGGGTTTGTCCATCTGGCCCAAGAACTGGCGCGCATAACTCGAAAGGCTCTCGACGTATCGACGCTGGCCCTCGGCATAGATAGTGTCGAATGCCAGCGAACTCTTGCCCGAGCCAGAAAGACCGGTAATGACCACGAGTTGGTCACGCGGAATGGAAACATCGATATCACGGAGGTTGTGCTCACGAGCGCCGCGAATAACGATAGAAGAATCAGACATGGAAGCTCCTTGCCTCCTATTGCATCGAATCATACTGCCGATGAGTTTAGCGCACTCGACGCGCACAGATGTTCGTAATACAAGATTCGCAGACCTTTAGCTTTGCGTATCGGGCGCTTTGTTTCTCGAAATGCCGTGGAAAGGTTACAGTAATCTAATACTGAACTTAATTTGCTGTACCAGAGGAACGTCCATGACCGAAGATATCCCCCTTGAAATCACTTCGAGCGACATGGCCAATCTGCCCATATTCATCGCCGTCCTTATCGTGGCCGCCGTCGTCGTGCGCGTGTATTTTTCAATCAAACGCAACGAAAAGCCGCCCATTGCCCGCGTCTTTTGGTGCGCGACGCTCCTCATCCCGCTCGGCGTGGTAGCTGCATGGGTTACGAATCAATTGCTCGTAAATGAGGGCAGCTCCCTATGGGTCCTTTCTTATTCGGCGCTCGGTGCTGCCGCCGTCATGCTTCTTGTCGAGCCCTTGGTTTCGGGACTTATCGACCAAACCGACCTTGCGACGGGAACGGTTGCCTGTATTTGCCGCGACATCCTTGTCATCGCCGCTGTTTCAGCGCTCTCGTTCGTTTCACTCGAAATTGCCTGCAACGAAACGTTCTATCGCATTCCCGCCAACTCATTCGGGTTTTCCGTCGGGCTGCTCGCGACGGTTCTGCTCTCCCTTTATTTGCTGGGACAGCGTCATGGAGGCGTCATGGCCCTCGTGCCCGTCGTCTGCTGCATCCTTGGCATTGCCGAGCACTTCGTCATAACGTTTAAAGGCGAAGCCATCCTGCCAAGCGATATCTTGGCCCTTGGCACCGCAATGGAAGTGAGCGAGGGATACGAGTTTACCTTTACCGCCGGAATCGTAACCTCTCTCGCCCTGCTGGAGATTTCCCTGGGGCTTCTTTCGCTCATCCGACCGCGAAAGCTCCGTACGCCCACCCATGTCTTCCCCGCTATCGCCGCTAACCTCTGTGCTTTTCTGCTAGTGACCGTTGTGGGGCTCTCAGGCTTTTCCAACATCGACTTGGAGCAGGCGCTGGATTTTGGATTTGACCGTTGGCAGCCCATCACCACGTATGCGTCTCAGGGTTTTATCACTTCGTTCACCGAAATGGTCAACGAGTTGCCCATTGAGAAGCCCGAAGACTATACGCCCGATGAGGCGCAGAGCATCGAGCAGGAGCTCGCCGCCGTCTACGACAGCACATATGGCTCGAGCGAACAGCGCGCGGCGGCCGTTGCCCAGTTCAATGAAATCAAGCCGACGATTGTTGCCGTCATGAACGAGAGTTTTAGCGACCTTTCGTGCTTTGAGCAGCTCCAGGCGGCCGGGTACACCGGCCCCGCATTCTACAACTCGCTTCCCGACACACTTGTTCGCGGCACCATGCTCGCTTCGGTCGCCGGTGGCGGAACGGCGAACTCCGAATTCGAATTTTTGACCGGAGCGACAACGGCCTTTGTCGGATTAGGCAAGATCCCCTATCAGCTGTATCAGATGAATGGCGTAAACAGCCTGGCAAAGGACCTTAAAGAGCTTGGGTATACCACTACCGCTATGCACCCGCAAAACCCCGTCAACTACCATCGAGATAAAATCTATCAGCAGCTGGGCTTTGGAGACTTTCTTTCAATCGGCGATTTCGAAGGTGCGCCCTATTACCATGCCGGCGTATGCGACTACGCCACCTACGACAAGATACTCGACCTGCTTAGAACCGACGAAGCGCCGCAGTTCATCTTTGACGTCACGATGCAAAATCACGGCGGCTACGACTATGGCACCGTTCCCGCCGAAGAGCTGACAAACTATTGGGTCGAGGGAGCCAGCGAAGGCGCCAACAGCGCGCTCAACACCTATCTCACCTGCATCAACGCATCCGACCGGGACCTCGAGTACTTTATCAACGAGCTCCGCAACATCGGCAGACCGGTTGTTCTTGTCTTTTTTGGCGACCATCAGCCGAGCGCCGCAACGACTCTCAACGACGAGCTGTACCCTCAGGAAGATACGGCAAGCCACGCTTTCCGTATCTATCAGTCGACATATCTCGTCTGGGCTAACTATGAGATCGCCGGCAATACCGAGCTCAACGTCTACGACACCGTCGGGGCAAACGAGATTGCAGCCATTACCCTTAATAAGATCGGCGCCCCGCTCACCAATTACCAAAAGGCCCTGCTTGCGACAAGGTCAGATGTGCCCACCATCAATGTCGCCGGCTATCTCGGTGCCGACGGGCTGCGCTACGACTTGGAATCGGAAGACAGCCCCTACGCCTCGACGATCGACAAGCTGCAGCGCATGCAATACCTCGAGTTCGCCAGCAAAGTTCAGTAAGCCCGCCCATTCGCTTGGGCCCATCGTATTGCAAGCACGCTCGGCCCAAACGCATCGCAAATGACTCCCGCTCGCAAACGAGGGTACAATGACGCTCGTGTCACATCGCGGGGCCCCGGCCCCAGCATATACAAAGGAGTCATACATGGGTTGCGAACACGCACAGGCCGCCGGCGGACAAACGTCGCCGTCGCAATTTGAGGAGAACACGCTGTCCGAGGTCAAGCGCGTCATCGCCGTGCTTTCCGGCAAGGGCGGTGTCGGCAAGTCATTTGTCACCGGTGCCATCGCCACCGAGCTTGCCCGTCACGGCCACAAGGTCGGCGTCCTCGATGCCGACATCACCGGTCCCTCTATCCCCAAGATGTTCGGTATGAGTGGACGCCACGTCCATGCCCTTGGCAACCTTATGCTGCCCGAAATCTCCGAGCACGGCGTCAAGGTCATGAGCTCCAACCTGCTGCTCCAAAACGAGACCGACCCCGTCCTTTGGCGCGGTCCGGTCATCGCAGGCGCCATTAGGCAGTTCTGGAGCGAGACCTCGTGGGGCCCCATCGACTACCTGCTGGTCGACATGCCTCCGGGAACAGGCGACGTCGCGCTCACCGTCTTCCAGTCGCTGCCCGTCGACGGCATCGTCATCGTCACGAGCCCGCAGGATCTGGTCTCGATGATCGTCGCCAAGGCGGTCAACATGGCCGAGAAGATGAACGTCCCCATTCTGGGCATTGTCGAGAACATGAGCTATATTGAGTGCCCCGACTGCGGCAAGAAGATCGAGGTCTTTGGCAAGAGCAAGCTCCCCGAGGTCGCAGAGCGCTATAACCTCGACATCTTGGGGCAGCTTCCCATTAATCCGGCACTCGCCGAGGCCTGCGATAAGGGCGAGGTCGAGACCGCGCTGCCCGATGGCATGTTGCCCAAGGCAGTCTCTGCCGTCGAGGCTATTACCCCGCACGAGACCGACGAGGCCTAAGTGAACGCGAGCGCCTTCTATGACGTCCTGGTAATCGGCGGCGGGGCTTCAGGCCTCGCCGCCGCCATTACGGCCGCACGCGTTGGCAAAAGCGTCTGCATCGTTGAGCGCGATGTCGCCTGCGGCCTTAAGCTCCTTGCGACCGGTAACGGCCGCTGCAACCTCTCCAACGAATCGATCGATCCTCAGCGGTATAACCACCCAGCATTCGTCACATCCGTCATGGGCCCCCAGCCCGAACAAGAGCTTATGGGTTTCTTCTCCTCGCTGGGTATCATGACAACCTCCGAGGAAGGCCGGCTGTACCCGCGCTCCCTTCGCGCCGAATCGGTGCGCGACGCGCTTCTCAACGTTTGCGACCGCCTAGGTATCACCTTAATCTGCGGAGCCTACGTTGCCTCGGCGCACAAAGCTTCCGAAGGCTGGGCACTCCAAATAGACCGTCCAGCGCGGGCGCTCAAGGCAAAAAAGCACGACGACCGAAAATCGGAGCTCCGCTCGCTTCGGAAAGCGCTCGCCGATGCCCCTCGCAAGAACGTGGCCCTGCAGGCACATGCCGTAATTATCGCCACGGGCGGCAACCCCACCGGTATCGCCGATACGTTTCGCCTCCCCCTCACTTCGCTGCGCCCCATCCTCTGCCCCGTATCGGCAACGGTCTTTGGCGATCGGGCGGCGCTCAAGACGTTGGATGGCCTGCGCGTCCGCGCCCGCTTGACGCTCGCCCGCAATCATAATGAGCTCTGGCACGAAGACGGTGAAGTGCTGTTTCGAACCTTCGGTATCTCGGGCGTCGCTGTCTTCAACCTCTCTCGTCGTATCCAGCACGGCGATACGATCCTGCTCGACGTTTTCCCCGACCTCTCCAAAGACGAGTTGCTCGATACGCTCAACCGGCGCGTTGAGCTGCTCGGCGGCTTTTCGCCCCGCGATCCCCGTTGGCTCGACGGCATGCTCGCCCCGCAACTCTCCCGCGTCGTCTGCACAGCGTTCGAGCAGTGCCATCCAGGCTCCAACGATGTCATCCACCTGGTCTCGATCCTCAAGCACTTTAAGTTGCTCGTCAAGGGAACAGCCGAGGAGCGCTCAGCGCAGGTCACGCGTGGTGGCGTATCTGTCGAGAGCATCTCAACACCCAGCCTACGCGCGCGCAGCGTTGTCGACGCCCCGCTTTACGTCTGCGGTGAAGCGCTCGACATCGACGCCGATTGCGGAGGCTTTAACCTTGCGTGGGCCTGGATCTCGGGCATTCGCGCTGCAAGCAGCCTGTAGCCGCGCAGTCTATAATCAAAAACGCATTCGGGCCGTCTGGGATACCGGACGGCCTCTTTCTTGCCTCTAAGGAGACCTCGATGATCGAAATCACCCAAGTCAACGCGTCGCTCGATGAAGCCGACGATGAAAATGCCTGTCTCATTGTTGGCAAGCGAGTCGCCAAGCGCGTCCTACGTTGCAAGGACTCCGAGATCAAGTCCATCGAGCTCCACCGCAAGTCAATCGACGCTCGCAAAAAACGAGACGTCCATTTTATCCTGAGCTTTCGTGTTGAGCTGACTAGTCCCCACCTCGAGCGAGAAGCGGTCGACAGCGTTGCCGAGCGTGACCGCTCGCGCGTACGCGCGATAGAAGACGATGAGCCTTCATTCCCCTCCCCCGCCTCCGACGCACCTCAAGAACGCCCTGTCGTTGTCGGCGCCGGATGCGCCGGCCTTTTCGCTGCGCTTACGCTCGCCGAAGCAGGTCTTAAGCCCTTGCTCATCGAGCGCGGCGACCCGGCATTTCGCCGCTCGCAGGCGATCGACCTCTTTCTAAAGGAGCGCATCCTCGACCCCGAGAGCAATATCCAGTTTGGCCTGGGCGGCGCGGGGACCTTCTCGGACGGCAAGCTCAATACGGGAACCAAAAATCCCGCCCATCGCCTTATCCTCGAAACCTTCGTCGAGGCGGGTGCGCCCCGCGATATTCTGTGGGATGCCAAGCCGCACATTGGCTCCGACATCCTTCCCACGGTCGTCACCGCTATATCCCAGCGCATCGAGCAGCTCGGAGGTGTCGTCCGTTATCGAACGAAGCTCGTCGACATTCGCATCGACGCGTCTGGCGCCATCACCGGTATTGATGTCCAATCGTCCCAAGACACCGCTTGCGAGCCAATCGAGACAAAGCACCTCATCCTCGCCTGCGGGCATTCTGCTCGCGATATTTTTGAGCTCCTTAAGGACCACAACGTGGTCCTCGCACAAAAGACCTTTGCCATGGGCGTTCGCATCGAGCATCCGCAGCGCGACATCGACCGAGCCCAATTCGGAGCCTCGGCGGGACATCCTGCCCTCGGAGCAGCCCCCTACAAGCTCGTCGCCCATCTTCCCAACGGCCGCAGCGTGTTCTCGTTTTGCATGTGTCCCGGCGGGCAGGTTGTCGCCGCCTCTTCCGAGCAGGGCCACTTGTGCGTCAACGGCGCCAGTCTCAATGCCCGCGACGGACGCAACGCAAATGCCGCCCTGCTCGTTAACGTCACGCCTGAGGACCTTCCCAACGATGACCCACTCGCCGGCATCGAGCTCCAGCGCGCCTGCGAGGCGGCCGCCTACCGCCTGGGCGGTTCCAACTGGAACGCACCGGCACAGCTCGTCGGAGATTTCCTCGCAGGACGCGCCAGCAAGGCGCCCGGAAAGGTAAAGCCCACCTATCCGCTCGGTGTGACCTGGACGGCAATTGACGAAGCCCTGCCGCAGCATATCGTCGAGTCGCTCCGCCTGGGACTTCCCCTACTTGGAAAAAAGCTACGAGGCTACGACCGCTCCGATGCTGTCCTTACCGGCGTGGAGACTCGCTCGAGCTCACCGGTCACCGTCACCCGAGACCGAACATGCCATGCCGTGTCGACCCCGGGCCTCTACCCTTGCGGTGAGGGAGCTGGATATGCCGGCGGCATCATGAGCGCCGCCACCGACGGCATCCGTTGTGCCGAAGCCCTGATCGCAGACCTCTAACGCACGAATTCCAGCGCGCAAAAGACGCATGCCCCGAGCTCCGCAGGGAACTCGGGGCATGTTCGCTATTTCTTAAACCGTGCACCCTGGCGTTTTCTGCCCGATGCGAACGTGGAACCCTTGCGAGCCTGCGAACGTAAGCGCTCGATCGTCTCGTCCTCAGACGCACCCTCGAGCATCGCCCGAATCTGAACGACGGCATCGCGCAGGCGCGCCGCCTCCTCAAAGTCCATGGCGGCAGAAGCGTTACGCATATCCTCTTCCATGGTTTCGACGATCCGCACGAGCTCGTCATGCGGCAGTTCTTCCAACTGCTCCGCAAGTGTCTGCTCGGGCGCCACCGTTTCCGGCACGCCACCCTCGCCCAACTCATCGGGCGTATAGAATGCGCCATGGCCAAGAGAGTCGCCCTTCGAGCGTCCCTTGGAACCCACGGTTTTTTCGGCCTCGGCAATAAAACTTGAGATGTCGTTGATGGCCTTGCGCACCGTCTTGGGCACAATGCCATGCTCTTCGTTATATGCCATCTGAATCTCGCGACGGCGCTGCGTCTCCTCGATGGCCTCTTTCATCGAATCGGTCACAACGTCTGCATACATGATGACTTCGCCATCGGCGTTACGGGCCGCGCGGCCAATCGTCTGAATCAGCGAACGGCGGTTGCGCAAGAAGCCTTCCTTATCGGCATCGAGAATTGCCACCAGTGAGACCTCGGGGAGATCCAAGCCCTCGCGAAGCAGGTTGATGCCAACGAGAACATCAATCTTTCCCTCGCGCAGCGTTCGCAGGATCTCGACACGGTCCATCGTCGCTGTATCGGAGTGCATGTAATTGACCTTAATGCCGGCATCAAGCAGATGGTCGGTCAGATCCTCGGCCATGCGCTTGGTGAGCGTGGTCACCAGTACGCGCTCCTTGCGGGCAACGCGCTCGCGAATCTCGTCCTCAAGATCGTCAATCTGCCCACGAACCGGACGCACATCGATCTTGGGGTCGAGCAGACCGGTCGGACGAATAATCTGCTCCACGTCGTTTTGGCTCACCCGCAGCTCGTAGTCGCCCGGTGTGGCCGAAACATAGATAAACTGGGGTATCCTTGCCTCAAACTCATCGAAGCGAAGCGGACGGTTGTCGAGCGCCGAGGGCAGGCGAAAACCATGCTCCACCAGGGTCACTTTACGCGATCGGTCGCCTTCGTGCATACCGCGAATCTGCGGCACCGTCACATGGCTCTCGTCGATGATGCAGAGCATGTCCTTGGGAAAGTAGTCAATCAAGGTAAACGGCGGCTCACCCGGCTTACGCCCGTCCAGATGACGCGAGTAGTTCTCGATGCCGTTGCAAAAGCCCATCGTTTCGAGCATCTCGAGATCATAGTCGGTACGCTGCTGCAGACGCTGTGCCTCGAGCAACTTATCAGTCGCCTTGAGCTCGGCCACACGCTTCTCGCACTCTTCACTGATTGATTTCAGAGCGGCCTTGACCTTTGGCTTCTCGGTCACGTAATGCGAGGCCGGCCACACGGGAATTGCTTCGTACTCACGCAGCATCTCACCGGTGACCTCATCGATCTCGGCTATCAGTTCAACCTCGTCACCAAAGAACTCAAACCGCAACGGATGCTCGGCATAAGGCGGATACACGTCGACGACATCACCGCGCACGCGGAACGTGCCGCGCGCCAGGTCATAGTCATTGCGATCATATTGAATGTCGATAAGCGCATGGATAAAGTCATCGCGCTCGAGCGGCACCTTCTTGTCGACGTTTGGAGCCAGACCCGCATAGTCCTCAGGAGAGCCAATGCCATAGATACACGAGACCGATGCGACAACGATCACATCGCGTCGAGATAGCAGCGATGCGGTCGCCTGATGGCGCAGTATCTCGACCTCTTCGTTAATCGAGGAGTCTTTCTCGATATATGTATCGCTTTGCGGCACATACGCCTCGGGCTGATAGTAGTCGTAGTACGAGACAAAGTAGACCACAGCGTTGTTGGGAAAGAACTCTTTGAGCTCGCTCGCAAGCTGAGCGGCGAGCGTTTTATTGGGAGCCATGACCAGCGTCGGCTTCCCCAGGGCCTCAATAGTCTTAGCCATCGTGAAGGTCTTGCCCGAACCAGTCACGCCCAGCAAAACCTGATAGCGATCTCCGTCCCTCACACCCTGCACAAGCGACTCAATGGCCTTAGGCTGAGAACCTGCAGGCTCATAGGGAGAAACGACTTCAAACGGCACCTCAGCGCCCTCAACGCCAAAGCGCTTAAGTTCACCGCCAACGCGTTCTACTTCAAATTCCGCCATGGATACTCCTAACTCATATATCTGCAGTATACGCAGGCGGCAGGCATAGTCCTATACGAACCGATCGGGATAGAGGGTCTTATAGCGAACCCAGGCATTATTGACGCGAATCAGATACGCCTGCGTCTCGGGAAAGGTGATTGCATTGTGCAGCGACGTACTTTGCTGCGCCCATCCGTCGACATTGCCCATGCCGGCGTTATAGGCGGCAATAGCGCTATCCGTCGACCCGTTGAAATACGTTAAGAGATACGAGAGGTACGCACAGCCAAACTCGATATTCGTAGCCGGATCGTTAAGGTTGTCGGCCGAATACTCCCCACCGTCGACAAGACCCTTGGCGATCATATCCTGAGCAGTCACAGGCATCAGCTGCATCAATCCCTGAGCACCCTGATTCGATTCGGCCTCGGGATCCCAATTCGATTCCGACTTAATGACAGCGCACACCAGATACGGATCCAGATTATACGAAATACTGGATTGCTTTACATATGCCTCGTAGTCAATCGGATACAGCGGCTTAAAGAAGGCGGCAGGAGCACACGAGTAAACGAATGAGATAAGGCCGAAGGCAAAAACGGCAGCCAGCGGAATAAGGCGATACCACGCAAAGAAACGTGTCTTAGGCATCGGAATCCTCCTTATTCGCAGTGTCTATAAACCCATGGCATGCAAGCCATGAGTCAAGCTGCTCAAAGAGCGAATTATCGCCTGCGGCATTATCAATCACCGTTGTAGCGAGATTGCACAGCGCAGACTCATCGGGCTGGCAAGCAGAACGGGCATCGAAATCAGATGGCTCCATGCCACGCTGAATAGCACGCTCGCGACGAACTGACAAAGGGGCGCTGATGACCAGAATTTCATCAGCCAAGCCAAATGCATCCTCAAAACCAGTCGGAGCAGAAACCTCGACCACCGCAAAGGGATAACGGGGGGAAGAAACCGTGCAGCAAACCGGATCAAGAATCCTCAGTGACAGCTGCTCAATGAGAACGGGGTGCACAATGCTATTGAGCCTCGCGACCGCATCAGGAGAAACAAAAGCTCGAGAAGCGAGGATGTTACGGCGAACGCCGCCCTCCTCGTCCAAAATATCCCAGCCAAATTCTTCCGCGAGGGCATTGACGATATCGGAGCCTGGCACATACAGCGATTTGGCAAGCTCGTCCAGATCGATAAGCATGGCGCCATGAGAGTCGAGATAGCGGCAGGCAGTCGACTTACCCGAAGCAATATTGCCCAAGACAAAAACGGTAAACATCAAGTCCTCCCTAACGCCAATGGGAGTTATTATCGCGCAAATACAAAAGAAGGACTCAAAATACAGCCAAACAGTAAGACAAGCTAAAAGAAGGCGAGTTCTTGTATTACAGCTCTCTATAAAACGCAAAAAAAGGGGGAGGCCGCGAGGCCTCCCCCTTCTTCAAGTCATCAGACGGCTCGGTGCCGTCCACCGGTCAGCGGCGCCCTGGCCTCCCACGGGCTGGCC
>CAUDZT010000060.1 GCA_958453935.1 uncultured Collinsella sp. | reverse complement strand
GAGCGAAGGGGGAAACTCAGCCCCCTCCGCCCCGGCCGGCCAGCTCAATCTACACCGTGTACTGCGGCAGGTCCTGCAGGGCGATGACGTCCATGCCCATGTCGTTGGCGCTGCCGTGACCCTGCTGGTCCTCACGCACCGCCTCGATGGCACTCACGTACGTGTTGGCGGCAGACATCGCGGTCACGCAGGTTACGCCGCGGCGCACCGCCTCGGTACGCAACAGATAGCCGTCGCCGCGCGAACCCGGGCCGTACGGCGTGTTGATAATCACCGCGATCTTGCCATCGGCGATGAGGTCGCCGATGTTGGGGCGCTCGCCATCATGTGGGCCGCTGATCTTTTCCACGATCTCGCAGGTCACGTTGCCGCCGCGCAGCACGCGCGCCGTACCTTCGGTGGAGCAGATATCAAAGCCCAGGTAGCGAAGGATGCGCGCAACCGAAAGGATATGCCGCTTATCGCGGTCGCACACGCTAATGAACACTTTGCCGGCGCTCGGGTCGGGCAGGTTGTAGTCGATCGCCAGCTGCGTCTTGGCGTATGCCTCGGGATAGCTCTTGGCGATACCCATGACCTCGCCGGTCGACTTCATCTCGGGCCCCAGGATAACGTCGGCTCCCGGGAAACGGCCCCAGGGCATGACGGCTTCCTTCATGCAGAACCAGTCCAGCTGACGTTCGTCGCTCGGCAGGCCCAAGCTCGCGATGGAATCGCCTGCCATGATGCGCGCCGCGCATTTGGCCAGCGGCACGCCGGTGGCCTTGGAGATAAACGGCACGGTACGGCTGGCGCGCGGGTTGGCCTCGATCACGTAGACGGTCTCGCCCTTGATGGCATATTGCACGTTGACCAGACCGCGGACTCCCAGCGCCATCGCGATGCGGCGCGTGGTCTCGCGGAGCTTCGCCTGCAGGCTCTCGCTAAAGCTGAACGGCGGGATGCAGGTCGCGGAGTCGCCGGAGTGAATACCGGCTTCCTCGATATGCTCCAGGATGCCGCCGATGTATACCTCTTCGCCATCGCACAGGGCGTCGACGTCGGACTCGATCGCACCCTCCAGGAAGCGGTCCAGGTACACCGGGTAGTCGGGGCTAATGCGCGCAGCCTCGGCCATGTAATCGCGCAGATGCTCGGCATCGTAGGCGATCATCATGCCGCGGCCGCCCAGCACATAGCTCGGGCGCACCAGCAGCGGATAGCCGATGTGCGCGGCCACGGCCTCGGCCTCCTCAAACGAGGTGGCCTGGCCCGCCGGCGGGTACATGATGCCCAGCTTGTCGAGCAGAGCGGCGAAGCGCTCGCGGTCCTCGGCAAAGTCGATGGCATCGGGCTTGGTGCCCATAATGTTCACGCCGCTCTCCTCGAGCATGCGCGCCAGCTTAAGCGGGGTCTGGCCACCGAGCGTCACCACGACGCCGTCGGGGCGCTCGACATCGATAACGTCCATGACGTCCTCGTAGGTGAGCGGCTCAAAGTACAAGCGGTCCGAGGTGTCGTAGTCAGTCGAAACGGTCTCGGGGTTGCAGTTGACTATGATGGTCTCGAAGCCGCGAGCCGCCAGTGCGTAGCTCGCGTGCACGCAGCAGTAATCGAACTCGATACCTTGGCCAATGCGGTTGGGGCCGGCGCCCAGGATCATCGCCTTGGGCTTGTCCGCCGGCGTGGTCTCGTCGGGAGCCACGCACTTCTTGGCATCCGGGCTCGTGCGGTAGATGTTCTCGTACGTCTTGTAGTGGTACTCCGTGGCGCTCGAAAACTCCGCAGCGCAGGTATCGACCGTCTTCATGCTGGGAACCACGCCCAGACCCTTGCGATAGGCGCGCACAAAGCGCTCGTCCGAGCCGGTCAGCGCGGCAATCTCGGCGTCGCTCGTGCCGTACTGCTTGAGCAGGCGCATCGCGTCGGCGTCGATATCCTCCACACGCAGGCCGCGGATGCTCTCCTGGACCTGCACCATGTCGTTGATACGGTTGAGGTACCACGGATCGATACCGCAGACGGCATGGATGCGGGCGATGTCCCAGCCACGGCGCAGGGCCTCGACCACAAAGAAGATGCGGTGCTCGGTCGGGGTTGCCACGGCCTGAGCGAGCTCATCGTCGCTCAGCTTGTCGGCACCCTCCTTGCCACCGGCGCAGATGCCCTGGTGACCGTCCTCCAGTGAGCGCATGGCCTTGCCGAAGGCCTCCTCAAAGGTGCGGCCGATCGCCATAATCTCGCCCACGGCCTTCATGCGCGTGGTGAGCGTAGGATCAGTGCCTTTAAACTTCTCGAAGGCAAAGCGCGGCACCTTGACGACGCAGTAGTCGATTGTGGGCTCAAAGCAGGCGGGCGTTGCCTTGGTGATGTCGTTGACGATCTCGTCGAGCGTGTAGCCCACGGCCAGGCGAGCGGCGGCCTTGGCGATGGGGAAGCCCGTGGCCTTGGAGGCCAGTGCGGACGAACGGCTCACGCGCGGGTTCATCTCGATGACGATCAGGCGGCCGGTCTGGGGGTTCACGGCAAACTGCACGTTGGAGCCGCCGGTCTCGACGCCGATCTTCCCCAAGATGGCGAGCGAGGCGACACGCATGCGCTGGTACTCAAGGTCGGAGAGCGTCTGCGCCGGCGCCACGGTGATGGAGTCGCCGGTGTGCACGCCCATGGGGTCGAGATTCTCGATGGAGCACACGATGATGCCGTTGCCGGCGTGGTCGCGCATGACCTCCATCTCATACTCTTTCCAACCCTCGATGGACTCCTCGACCAGCACCTCATGGGCAGGCGAGAGCTCAAGGCCCTGGCTCACGATGGAGACGAGCTCCTCGTGGGTATGCGCGATGCCGCCGCCGGCGCCACCGAGGGTAAAGCTCGGGCGCAGTACGCAGGGATATCCCACGCGCTCGGCGATAGCCTCGGCGTCGGCCACGCTGTAGGCATAGCCCGAGCGCGCAACCTCCAGGCCGATCTCGGCCATGGCCTCGTTAAAGAGTTTGCGGTCCTCGCCGCGCTCGATAGCGGCCAGGTCGCAGCCGATCATCTCGACGCCGTACTTGTCGAGCGTGCCGTCCTTTGCCAGCTCGACGGCGGCGTTCAGACCGGTCTGGCCGCCCAGCGTGGGCAGCAGCGCGTCCGGGCGCTCTTTCTTGATTACGCGCTCGATAAACTCGGCGGTGATGGGCTCGACATAGGTGCGGTCGGCAAGACCCGGGTCGGTCATGATGGTCGCCGGATTGGAGTTGACCAGGATGACCTCAAAGCCATCCTCCTTGAGCACCTTGCAGGCCTGTGCGCCGGAGTAGTCGAACTCGCAGGCCTGGCCAATAACGATGGGGCCCGAACCAATAACGAGGATGCGCTTGATGTCAGTACGTTTAGGCATGTTAAAAACCTCCTAGAGAGGCTGACTCAATGTTTTGGAAAAGTCAGCGAGGGTGCAGCTGGTGCATCAGGTTGCCGTGATGCGAGGGCGCGCTGGGCTTATGCCCGCGCGTCCGAAGCAGAACGGCAAGATGATGTGCCAGATGCAGCCGCAGCGTCGACCGGTCCGCCGTTCGGTAGAACGGCGGAACCATCGTCGGCGAAATTCCAGCCGGCGAGGCGGTCCTTCGCGGTGTCGATGTCCAGGTAGTTCTCCTCGCCGTCCATGAGTCGCGTAAAGGCGGTAAAGAGATAGTGGGCATCGGTGGGGCCGGGCGAAGCCTCGGGGTGGTACTGGACCGAGAAACACGGGGCGTCGAGCAGCTGGATGCCCTCGGCGGTGCCGTCGTTGAGGTTCACATGTGTCAGGCGAATGCGACCAAAGCGCTCGTTCATCACGACCGGCGCGACGCCGCGACGCACCCAGGCGCGCAGGTCGCCATCGGCCGCATGCTCGGTTTCGCCGCCGGAAAGCTCCGGAATCAGTTTGCCCAGACTGGGGAACAGCAGGCCAAAGCCGTGGTTTTGCGCGGTGATCTCCACGCGACGGCTCACCAGATTCATAACCGGCTGGTTACCGCCACGGTGACCGAATTTAAGCTTTTCCATTTGGGCGCCGCAGGCCAAGCTGATCATCTGGTGACCCAGGCAAATACCAAAGACCGGCACCTTGCCGATCAGCTGCTGCACCTGCTCGTAGGTCTCCACCACGGCATCGGGGTCGCCGGGGCCGTTGGACAAAAAGACGCCATCAGGATTCATGTCGAGCACCTGCTGGGCGGGCGTATCCCACGGCACGACGGTGAGGTCGCAGCCGGCACGGACCAGGCCCTCCAGAATACCGCGCTTCACACCGCAGTCGTAGGCGACCACTTTGTGACGGGCAGGAGCGGCAGCCACAAGCGCAAAGCCATGCGTGGCAGGCAGGTCGGCGGCCACAAACTCGTGAGGCGCGGGACAGCTCACGGTCTTGACCAGGTTCTCGCCCACCAGCGTGGGCGCTGCGTCCAGACGCTCGGCGAGCTCGTCGACGTCGAAGATCTCTGTCGAGATAATGCCCATCTTGGAACCATTGTCGCGCAGATGGCGCACCAGAGCGCGGGTGTCGACACCCTCGATAGCGACGATGCCGTGAGCGCGCAGGTACTCCGGCACGCTGACGGGCGAGCGCCAGTTAGAAGGCGTGGCGCACATGTCGCGAACGATCATGCCGCGCATAGCCGGAGCGCTCGCAGGGCGCACGGCGTCGCCGGGGAAGGCCGACTGGACATCGGTCTCGTCGATACCGTAATTGCCGATCTGCGGATAGGTCATGGTTACAATTTGGCCGGCATAACTCGGGTCGGTCATGACCTCAAAGTAGCCCTCAAGCGAGGTGTTGAAGCAGACTTCGCCGGTCGCGGTGCCCTCGGCGCCGCATGCACGTCCATAAAAAATGGTCCCATCCTCAAGATACAGGATACAGGGACCGCAGGTGCCCTTGCTGGTTTTGGCCAGCATACGCTGGCAAAGCTCGCTGGGCGCGAAGGTGCGGGCGGCAGCGCCCGCGGTATGGTTGTTCGCCATAATTCTCCTTCCCGGTCTCACAGGACCGGCTTAAAGGTGTGTAGTTAGGCCTCGCGGTATTGTAACCGCAAGCATGCCTCATGGCGTTAATTTCATCGAAATGTTTACGAAATGATAATTATGACTTTCTATGCATAATGATTTTTCTGGGACGGGGATTAAAAATCATCCCGCGGGGCTTGTGGCTCACACGGGATGATGGCGTCTTATTTTTTCTTGTCCTGTTCCAGCAGATCGGACGGCGTTCGGTCGGGCTTGCCGCCGCGGAAAATCTCGCGGCCATGCAGACGATGCTCCAGGTCACGTTCGGCCTTTTCCTCGTCAATCTTGGTCTGGCTCACCACCGGGTCCTCGATCAGCGACGAAACCGAGTTCACCTGTTTTTGAATGCGCTCGGCAATGGTGTCGTCCATGCTCACGATATGCATCTTCCAGTCGATGTTCGTGGCAGTCGATGAGCTCTTGGTCCACACAAACGTCAAAATGGCGCTCTGATGACCCCGCGCGGGAAACATGCCAAAGAAGGAATCGTGTTGAATGTTGCTATCCTCGTCGATATAGGCATGCACGTTATACACCACGCGGTCGATCTTATCGTTGAGCAACGCGTTGGTCGCAAGCGCCGCGGCCTGGATCTGACCATTGGACAGCAGTTCGAGCTCATTGGCAGACGACGTATCCAGCACCGTTACCTCGACCGTGCCCGTACGCTCATCGGCCTCATCGACAGAAAAATCGAGCGGAAACTGCGTAAAGCCGTTGCCCCACTCAAGGCCGCCCTTCAGCGCCGTCGAAACGGTATCCACCGAAACGCTCTCGGACAGGTTGGCGGTGTTCAGGCGTCGCATCACGCCGTAGCCAATCTGCATGCCCACAATCAGCACCAAGATGCCAATGACCACGGCCATGGCAGTCTTCGTAATGGTATGGCTCACCTGCGAGCCCGAAGGGTCGTCCTCGGACAGCGGGTCGATATGTTTTGCCTGGCTCGCGCGGTCCTCGCTGCGCAGCTGCGCTAGCGCCGCTTTGTCACCGCGCTTGGCCGCAGCCTCCTTCTCACGCATGCGCTCGGTTCGCTTTTTGGCAAGCGTGGGATCCAAGACGCCGGATGCATCGATTTCGGAGAATAACTCCGTCACTTCTTCCGGAGTCAAAGGGTTCTTGTCAGCCATAAACTTCCTGTCATATCAATCAGTCGAGCTCGTGCGCACGCGCACCTTCGAACTGCATTCGATAGTAACGGGCATAGGTGCCGCCACGGGCGAGAAGCTCCTCGTGCGTGCCACGCTCCACAACGCGACCATGCTCAACGGTCGCAATCTCATCGGCATGCTTAATGGTCGAAAGACGATGGGCGATGATAATCGTGGTGCGGCCGCGTGCCAGCTCTTCGAGTGACTCCTGCACCGCCTCCTCGCTCTCGTTATCCAAAGCACTCGTCGCCTCGTCCAAAATCAGGATCTTGGGGTTCTTGAGAAACACGCGCGCGATGGCAACGCGCTGTTTCTGTCCGCCCGAAAGACGGCTGCCGCGCTCGCCCACGACCGTGTCATAGCCCTGTGGAAGCGACTCGATAAAGGCATCGATGTTGGCGCGACGGGCGGCCTCGGCGATCTCTTCTGCCGTAGCGCCCGGCTTGCCGTAGGCGATGTTCTCGCCGATTGTTCCGTCAAACAGGTAGACATCCTGCTGCACCAGGCCGATGGCGCGGCGCAGGCTCTGCTGCGTCACATCGCGCACGTCCTGGCCGTCGATGCTAATGGATCCGGCAGCCACGTCATAAAAGCGCGGCAGCAGCGAACAGGTCGTGGACTTGCCACCGCCCGAAGGGCCAACCAAAGCGATGGTCTGCCCGGGCTTGATGGACAGATTCATATGGTCGATAACGGGACGCTCTTCGGCATCGCCCTCGCCCAGCTCAACGTCCTCGTAGTTAAAGCACACGTCGTGATAATCCACGGCGCCGGCGGTCACCTGCAGATCCGTGGCGCCCGGCTTGTCCTGGATATCCGGCGCGGTCGAGAGCACCTCGTCCATACGCTTAAAGCCGGCAATGGCCTTCTGATACGTCTCGGCCGAATTGACGAGTGTCTCGAGCGGCGTGCAGAACAGCGAAATGTAGAGCGCGAAGGTTGCCATATCGACTGCCTGCAGCTGGCCTTGGGCAACCAGCCAACCGCCCAGCAGCACCACGATCACATAGAGCACACCCGAGAGCAGGCCATACGTCGCGGTATAGACGCCCATGGCGTGATACATGTTCTCCTTGGACGAAAGATAGCGATTGTTGGAGGCGCGGAACTTGAAACGTTCGGTCTCCTCATTGGCAAAGCTCTTGACCACGCGCATGCCCGCCAGCGAATCCTGCAGCTGCGCATTGATGCCGCTGATCTTTTTGCGGTTGTCGCTAAAGACCTCGCGCATGCGCATGTTCTGCCAAAACATGATGACCGCAAACGCCGCCGTCACCACGGCCATGGCGAGCGCCAGCACCGGGGCGATGGTAAAGAGGATCACAAACGAGCCGATAATCTCGATGCCGCAGATGATGATCCACTCGGGCACATGGTGCGCCGCCTCGCAGATATCGAACAGGTCGTTGACCACGCGGCTCATCATGTCGCCCGAGCTGTTGCGATCGAAGTATGCAAAGCTAAAGCGCTCGTACTGATCGAACAGGTCCTCGCGCATCTTGGACTCCATGCGCGCGCCCATCACATGGCCCCAGTAGCTCACAAAGTAGCGGCAGGCGCAGCGGATGGCATACATCAGCACCAGTCCCACCGCAATCATACCGAGCGCCTGCATAATGGCAGCCTGACCCTGGGTAAACAACCCGCCGGTCAGATTGCGCAGAATAATAGGAAACGCAAGGTCAATGGCAGCAAGCACCAGAGCACAAACAGTATCGGCAACAAAAAGCCCCGTCTGGGGCTCGTAATACGAGAGAAACCTTTTAAACATGCAATCCTCGAAGAGAAATAAATAGCGTGAGAAATCCGGTTGAACCGGTCAGGCTGAAAACAAAGCGTCCCAACAAGCATAACGCCGATGTTCTGGCAGCGTCAGCGAAAACGTCCCTAAGCGAGCAAGGTGCCTTGAAAGAGGAGCGACGCGTACTTCGGTACGCGAGCGACGATTGAAAGGCAGATTGCCGCTTAGGGGCGTTTGCAGCGTCGACTCGTTACGCGGTTTGGTAAAACCGCGTAACCTAGAGCTCGGCCCCACCCAAGCGGTGCGCGATGCTGTCGCAGGCCAAGGCGCCTACGACGGTCTTGGCGTCTTCGATCTTGCCGTCGAGCACGGCGTCGATCAGCTCGTGCAGCGGCACCAGGTCCACGTTGACAAACTCATCATCGTCGGGGTTGGGCGCGTCGAACTCGAGCTTGGTGGCCAGGTAGACATGAATGATCTCATCGCAAAAACCGCAGGACGTGACAATCGACGTCAAAAAGCGAATGCGACCGGCCCTAAAGCCCGTCTCCTCATGCAGCTCGCGTTTGGCGCAATCGAGCGGGTCCTCGCCTGGATCGAGCTTGCCGGCGGGAATCTCGACCGTCACGCGGTCGATGGCGGTGCGGTACTGACGCACCAGCACAATCTTGCCGCTCTCGGTCAGCGCCACAACGGCCGCCGCGCCCGGATGGCGAATGATGTCGCGGGCGCTACGGTGGCCGTTGGGCAGCTCAACCTCAAGACGGCGGACGTCGAGGATCTTGCCCTTCCAGGCGCACTCCTCCGAAAGAATCTTCTCGTGCAGCTCGGCATCGTGCGGGTCGTCATCGCCCAGCACCAGCATCGGCTCGTCGACAACCTCGCCACCCGGCTCGCCCTCGGCGTGTCCGTACGCGCGGCTTTCTTCTTCGACGATCTGCGCGTCCACGAGCTCTTCGTTCTTCTCGTCCATCCGTCTCATTCCTCTCGGACTTTAGGCATCCCAGGCGTCGCGGCCACGCAGCGCGCGCAGGCCGATGTCGTGACGCAGAGTCTTGCCCTCAAAATCAATCTTCTCGCAGGCCTCGTAGGCAAGGTTGCGAGCGTTCTCGAACGTGTCGCCCAGCGCGGTCACGGCAAGCACGCGGCCGCCGTTGGTCACGAGCTGACCGTCCACCACGGCGGTGCCGGCATGGTACACGGTCACGTTCTCCATGGCCTCGGCGTCGGCGATACCGGTGATGACTTTGCCCTTCTCGTAGCTGCCGGGATAGCCCGCGCTCGTCAGGACAACGGCCACGGCCCACTCGTCACGCCAGTCGAGCTCAATCTGATCGAGCTCGCAGTTGGCGCAGGCAAGCATGACCTCGACCAGGTCGTTCTTAAGGCGCGGCAGCACGACCTGCGTCTCGGGGTCGCCAAAGCGGGCATTGAACTCCAGCACCTTGGGGCCGGCAGGCGTGAGCATAAAGCCGCCGTACAGGCAGCCGCGGTAGTCGATGCCCTCGGCGGCTAGCTCTGCCACGGTCTGCTCCATGACCTCCACCATGGTGGCGTGCTCCTCGTCGGTCACGATGGGCACCGGGCTGTAGACGCCCATGCCACCGGTGTTGGGGCCCTTGTCGCCCTCGAGCGCGCGCTTGTGGTCCTGCGAGGTGGCCATGGGGCGCACGGTCTTGCCGTCGGTAAAGGCAAGCAGCGAGCACTCGGGGCCGGTCAGCATCTCCTCGATGACCACGGTATTGCCGGCATCGCCAAAGGTGCCGCCAAAACACTCACGCACAGCCTCCTCGGCCTGCTCAAGTTCGGTCGCCACGATAACGCCCTTGCCCGCGGCAAGGCCGTCGGCCTTCACAACCAGCGGAGCGCCCTGCTCGCGCACGTAGGCGAGAGCCGAAGCCTCGTCGGTAAATGAACCATAGGCTGCCGTCGGGATACCGGCGCGCTCCATAAGCTGCTTGGAGAACAGCTTAGAGCCCTCCATCTGGGCGCCCTCGGCACCCGGGCCAAAGCAGGGGATGCCCGCCGCGCGGACAGCGTCGGCAACGCCCACCACGAGCGGAGCCTCGGGGCCAATTACCACGAGTCCGCATCCGCGGCTCTGCGCAAACGCCGCCACGGCCGCAGGATCGCAGTCGTCGAGAACAACGTTCTCGCCGCAGCTCGCGGTGCCGCCGTTACCCGGCGCGATGTAGAGCTTGCCGGCGCGCGGTGATGCTGCGAGCTTAGCTGCCAAAGCATGCTCACGGCCGCCGCTGCCCAACAACAGGATGTCGATGGTTTGAGTGTCCGCCTTCAAGGGTGCCTCCTCTATGGATGAATGGCCCGATCCACACGAGCCCTTTGCAAGCAAATATACCCCTCGGCCGCCCGTCTGGGCTGCAAAGGGGTATATCGCAATAACCGTATAAACCGATTACTTCCAGAATCGGTTGATGATCTGCTCGCGACCAGCGCCAACGCCAATGAACGTCACGCGGGTGTGTGCCAGATCCTCGATAAACGCCACGTAGTCCTGGGCCTCCTGCGGCAGCTCGTCAAAGCTGCGGCAGCCGGTGATGTCGCACTTCCAGCCAGGGAGCTCCTCGTAGATGGGCTTGGCGTTCTCAAAACGCACCTGATGCTCGGGCACACTCGTGTAGCGCTCGCCATCGACGTCGTAGGCAACGCACACCTTAATGGTGTCGAAGGCCGAAAGCACGTCGAGCTTGGTCAGGGCGATATCGGTGAGACCGTTAACGCGCGAGGCATAGTTGGCGATAGGACCGTCGAACCAGCCGCAACGACGACGGCGACCGGTGGTCACGCCGTACTCGTAGCCCTCCTCGGTCAGCGTGTGACCGGCTTCGGACTCATAGGAAAGCTCGGTGGGCATGGGGCCCGAACCGACACGGGTGATATAGGCCTTCATGACGCCCAGCACGCGGTCGACGTTCTTCATGCCGACGCCGGAGCCGGTGATGGCACCGCCGGCGGTGCAGTTGGAAGACGTCACGTACGGATAGGTGCCGTGATCGATATCGAGCAGTGTGGCCTGGGCGCCCTCAAACAGCAGGTCCTTGCCCTCATCGATCATGTTGTTGAGCAGCAGGCTCGTCTCGGTGATGTAGGGGCGCAGGCGCTCGGCCATGGGCAGGTACTCGTCGCAGATCTGGTCCACGGTGTAGGTGGGCAGGTGGTAGATGAGCTCGAGCTCGGGATTTACGCGGGCAAGAGCGGTCTCCAGCTTGTCGCGGAACAGCGCCTCGTCCAGCATGTCCTGCATGCGCAGTCCGATGCGGGCCATCTTGTCCTGGTAGCACGGACCGATGCCGCGCTTGGTGGTACCGATGTTCTTCTTGCCGAGCTTCTGCTCAAAGGCACCATCCAGATCGATGTGGTACGGCATGATGACGTGCGCGTTACCACTGATCTTGAGGTTCTTGGTGGTGATGCCGTCGGCCTCGAACATGTCAATCTCCTCAAGGACAACCTTGGGGTTGACGATGCAGCCGTTACCGATCACCGACACATGGTCGGAATACATGATGCCGGAGGGCACCTGGTGCAGGCCGTACTTCTTGCCGTTGACGACGATGGTGTGGCCGGCGTTATTGCCGCCCGAATAGCGCACGACGGCATCGAAGTCGCCGGCGACCAGGTCGCAAATCTTACCCTTGCCCTCATCGCCCCACTGGGCACCGACCAAAACGGTTGACGGCATGTTTACTCCTTACATTCATGGACTGTCTACGCGCCACGCTGGCACGCAGAAGCACAAAACATTCCCAGTATACCCGTGCAACGGGCGCCTGTCCTAGTCCTCGGTATGCGCCCCATCAAGCTCATAGAACTTGGTGGATGCCGGCAGGAACATCAGGTCGACGTCACCGATAGGGCCCGAACGGTTCTTGGCCACGACGATACGCGTAACGCCCTCGTCGGGTCGATCGTCGCGCGAGGCCTCGGCCTCGTCGGCGGAACGGTCCAAGAACATGACAATATCGGCATCTTGCTCGATGGAACCCGATTCACGCAGGTCGGACAGCTGTGGGCGCTTGCCGGTACGGGACTCGACCTGACGCGAGAGCTGCGACAGCGCGATGAGCGGGATCTTGAGCTCCTTGGCCATGATCTTCAGACCACGCGACATCTCGGAGACCTCGACGGTACGGCTCTCGGAGCGACGTCCCGGCGGAGGACTCACCAGCTGCAGGTAGTCCAGGATGATGATGGCCTTCTCCTTGTTGTGGAGCATGCGGCGGCTCTTGGCGCGGATCTCGGTCACCGTGGTGCCGGGCGTATCGTCGATCAGAACATCGAGCTTGGACAAGGTCTGCGTGGCCTCGTTGATATTGGCCCACTGCTCGGGGCTAATACGGCCCGTGCGAAAATCACTGATCGAGATCATGGCATAGGCGCAAATCAAACGCTGGGCAATTTCCTTGCCCGACATCTCCAGCGAGAAGAAACCGACGGTATAACCGGCAGCGGCAGCGTTGAGCGCCAGATTCAGGGCGAACGACGTCTTACCCACAGCAGGGCGGGCGCCGATAATGATGAGCTGGCCCTCGCGAAAACCCATGAGCATGCGGTCGAGCGACGGGAAGCCCGTGGGCACGCCCGCAGCCTGGCCGCCTGCCTGGCACACTTTCTCGGCCTCGTTATAGGCCTCGACCATAAACTCGGTCAGCGTCTTGTAGCTCGACTTGACCTCGCGCGCCGTGACCTTGAGCAACTTGCTCTCGGCCAGCTCCACGACCTCTTTGGTATCGGTGGGAGCGTTATAGGCCAGCGCGTTGATCTCGTTGGTGGCGCCGATCAGCTCACGCAGCATCGAATCGCGGCGAACGATAGCGGCATGGTGCTGCCAGTTGACGAGCGACAGGGTCTGACCCATCAACTCCAAAATATAGGCCTCGCCGCCCACGGCATCAAGCTTGTTAATGCTTCTCAGGTAATCGATCAGCGAGATGGAGTCGATGGGAATGCGGCTGTTGTACATATCGACCATCGCGGTATAGATGGTCTTATGAATGGGCCGGTAGAAGTCATCGGGCTGCAGCTCGACCTGGGCCTCCTCGACCACCTCGGGCGATAGCAGCATAGCGGCCAGTACGTTGGCCTCTGCATCTTGGTTTTGAGGAAGACCCAACTTGGAGCCGCGGTCCTCAACCGTCAGCCCCGTCTCCCTATCGTCGTATGCCATGAGCATCCTCATTCATATCGCTTGCGAGCATCCATAGTATCAGCCACGGTCCCAAAACGGGCCGCACGCCGCCAATCATCACCGAACGAAACGGATGAACGGTCCCGTATATAGGACTTCGACGCAACGTTCGCCATGACACTCACTCAGCGCAAAAAAACAAAAAGGGCGCCCCGGTTTCCCAGAGCGCCCTTCTTAGAACAAGATTGTTGCGTTGCAGCAAATGCTACTCGGCAGCAGCCTCAGTC
>CAUDZT010000059.1 GCA_958453935.1 uncultured Collinsella sp. | reverse complement strand
GCGCGTTTCCCTTGGAAAATGTGCGAGACAACCACGTTTTTCCATCGAAAAATGAGCGAGACAACCACGTTCTTCCATAGAAAAATGTGGGAGTATCAACCTAAGCTGCGGTGAAATAGTTCTTAAATAGGCTGGTAAACAGCATAAACAAGAACTATTCCACCGCAACTCACCATCTGTATCGGCATCCAAAAGAAACGAGCCCGCATCCCTGGGGGACACGGGCTCGTAAGCACTACATGGTAGGGGCGGTGGGACTCGAACCCACAATCCTTGCGGCGAGAGATTTTAAGTCTCCTGCGTATGCCAATTCCGCCACGCCCCCGTGAGACTAGAAGTCTAGCACAAGCCGTCCGTTACGCGTTGACGGCCATCGAGTGCTGACCCGACTTTTCCAAGTACTCGGTATACTTTGCCTCGTCGCCCTTGTTTTGGTACTGCAGGGCCAGCAGGTACTCCAGTCGGCAGCGCTTGACCGGGTCGTCGCCGACATCCTCGAGCATGCGCTCCAGTTCGGGAATGTCGTTGTGGCGCTTGAGGATCATCGTGTCGTACATCAGCTGACACTCGTGTGCAACCGCCTCGGCTTGACCGCCCTCAAAGCCCTTGATCTCGTGCAGCAACTCCTTGGACTTTTTGCGGTCCTCCTGGCCAACGTAGTAGTTAAAGGCCTTGATCACCAGATCGACGCGCTGCATCTTGGGCAGGTTGAGCCCCAACAGCAAATCGAACATCTCGTCAGCGCGCTTGTGGTCCTCGCGCAGCAGATAGGAGTTCAGGCGCAGGTAGTCGCGGTTGTAGCGCGGGTACAGCATGCTGGTGAGTTTGCCGTCGAGCAAACGATCGAACTCGTCCCACTGCTTGGCAGCCATAAGCTGCTGCAGGCGCTTAAACGTGGTGCGTTTTTTGATGCTAAAGAACACCGACACGGCGATACAGATGATAACGACGGCGGTCCAGAGTGTGCGGGAATCGGGCATATTAGGGTCCTTAGTCGCTCATAAAGCGAGCGGTATGACAACACGTACTGGATGTATTATACGCAGCGCGCAAGCAAACTGGCATAAAAGCTCATCGAGGCCGAGTGCCATCGCTCGCTGCGGTACACTTACCTAAAGTAAACCATGAAGGGAGACATTACCTATGAAGAAAATCGTTTTGGCTTGCGGTGCTGGCGCTGCTACTTCCACGCTCGTTGCCCAGAAAGTCGCCACCATGCTCGACGCCAACGGTTATGCCGGCAAGTATGAGATCGTGCAGTGCGCCATCTCCGAGGCCAAGGACGCTTGCGACGAGGGCGCCGACCTGCTGATCGCCACCACCGTTGCCCCCGAGGGCCTCACCTGCCCGTACGTGAGCGGCGTGCCCTTCATGACCGGCATGAACCGCGTTGCTGCCGAGAAGGCCGTCCTCGACGTCATGGCTCAGTAGGCGCTGACTGCATGAGCGAGCAGAACGCCAACCCGGCCGAGCTCTTTGGCATGCGCGTCGCCCATGTGGGCATTAACGCCACCGACCCGGCAGACGCCCTGGAGATCGCGGAGCTGTTCTCGACGATGATGGGGCTGCCCGTCATCGAGACCTCGGTTTCGTACTTTAACGATTCGCTGGTCGAGATCATGAAGCAGAGCGGTCGTGGCACCAAGGGCCACATCGGCTTTGCCGTCAACGACATCGATGCGGCCGAGAAGTGGTTTGCCGAGCGCGGACTCGAGGTCAACGAGGAGTCGCGCGTGCTGCTGCCCGACGGCGGCACCAAGCTCGTGTACTTTAAGCGCGAGTTCGCCGGCTTCGCCGTGCATCTGTGCCGCGAGTAGCGCATAAGCTGTCATAGCTAACGAAAAATGGGGTAAGGCGTGTGGCCTTGTCCCATTTTTAATGCCGAGAGGGAGACTGACGGGCTGCCGTAAATCGAAGGTGAATGCTTTTCCGCGAAGTGAACGAGTGAAATCGAACCCCTGGAGCATCGACACTTTGGAGGCACCGTTTCCTGCGGTTTTGTCAGGTTTTTCCTGCGGTTTTGGCGCTAAAAAGTGCGGATGCTTCGGGGGTCCAAAATAGGTCGTTCACTTCGCGGAAAAGCATTCACCTTCGATTCGTGAGAGACGCCCCTACCGCGGCAGGCGAATCGTAAAGCGGCTGCCGACCCCTTCGACCGAGGTCACACCGATGACGCCGCCGTGGCTGTCGACGATCCACTTGGCAATGGCGAGCCCCAGACCCGAGCCCTGCGCGCCGGCATTGCGTGCGTTGTCGGCACGGTAGAACCGCTCGAACGCGTGAGCTGCGGATTCCTGGTTCATGCCGATCCCCTCGTCCTCAACGCTTATGTCGATCGTGCCCGCGCCCGCATCCGGCGTTATGGCAAACGTGACGGTTGTGCCCGCGTCCGAATACTTGGCGGCGTTTTGCACGATCACGCGCAGCGCCTGCTTCACGAGTGCCACGTCAACCGATGCGTTGCAGCGCGGGTCGCTGGTAAGTGCGGCATCATACGCCAGCCGATATGTGTGCCCGGCATCGATCATCTGAGATTCTTCGCAAACCTCGCCGACCAGTGCAGCCAGGTTGGTATTTGCGCGCCGTAGCACGGTGCGACCGGCATCGCCGCGCGCCAAAAATAGCAGCTGCTCAACGAGCTCCTGCATATGCTCGCTTTCGGCTTTGAGCGAGGCGATGGACTCTGCTAGCACGTCCGGGTCGTCTTTCCCCCAGCGGTCGAGCATGTTTACGTAGCCCTGAATCACCGCGATGGGTGTGCGCAGCTCGTGGCTTGCATCGTTGACAAAGCGCATCTGCTGCAGCTTTGCCTCTTGCATCTGACGCAGCAGGCGGTTGAGCGCGACCTCGATGCTCGCCAAGTCGGCGTCGCCGGTGGTGACGCTTGGCGAGTCGACGCTCGCGCGCTCGATGGCCTGCTCGAGCGTTTCCATCTTGCCGCCGGCGAGCTGCATGCGGCCGAGCTCATCAACGCGCAGGGCCAGGTCGTTGAGCGGCGCCATAGTGCGGCGCACGCGGCGGGCGCCGCCGAGCATATCGAGCACGCTGATAACCTGCCAGCCCGCAACGACAAGGTAGAGAGCCCATAGCGTGACGAGGTCCTGTGCGAGGGGGAAGGTCTTGGTGCTACGTGCAAGCTCGACGGTATAGGTGAGCGTGGTCAGGTCCCAGCCGCGCGCGGGGGTCAGCGACATGCTGCGAACGGCGGCGCCGGGGATCCATCCCGCGGTAAACGCGCCATCGGGCAGCGTCTGGTTGTAGCCATAGACGAGGATCGCCGCCGCAACAAGCAGCAGCAACAGATCAAGCCAGACGTAGCTCACCAAGCGGCGCCACATATAGCTCCAGTTGATGGCGCGGGCGATGGAGGTGACGCGCTTAGCCTCGTCGTTACGCGCGGCAGACATAGCCCACCCCGCGCACGGTCTGGATGATGCGGGCACCGCCGGCGTCTTCGATCTTGGCGCGCAGGTGCGCGATGTGCACGTCGACGTTGTTGGTGTCGCCCACGTATTCGTAGCCCAGCGCCTCGTGCGCGATGCGTTCGCGCGTGAGCACGGTGCCGGCATGTGCCATAAGCAGGGCGAGGACATCGAACTCGCGAGCGGTCAGCACGATGGGCGAGCCGCCGACCGTGACTTCGCGGCGGTCGGGGTCGAGCGCAACCGAGCCCACGGTGAGCGCGGCGGGGGAGGGCGCGGCAGGGACCTGGGCCGTGTCGCTGGCTGGAGGCGTCGCGGCGGCGTTGCCGCCCGCGCCGCCCGCCGTGCCCGCCCCGGCACCGGTGCCGACCGCGCCCGAAGCCGCCCGTACGGCCTCAGCGCGCTTCAACGCCACGCGGATCCGTGCGAAAAGCTCCTCGATCGCAAACGGCTTGGTCAGGTAATCGTCAGCACCGGCGTCAAGCCCTGCCACCTTGTCCATCACGGCATCGCGCGCGGTGACCATGATCACCGGCACATCCTTGTGCTTGCGTACGCGCCGCAGCACCTCCATGCCGTTGAGCTGCGGCAACAGCACATCGAGCAGGATCAGATCGTAGTCGCGCTCCAGCGCCAGGTCAACGGCGGTGCGTCCGTCGGCGGCGTGCTCCACCTGGTAGCCCTCGTGCTCCAGCTCGAGTGTCACAAAGCGGGCGATTTTCTCCTCGTCCTCTACGATCAGGATTCGTGCCATACGTGCCCCCGTCTGCGATTACTTGTCGTCGTTCAGATTTTGCTTGATGCCGTCCGCGGCATTGGCAGCGCTGTCCATCAGGTTGTTGATGCTGCCGGGCACGTCGCCGTCGCTATCGATGCGGTAGCGCATGCCAAAGAACAGGCCAAGCAGCATCAGCCAAATCGTGGCGCCCCAGGCAAACAGCGCGACGATGGGAATCAGGATGGGAATGTTGAGGATGATCGCATCGCGGCGCGTGGCGATAAACTTGGTGTCCAGGCTCAGGCGGAAGAGCTTTTTGAGGTACTCCCACACGCTGTCCATCTTCTTGGAGAAGTCGGTCTTTTCGCTCGACTTTTCGTAGGCTGCCTGCGCGGCGACCATCTCGGCCGAGGGCTCGTCGGCCGGCGCGGACTCGGTGGCGGCGTGCGCCGACGTGGTCTGGGTCTTGCCCTGCGACTCGAGCCAAATGATGGCGTCCAAAACGTTGCCGTCGGCGGCGTCGAGCGCGGCCTTGGCGTCGGTGTAACTCACGTTGCACTTGGTGCGGATGGTTTCAACTTTTTCGAGGTCGTCCATGACCTGTCCTTTCGTTCGATGGGCGCGACGCCGGGCGATCTGCCCGGGCGCGAGCGTTGCGTTCGGCGGCCTGCGTTGCGCGGCGCCGCCCCGCCCTTGGTCGAACTCTATAGTGCAGGTTATAGATTAAGCGATTCTTGAGCCAAGATTAATGTTGGATGAGTTTTTGGGTGGCGGTGGGGAAGGGGGAGGTGCCCTTCTGGGTAGCTAGCAGCGAGGTCTAATACTTTCCCGAGAAGTGAACGAGCTAAATCGGACCCCCGAAGCATCGACACTTTAGAGGTGCCGTTTCCTGCGGTTTCGATGCTGAAATCCTGCGATTTTGCCGACGAAAAATATGGATGCTTCAGGGGTCCAAAAACAGACGTTCACTTCGCGGAAAAGTATTAGACCTTGGCAGCGGAGAGCGGTGACCTAACGGCAAGCCGGCGGCAGAAATGGGATAGGCGAAGCGCACCGATCGTATAGAATCAAAAATGCGTTTCAAAAGTATGAAAATATCATACAATTGCAACATGAAGTACTTTAGCAACATAGCGGCGATAAGCGAGCTTTCCGAGAGCGAGGGCGTGTTCACCACGGCTCAGGCGGCTCGCATGGACATCTCTCGAGATGCACTGGCACACTCATGCCGTGCGGGGCGTCTTGAGAGGATATGCCACGGCGCCTACCGGATGTCGGGCACGCAGTGCCAAGACACCGACGAGCTCAACGCTCTTTGGAAGCTCACCAATCCCTCCCTTTGCGCGTGGGAGAGAAAACGTCAGTGGGATGGCATCGCCGTGAGCGGTACGACTGCGGCGAACCTGCAGCAAATGGGCGATTTCTATCTGTCCCCCTACAGGATGACCGCGCCCATGCGCATCAATACGAGAAACGAATCCCTTTCTTTTGCAAAGCGCGAGATCGCTGAGCAGGACATCGTCTGGCTCGACGGCCTGCCGGTAACTAAACCCGAGCGCACGCTTGTTGATCTTTGCCTCGATTGCGAGGACCCCTCATTAATTATCGATGCCTATAACGACGCGCTTGGTCGAGGGCTCGATATACAGCGGCTGAGAGGTCTTGTAGAGGAGAACTCTAAAACTGCCAAACGACGCGAGTTGATGATGCCCTTGTTGACGACGCTGAACGGGTAATGAGAAACGGAGGGCATGGTGAAGTACAAAACACCTGCCGCACTGGAGATGGCTGTTAGGGATGCCGCAAGAGAATCGCCGATGGATACTAATCGGGCGATCGTCGGTTTCTACTTTCATCGCTTCCTATGTCGCGTTTTTTCAGAAGATGACGGCCGCTTTGTGCTCAAGGGTGGCCAAAGCGTCTTGGCGCGAACTCTCGATGCGCGTGTCACAAGAGATATTGACTTAGTTGCTCAAGAGGAAAGTCTCGAAGAGGCTATTGCCGATCTGGTGCAGGCTGCTTCGATTGATCTGGAGGATTTCGTTTCGTTCGTCTTTGATCGTGCAGAGCAGATCAAAGAAGAAGATGAGTATCGGTGCGGTGCGAAGGTGTGGTTCACCCCCTTTATGGGAACCAAGAAGCTACAGCCAATTTCAATTGACTTGGTAATTGATGAAGTACGGGGACTTGAGCCTGAGGTTCTCGCGCCGATCGATCGTTTGAATATCGAGGGGCTCCCAGTCTGCGACTATCGAGTATGCCGAGTGGAGAGCGCCCTTGCAGATAAATTGCTCGCAATGATAGAGATGTATGAGGGCCGTGCCTCTTCGCGAATCAAGGATATAGTCGACATCTTGGTGTACGCGAAAACTTGCTTCATCGATGGGGCTACACTTATCGAGAGAGTCGAGAAAGAAGCGTCTGTCCGCAAGGTGGCAATGCCGGAAGAGTTCGTGGCGCCTCTCTGGTGGAAACAAAATGGTTCTGCACAGTACGTAAAGATGGCGAGGCAGGCGGTGGTACTTGATCTCGCGGGGGACATTGCTGGGGCAGAAGAGATCGTCAATCGGTTGTATGCACCGTGCTTTAATCATTCGGCGAATATGTGCAAATGGAATCCTCAGACCATGGGATGGGAATAGTCTAGATAGTTTAGCCGGCGGCAGGACCAGTTCCTGCCGCCGGCTTAAGACGTTGCTGCCGTCTATGCTCTATTCGCAGGCCTGGTCGACCACCTGAGTGACGGCCTTCTTTGCGACTTCGAGGTTGCGCTGGGCTTGGGCGACGGCAGCCTCGGCTTGTTTCTTTGCGTCTACGACCTCGGCGAAGCGATTGATGGATTCGCTGTACTCGCGCGTGCGCGGGTCGAGCGCTGGCGGGACTTCGATCTCGAACAGGTCGTTAGGGCGGATGACGCGGATGCTGGCTGCTTCGGTTAATGCTTGAATCAGCTGCGCTCCATGGCTTTCTGTAAGGTATCCAACGATTATCTCCGAAAACACCACGCGCTCCTCTTCGGTCATCGTTTGGAATGACGGACGAATGACGGTGGTGTTATGCGAAGCAACCAGGTGCTGCTTCGCGTCATCGGCGCTGACGACGAGCAGGTTGGACGCGCCGTAGCGACCCAGCATGCGCGGCATGACGATATCTCCAGCGCGGAGTTCGTAGCGATCGAGAACGCTGGGGTTCACCTTTACGATTTTGGAATCCGAGCCATTTGCGCTTTCTACAGCATCTGCGGGTAGAAGGTTGCCGTCTTGAAAATCCTGAGACGAGATGCGTCGCACCTCGATTGCATCAATGTCGTTCGATGTGGTGCTCTCGCGGGGCATAAATGGAGCTACTCGCGTAAAAGCGTCACCGAGCGTAGCCCTGTAGTTTCGGGTGAGGCTGATAAGGCTGATTTTGCCTTTTGAGAGGGCTGCGCGATGCAGCAGCAATTCACGCGTGGCAAAAGTGGACGTTTCGATAGGCGTTGATCTGGACGTATTGGTATCAATACGGGCCCAGTCGGGGGAGATAGCAAAGGTGATATCTGAGTAATACGATGTTTCTGTCACATATCGAAAACGCGGCCCGGATTCGATTGCGCTGCGAAATGCAACGCTGCGATTTCCTGAAGATAATATGAGAAGCGCGCTTGTCATGTAGGGCCTGGGTTCAGAAAGTGGCAAATACACGACGCTCTCGATGAGTCCTTCGCGTATCAGAATCGTGCGCGCCTGCTCGGCTTTATCGAGTAGGTCGGCGGGCAGCACTACGGCTGCGCGAGTGCGATTCGAAAGGGCGAGCGCATACAGACACCAAATAAAGGGACCCCAGTCACAGAAATCGAGGTAGCCGGGCTCAAGGTAATCGATCAAGGCGATACATTCTTTTTCGATGTCGTGTTTGCCCGTACGGTAATACCCCGATGCGTCGATAAACACCGGAGCCGCATCGCCATTGCCCGCGCCCTGCCTGCCGGGTTCAAGCTCGCAAATATCGGGTACGCCGTTGCCGTTCAGGTTGAAACAATCATGAAGCGCCTCGCAGTTGATGGCGCCAGGCAGACGGACGGTGAGCAGGCGGCTGCCCTGCTCCAGATTAAGCGCCCGCGAGAGGGCGGCGGCGGTGAGACGTGGCAATGATGTTGTTTCACGCATGTATAGAGCCCTTTCTTCTTAGTGGGTTATATATTAGCAGAAAATTTTGAAAATTTCTAATGACGAGAACAACGCACTGTGCTATCCTCGAAGCAATCCAAAACCAACTCAATACCAACTGCTTGATGCAACCGCTAGTCAGCTTTTAGACAAACCACGCTATCAAGCAGGGTGATTTCAGTAACGAAGCTGCAGGCTGGGTCGACAATCATCGTCCATATCTCAGACCATTCTAAAACTTAGAACAGACTTACCGACAGACATCCGCAACCGTACAGGAAGAAGCATCCATGAAGAACGAAGACGACATCTATGAGGTATTCCTCAATATGATCGACGAAGATCTCCGCAGCATATGCGAAAAGAACGGGAAGGCAGAGATGCCGTTTCCGTATCCGTACTGCGGTGAGCAGGATACCGAGCGCTTGGCCAAGGCACTTGTCGGCGTGCTGGAAAAGCACTCGCCCGATATTCCCGGGCTGGTGCCCGAGCAGTACAAGGACGATGTGCACGAGGCCCGCGAGCTTTTGGCCGCGGCGACGCTCGCTTTGCTGTCGCTGTATTTTCCCCAGCGCGATAACTGCGTGCGCTGCATGGCCGTCGTAATTGGCATGTTCGAGCACGGAAGCAATCCGCGCTTTAAGTCGAGCGGTGTGCGCATGTTCGAGCAGGTTACGACAGGTATGAAGTACTCGTCCGAAAAAGGTGGATATATTCCGTCTCGCTTTGTGCGAAGCATCGATTTCAAAAGACCAAGCGACCACGTGCACCGCGATGGATCGCGTGGTTTTACGGCGGACGAAGACGATGCCGTCATGTTTTTCGAGCGTTACCGCGTGATTCAACAGCGCGTGCATAACGACAGTCCGCGTTTCAACTTTGAGCTATGCGTCAAACGCCCGTTTGAGGCACTTTCGGACAATCGGCAGAACTTTTATTGCATGGAGGAAAAGATGGAAATCGATTTGGCAACTAAGGTACGGGAGCTCCAGGACCGCTATACCCTCAACTTCGCTCAGGCCAAAGAGTATGACCTGCTCGACAAGCTGATGATTGATGCGTTGCTTGCATATCTGCGCGACGGGTCGGTCTCAATCGCGGCGCGCGAGAGCTGTGTGGCGCAAACCGAACGTCTGATTGACGGTGCGGTCAAGTTGCCGTGTGTGACGAGCCTCAAGGAGGGCTCCGGCCTCGACCGTATTTCCTAGCAACCACGCAGAACTATCGACAAGAAAGGGGCCGTGCCATGTCGGTCATTAAGATGTACGGCTACGAGGCCGCGCAGCAAACGGAGTATCAGACCAAGAAGTGGGCGACTAAGGAGGAGATGCGGGCGCTGTCGTCCGGCGATGAGCAGCGCGACGTGATCCTGGCGCAGGGTGCCACGGTGGCGTTCTACGAGGACGACAAGCATTGGGAGACGAGTGTGTCCAACAATGTCTTTGCCTTTGGAGGTACCGGCAGCGGCAAAACGGCGAGTTTCATTTTGCCCAACCTGCTCAATCACCATGAATGCTGTTATGTGGTCACAGACACCAAGGGTGAGCTGCTGCGCCGTACGGGGAAAGGCTTTGAAGAGGACGGCTACGAGGTAACGGTTCTCGATACTGTTAATCCCGAGCAGTCGGCCGGATACGACCCTCTGCGTTACGTGATGGATGTCGAGGATATCCCCACCACAGTGGCGGCAATCATGGAGGGGGTCGATCCCGACGGTCGTAGCCGTAGGTATGATCCGTTCTGGGATAACGCAAACGATCTGCTGCTTCGAGCAATTGTTGGAATCCTGTATCTCCTGGAGTGTCTTGCCGGCACTCTTGCGCCGGGCGAGGACCCCAATGCTCCGCGCCGCTACCTTAAGATGAACAACGTCTTTAAGCTGGCGGCGCTCATCAAGGTCACGGGGGATGGCGAGGGTCGGTTCCCGTTGGACTACCTTGTAGAAGAGGTGGAGTCCAAGGAGTTTCTCGATAAGTATGGGGCTGTGAACGCAGACCTGTACGGCGTTGAGCAGTATCGCGATTTTCGAGGTGCGGCAGATAGGACGCTTAAGAGTATTCTGATCACGCTTAATGCAACTATCTCGCGGCTTAAGACGCCTCAGCTCATGCGCGTTTTTGAGAATGACGAGATGCGTCTTGATCGTATTGACGAGGGTAAGCGCGTGATCGATCTTAAGGTGAGCGACAACGATTCGGCCAATGCATGGCTTGCGAACGTTGCCCTTAAGCAGCTGTTTAACCTTGCCCAGCGCCGTGCCGATGCCAGCCCCAGCGGTCATTTGCAGCGTCGCGTGCAGTTTGTGCTCGATGAGTTTCCCAATGTGGGACGCATCCCCGATTTTGAGCGCAGCATTGCAACCGTGCGCAGCCGTGGCATTAGCTTTTTGATGTGCGCGCAATCGCTGAGCCAGCTCGATGGCGTGTATGGCGAATCCACGGCGCTTACCATTCTCGATAACTGCGATTGCTTGGTCTATATGGGTGGCGGCAGCAACATCGCGACGCAGAACTACATAAGCGAACTGTGCGGCGAGTCGGTTTTGGGCACCAAGTACGTGGGCGCCGAGCGCACTGCCGTAGATGTGCGCGGTTGCGTGATGACCCCAGGCGAGGTTGGGCTTATGCCTCGCACCGATTGCCTGGTTAAGGTGACCGGCATGCGTCCCTTTCGCGCCAAGAAGTACTTTTGCAACGACCATCCCAATGCAGCTAAGTGGCTAAGGGATTAGTCCCTGCAGCTTTGTGTATCCCATCTTGCATGTTTTGTCGCACGGCTTCCGTTAGCCGTAAGCCGTGCGGTCCAGTTTTTGCCTCCTTACCGATTCCGTTTAGAAGGGAATTACCATGTCCGTTATGTATCGTGAGCCTAGCATTATCAAGAAGTCCAAGGACGGTCGCGTTGCCGCCGTCGATATGGCAAGTGAGCTGCTTAACAGCCGCGTGCTGCTGCTGGAAGGCGAGGTCAACGATGTGACCTGCAATGGCCTTATTAAGTCCATGCTGGTGTTGGAGCATCAGAGCGCCACCGAGCCCATCACCCTCATCATCAACAGCCCGGGCGGTAGCGTTACGGCGGGGCTGGCGCTCATCGACACCATGCAGTCGCTCGACTGCCCCGTGATCACGGTGGGCGAGGGCGTCGTGGCCTCGATGGCCGCGGTGATCTTGGCCTGCGGCGACCACCGCCAGGTATACCGCCACACGCAAGTGCTCATCCACCAGTTGATGGGCGGCACGGGCATGGCGCAGCAGACCGATATCGAGATCGTGGCCCAGCACACGGCGGCCATGCGCGCCGAGCTGGACGAGCTGCTGGCCGAGCATGGCAACCTGAGCGCCCAGGAGTTCCACGAGCTCACCGAGCGCGACTGCTGGTGCAACGCCAAGCGCGCCCTGGAGCTAGGCCTGGTGGACGAGGTGATTGCTCCGAGTAAGAAGGCGCTCTAGCGGGGCTCATGTCTTGTGGGCATATAGAGCGGGGCGAACGATCGCGTAGTTTAACGGCCAGAAAGAGGTTGAACATGAGCAGGATTTGGGATGTCGACGGCATTGAGTGGGAAGACCTGCCCACCGTGAGCGACCTGCTGTGCGCTGCGGACACAAAGATCCTGGCGCGCGAGGTTGCCCTGCGATACGGCGGCAAGCCGGACGGCCGCGGCCGTGTCGATAACGAGCGCAGCTTAAAGCGCGCCCGCCGCAAGGTCAAAAAGCTGCGCAAGGTTGACCCCGAGCCCAGCGACAATATCGTCCTGCTGCCCAAGCACGTCATCAATCGTCGTGGTGCAGGCCACGGCTTTGGCTATTACGACGTGGAGCCGTGCATCTTTACACGCGGCGGCGTTCAAATGCTAGGTGAGGATGTGCTTGCCAAAGTACGTCCGTGGGAATTGATCTTGATGGATGATGAGTCCGCGAGCGAAATGCTGGGCTATCGCGTATGGCTCGGCGGCGAGTGGGACCTGTGCGAGCGCTACCGCTTTTTGGCCGTGGTGTGCGTTCGCATGCTGAACAGCATCCGGGCGCAAAAGGAGCTGCGCAAGTGCCTCGTGCAGGGCGAGACAGCCTGTGATATGGACGAGGACGAGGCGATCGAAGGGATTCGCCGCGACGTGCTGTATCCCGAGGAAGTGATCAACGCCAAACTCGGCGGCTATTGGGATGCGAGTTTGGGACTCAACCTGCCCTGGAAGAACGAGCACCGGCAGACTTGCACGCGAATCGACAGGGCTATCGATGACCTGTTTTCTAAGGAAACGAAGCGCTGCGCTGCCGAGCTTGGGAAGAAACTTGAGCGAGGGTATGAGGAGCGCGAGGATCAATTTGACGAGGATTTACTGAACGGGATGTCCTTGTGAATGGTTGCTAGCGGTCAGACAAAAATCTGTCCGGACGGAATGGTAGAAAGATAGCGCAAATGGAATCTGTGCATTAAGGAGTTGGCAATGGAAATCGTCTATAAGGAACTGTTTCGTGTAAACCGTCCTATCTATGGTCCTGGACCAGGAGGTTTCTTCATTAAAAGATTCAAGAAAAGCGGATACAGCGAGGCTGAATTATTCGATTTAATTTCAGGAGTGGACTTTTCTCTTGGTGAAGTGGATGAGGACATTAGCCTGAAAAAGAAATGCGAAATAGTCGAACAGGCGGTGAGTGGGGTGCATTATACGAGTTGGGCCCCCAGCGTGATCAGCATGATCATCTCACTTACGGTCGGAGGGTGTCTGTCTGCATGGGCGGGCAACAATTCAATCGCTGCCGGGGTTTTCGTGACGCCATGCCTGATTGCCTTGGGAATATATGCATGGTTTCGTTTATGCTTTGAGCGAAATCAAACGGTACTGTTGGGTGCGCTGAACCACATAAAGACACTTCAGCCGTAGTTGCATGAAATCGCCGATCGCCTGCCGTGGGCCCTCGGGACCGCCCTCGCGGCGCCCTTCCCGCTCTTTCCGGACATGGCGTCCTCCGATCTCCCGGGGCCGGCCGACCCGGCCCTCAGGGTATCGGATTCCCATATTCATCCGTACATGTACGGATGAATATGGGAGGTGTTCGGATGAAGTTGATATTCAAGGGGTGCGGCAGTTGGGTTGATTTCCGATCTCAGCCGAACACATTGAGCAAATAGGCCGTTCCCGCACC
>CAUDZT010000058.1 GCA_958453935.1 uncultured Collinsella sp. | reverse complement strand
TCTTTCATGCAGCAGGGGCTCTCAATGTTTTATGTCCTGCTCATATCGTCTCTGCTGGCAGCTTGGAACAGTCCTTAAAGCCCGCATCAATCAACTGCGGAAAGCGCATCCCAGAATGAGCGTCCAACATGGGACATAGTTTCCCTTGAGGCCCCCAATCGGAAAATGCATCCCGGAATGTTGCCGGAAAGTGGAACGTAGTTTCCCAAACGGGCCGCTAACGGAAAGTGCATCCCGCTATTGAGCTCCAAAATGGGATGCGCTTTCCGTGTCGGCAGTTCCTGGCAGCCTGGGGCTACTCATTTAAGTCTGTCCCCAATGAGTGCAATGAGTGCCCAATGACTAGTAGTAGGCCCACATGGCTTCGACTTCGTTAAGGACCTCTACGACGCCCCAGCGGCGGGCGCTGCGGCTGGCCGAGTTGGGATCGAAGACTTCAATCTGGTCGGCGTCGTCAATACCGTAAAGCACAATGTAGTGGCCCACGTTGGTAAAGGTGCCCGGCCGAACGGCGGCGATGACGGGCGCTCCCGAACGCAGCGCCTGAGTCATCGAGTCACGATCGTTATGGAGCTCCGTTCCGTTAAGTCCCAACTGCCACGCGCCGCTCGTCATAAACGACCATTCGGTTGCACCGGTGGGGGCGTAGTTGCCCGCCTCGGAAAGCGCGCACATATCGATGGGGGTCATATCGGTGCGTCCCGTCTTAAAGATATAGACCATGGTGAGGCACGTGGGCCCGCATGCATTTTGGCGGATGGTGCCGCCGGCGTAAGGCAGCTCCGACCACGCAGGGTCGATCTGATAGATATGGGGCATCGTGCCGGCTTGCCATTGCGAGCGCGGGGTCGAAAAGGCGAAAGAATAACCGGGCGCGACGGGGGCCTTGAGCAGCTTGTCCTCGGCGGTGGGCTCAAGGCCGGCCGAGCCGTGGGACATACAGGAGCTCATAAGCACAAAGACCAGACAGATGAGGATAGAGCACAGTGCGAGGCAAAGTCGACGAGCCGGCAGGGCGGGGGCATTCACGTACGATGTCGAGCGGTAGGGCTTGCCGTCGCGTCCGCCTTGGGAATGCGAAAAGAAGCGGTTGATATGGATGCCGGACTGACGTGCGCCGTTGCGGCGCAGTTGCGGAACCTCGGCCTGGCGCTGTCGAGTGCGCGCGCCCAGGCGGCTATCTTACTGCGCGCTTGTGCCCGTGCTCGGACGGTCACTCTGCCGTGTTCTGCTTGTCTGCTGCCGAGACGAAGGCCTGGGTTGCTCTTGAGGGCGTTGCGGATTGCTGCTCGTGGCACTTCTAGGCGTCGGCGTGGTGCGGCCAGCAAGGCGAACGCTTTGTCGCCGTTGATCACCGTCGTTGTATCCGTATGCCATTCGTACCGCCTTGTCTCATGTATAACCTGTCTATCCTACAAAAAAGATGTGCAACAAATGGGTCTGCGCGTCAAAAGCTCGGTAAACGGTACGAAAGGCGCAAAACGCACGGCTTCAAAAACATCTCTATATGCGTCCGATGAGCGTACGCCCGTCGGACGGGCGGCAACAATGAGCGGCAAACCGTGCCGTTCGTCCCAAAAACGGCGCCGCTCGTTTTGCAGTTCTGCCTTCGGTCGAGCCACAAGCGGCGCTGCTGTGCCAAGGCCGTATCTTAAAGCCACGAAATAAAAGCGCGCGGCAAAACAGACCGCGCAAGGGGTGACGCCAAAGAGGCGTCAATAAGGAAAGGAGGGGAACAATGGCGGACAAGAACGCAGAAGTTGCAGTCGAAGGTAACGGCGGCATGAAGAAAACGCTTTCGCTCTGGAACTTCTTCACCATCGGTTTCGGTGCCATCATCGGTACCGGTTGGGTCCTGCAGGTCGGCGACTGGATGGTCGTGGGCGGCGGTCCCGTTCCCGCTATGATCGCATTCCTCTTGGGTGCAATCTTCCTCGTGCCCGTCGGAGCTGTTTTCGGTGAGCTCACGGCTGCTATCCCCATCTCGGGCGGCATCGTCGAGTATGTCGACCGTAGCTTTGGCCGTACGCTGAGCTACATCACCGGTTGGCTCCTGGCCCTGGGCAACGGCATCCTGTGCCCGTGGGAGGCCATCGCCATTTCGACCCTCGTGTCCGAGATGTTCGGCAGCCTGCCCGGTCTTGAGTGGCTGCGCGCCGTCAAGCTCTACACCATCTTGGGCGCCGACGTTTACTTGTTCCCGACGCTAATCGCGCTCGGCTTTGCAGTCTACGTCATCTTCCTCAACTTCCGCGGTGCCAGCTCGGCCGCCAAGCTCCAGGCCTTCCTGACCAAGGCTCTGCTCTGCGGCATGCTGCTCGCCATGGGTGTCTCGCTGTTCACCGGTTCGCCGGAACACGCCATGCCCGTGTTCTCCCAGGTCACCGGTGCTGGCGGCGGCAAGCCCGCTACCGAGGGCACCAGCCTGTTCGCCGGCATCGTGTCGGTCCTGGTTCTGACCCCGTTCTTCTACGCCGGCTTCGATACTATTCCTCAGCAGGCTGAGGAAGCAGCCGAGGGCCTCAACTGGAACAAGTTCGGCAAGATCATCTCCCTGGCCCTGCTGGCCGCCGGCGGCTTCTACATGGTCTGCATCTACTCGTTCGGCACCATCCTCGACTGGCATGAGTTTGTTAAGAGCCCGGTTCCCGCGCTGGCCTGCCTCAAGGGCATCAACATGCTCCTGTACCTGGCCATGCTCGTCATCGCCACGCTTGGACCCATGGGCCCGATGAACTCCTTCTACGGCGCCACGAGCCGCATCATGCTCGCCATGGGCCGCAAGGGCCAGCTGCCCGAGAAGTTCGCCGAGGTCGATCCCAAGTCCGGCGCTCCCAAGCTCGCCTGCGCCGTTCTGGGCGTCATCACCGTCATCGGCCCGTTCCTGGGCAAGAACATGCTCATCCCTCTGACCAACGTGTCGGCTCTCGCCTTCATCTTCTCCTGCGGCATGGTCGCCCTCGCTTGCCTGCGCATGCGCTTCACCGAGCCCGACCTGCCTCGTCCCTACGAGGTGCCCGGCGGCAAGTTTGGCATCAGCCTCGCTGTCGCTGCCTGCGCCGTCATCATCGGCCTGCTCGTGGTCCCGTTCTCTCCCGCCTCCCTCAACATGGTGGAGTGGAGCATCGTGATCGGCTGGCTGGCCGTTGGCCTGGCCCTCATGGCCTTCACCAATTCCCGCAAAAAATAACGCCTAGCCGGGGCGGATCGGGTGCGCGGACCCCTCTCTTCCGCGCACCGAACCCGGCACCACTTGGGTAGCTTTGTGAGGCCATAACCCAACATGGCCTCGCCCACTATATGGATCCATAAGGAGGAACCATGTCCACTAAGTACGCAATCGTTGGCGGCAAGCTCATCGACGGTACCGGTGCCGAGCCGGTCGAGAACTCCCTCGTTCTCGTCGACGACAACGGCAAGATCGAGTATGCCGGTGCTATGCAAGACCTTCCCGAGGGCGTTGAGGTTATCGACGCCGCCGGCAAGACCGTCCTTCCCGGCCTGATCGACACCCACCTGCACTTCTCGGGCAACCTGACCGACGATGACACCGATTGGGTCATGCAGCCGCTCCTCGAGAAGCAGGCCGTCGCTGTCAAGCAGGCCTACGACTGCCTCACCCACGGCCTCACTACCGTCTGCGAGATCGGCCGCTTTGGTATCCAGATCCGTGACTGCATCGACAAGGGCGTCTTTAAGGGCCCGCGCGTTCTGGCCACCGGTCTGGGCTTCTGCCGCGTTGCCGGTCACGGCGACTCCCACCACTGCACCCAGGAGCTCAACAAGGAATCCCATCCCTGGGGCGACCAGGTCGATGGTCCTTGGGATCTGCGCAAGGCCGTCCGTCGTCGCCTGCGCGAGAACCCCGATGCCATCAAGATCTGGGCAACCGGTGGCGGCATCTGGCGTTGGGATTCCGGTCGCGACCAGCACTATTGCTCCGAGGAGATCCAGGCCGTGGTCGAAGAGGCAAAGATGGTCGGCATCCCCGTGTGGAGTCACTGCTACAACAACCACGCCGCCGCCTACGATTCCGTCCGCTTTGGCTGCGAGCAGCTGATTCACGGCTTCGATATCGATGAGCGCACCATGGACCTCATGGCCGAGCAGGGCACCTTCTTCACCCCGACGATCGCCTTCCTGCCCACCTGGTACGCCACCTATCCGCCCGTCTACGTCCCCGAGCTGCACGACAAGTACGAGGGCACCCTGGTCGAGAAGGAGCTGCAGCGCAACTACGACTGCCTGCGCGAGGCCAAGAAGCGCGGCGTCGTCATGACGATCGGCTCCGACTCCTTCTCCTTCGTCACCCCGTACGGCACCTGCTCCATCGAGGAGATGTACGAGTTCGTCGACAAGATCGGCTTCACTCCGGTCGAGACCATCACCTGCGCCACCCTCAACGGTGCCAAGATGTGCCACATCGAGGACGAGACCGGTTCCATCGAGGCCGGCAAGTGCGCCGACCTGCTGGTCGTCAACGGTGACGTCGCCGCCGACATCCACGTGCTCAACACCGACAACATGGACGTCATCATGAAGGACGGCTGGATCGTCGAGGCTGGCACTTTTGGTGAGGCTAACAAATACAGCGCCTAAGATACCGTTTGTCGATGGCTTGATGTAAAACACAGTTTTTGATTGCATAATGCAATGGAGAGGGTCGCTTGCGGCCCTCTTTATTGCTATGGGTGCTACGGACAAGAGGGGATGACGGTGGATTTAAACAGGCTGATTCTGGGCAAGAGCTACAACTCTACCAAGGTCTTTCGTACGGCCCAGCATGTGGTTCAGGCCATCCTGCTCGGTATTGTCGTTCCGGCGCTTATCCTGCTGCTCATCTGGGATCTAACCGATAATCCCAATCCCGTTCCGGCCGTTGTCGTCATTGCCGGCTTGGTCATGCTGTGCTTCTTCTTCTCGTACGTCTTTGTCGTTCCCGATGACCTCACATCGAGCGCAACCGACCGCACGCTCGCCATCGCTTCAAAAATATTCGCCTATACGTCGCGCGGCCTTACGCCCGAAGCTGCCCTGGGCGCCTCTAAGATCATCCTGTCCGAAACTATCGCCTCTGCCATCTGCTTTACCGACGGCAAGCAGGTGTTGGCAAGCTGGGGCGAGGATTCGGCAAAGTGTCCCGCCGGCACCCCGGTGGTGCTCAAGACCACGCTCAACGTGATCAACAGCGGTGAGCAAAGCGTGTTTTCGCGCGACGCCTCCAATGAGACGGGTGGCTACTTTCCGCGCCTGCGCGCCGGTATTGTCGCACCGCTTACCGTGCGCGGGCATTGCGTGGGCACGCTCGAGCTGTATTATCCCCGTCTGAGCAGCATCGATATGCGCCAGACGGCGCTTGCCTCGGGCTTTGCCGACCTCATTTCCACGCAGCTTGCGAGCTTTGAGCTCGAGCGCCAGGACGAGCTCACGGCCCGCGTGGAGCTGCGCGCCTTGCAATCGCAGGTCGATCCTCATTTTCTGTTTAACACCATCAGTACCATCGTGTCGCTCGTTCGAACCGAGCCCGACAAGGCGCGGTCGCTGCTGATCGACTTTTCCAATTACTATCGTCAGACGCTTTCTGATTCCGATACGCTCACCACGCTCGAGCACGAGGTGGAACAGGGCACTCGCTATATCAATCTAATGCAGGCTCGTTATGGCGACGGCCGTCTGCGCGTTTCGGTCGACATCGACTTTGAGGTGCGCGACAGCCTGGTGCCGCCGTTTATCTTGCAGCCGCTGCTCGAAAACTGCATCAAGCATGCGCAGCGCGAGACCGAGCCGCTTTCTATTCGTGTTAGGGCTTTTGAGACCGATGACGGCTTGGAGATCATCGTCGAAGATGACGGCATCGGTATGAGCGAAGAAGTCTGCGCGCATCTGTTTGAGCAACATCGCCGAGAGGAGCCCGAGAGCATTACCGCCGACGGCTCCATCAAGCGAGGTTGCGGCCTGGCGCTCTTCAACGTGCTTCAGCGCATCCATTTCTTTTACGGAGAAGATTCCGGCATGCGCGTGAAGTCCCAGGAAGGCGTGGGAACACAGGTCATCGTTGAATTGAACGGCGAGCCGCATGAACCGGCGCCGTTGACGGTGTAGCACGCGGTTGGATTGAGAAAAAAGAGGGGAAGCACATATGTCCGAAGGCTGGAACATCTTGGTGGTTGATGACGAGCCTCCAATTAGGGCTGAGCTACGCTATCTGTTGGAAAAGGATGCACGTGTGGGACAGATTGCCGAGGCGGGCAATGTCACCGAGGCCGTGGAGTCGATTCTGTCGAACAAGCCCGACGTGCTGTTTTTAGACATTACCATGCCCGGTCGCTCGGGAATTGAGCTTGCCGAGACGCTGCAGAACCTAAAGACGCCGCCGGTCGTGGTGTTTGTGACGGCATTTGCCGAGTATGCGGCTGATGCCTATAACCTCGATGCCGTCGATTATGTCGTCAAGCCGGTTGAGGACGCACGCCTGTCAAAGGCACTCGACAAGATCGAGGCGGCCTTGGGTGTCCGTCGTGTTATCCACGCTCCGCGCCAGCCTTTGCGTCTGACGGTGGACCGCGGGGGCAAAAAGGTGTTCATTCCCGTCGCAGACGTCTGCTACTTTGAGGCGCGTGCCGATTTTTGCAACGCCGTTTGCGCCGAGGGAACATACCTGATCAATGAGTCGATTTCCTCGCTCGAGCGGCGCTTGGCCTCCGAGGGTTTTATTCGTGTCCACCGCAGTTATCTGGTCAATTTGGAAGACGTACATAATGTCGAGATCGGCTCCACGGGCCTGATGGAGCTCAGGCTCGACCGCGTGAGCTCGACGGTGCCCGTGTCCCGCCGTCGCGCCGCCGAGGTCAAGGCGCACCTGGGGCTTGCGTAGGCGGGCTGCACACCATCGTTTACCGCCGCAGGTTTGGCATGACCGCACGGTGGGCATAATGGGTGACATCGAATGAAATCGAAAGGATCATTATGCCCGCGCTCATTACGCATCATCTGTTTGGCGAGGAAAGCATCGACCGTCTTCCGCAGGGCGTTATCACGTCCGATGAAGAGCGCATTGCCTTTATCTTGGGCAACCAAGGCCCCGACCCGTTTTTCTTTCACATTCTGACACCGCGTGTTTCCGACTGCACGCTGCTGGCGCAGGTCATGCATCGGTCGCGCATGTCTCGCCAGTTCGCGTGCCTGCGCGACGGCGTGTCGCATCTGCTGCCGCGTGACGCCAGCTTGGGTCGCGCCTTTGCGCTGGGCCTGCTGTCTCATTACGTGCTCGACCGCAACGCCCATCCCTTTGTCTATGAGCAGCAGTTTGGCATCGTGGAGTCCGATTCAGAGCTTGAGGATTCGAGCAGTCAGGTCCATGCCGTGATCGAGAGCGACCTGGACGTGCTGATGCTGCAGCTTAAACGTGACGGGGCCACGGTCGAGGATTATCCGCCGGCGGGCGAGATCGTCACCACCGACCGCATCAATCGCGTGGCCGGTGTGCTGATGAGCTACGTCGCCGGGCGCGTGTACGGTATCGACATCCCGGCGGGGGAGTACGCCGGCGCTGTAGCCGACATGCAGCTGCTCTACCGCACTATCGAGCCGGCCGGTTCGGCCAAGACGCGCGCGATTGCCCTGCTCGAGGGCTTGGTGCACGATTATTCGCTGCTCGACGGCCTTGCGCACCGTGTGACGACCGAGCTGCCCGAGCGTACCGGCAACCTGGGCCACTTGGCATGGAAGAACCCCTTTACTGACGAGGTCTCGAACGAGAGTTTCCCCGAGGTCTTTGACCGCGCGCTGGTCGATTACGAGTGCACGGTCGCCCGCTTTATCGAGACCGGCGATATGGAAGCCGTGACCAACCACGTCAATTACAGCGGTCGCGTGCTCGGCGCCGACGAAGAGTTCGACCGCGAGGAGTAGGGCTCGTGCGTGCCCCTTTGCCGAATCCTTACCGGCGCCTCTGGACAATTGGGGTACGATGAACTAACTGTATATCGGGCGAATACGAAGGGGCCCTGTCCATGAAATACACCAAGCTCGAGCGTAACTGGGTTATGTACGATGTGGGCAACTCGGCCCTCGTGCTGCTCAATACCTCGGTGGTGCCCATCTACTTTAACGCCATCAATACCGGTGCTTCCTCGGCAGACCTGGTGGTCGCCTGGGGCAACGCGCAGACGATTGCCTCGCTAGTCATTGCCATGCTCATGCCCATTCTGGGCGCGCTTGCCGATTACGCCGGCAACAAGATCAAGTTCTTCTTGGGCTTCTTCCTCACGGGCCTGGTCCTTTGCCTGGCGCAGGCTATCCCAATGTCCGCCATGGTATTTTTGACCGTGTACGTGCTGTGCACCATCGGCCTTAACTCTTCTATGACGTTCTACGACGCCATGCTGCCCGACATTACCACCGACGAGCGCATGGACGCCGTGTCCAGCTCGGGCTATGCCTGGGGCTACATCGGTTCCACCGTGCCGTTCATCATCTGCCTGGCGCTTATCATGGGTGGCCCCGCTCTTGGCGTCCCCACCATGCTGGCAACGCGTCTGTCGTTTATCATCACCGGTGCCTGGTGGCTCATCTTTACCCTGCCGCTCATTCGCACCTATAAGCAAAAGTACGGTCGCGAGCGCGGTCCCCAGGACACCATCGGCCACATCGTGGGCGGCGTGTTCTCCGAGGTCGGACATACCATGCGCGAAATCGCCCACAACAAGACCGTGCTGGTCTACATGATCGCGTTCTTCTTCTACATCGACGGTGTGCACACGGTCATTTCCATGGCAACCAGCTACGGATCGGCTTTGGGCATCGACTCGACCCAGCTGGTGCTGGCGCTGCTCGTCACGCAGTTTGTGGCCTTCCCGTCCGCCATCATCTACGGCAAGCTCGCCGGTCGCGTGGGCACACTCAATATGATCTTGGTGGCCGTCGCCGCCTACATGGGCATCGTGCTCTTTGCCGCGTTCTTCCTAAAGACCGCCTTTGAGTTCTGGGTGCTTGCCATTATGGTCGGCCTGTTCCAGGGCGGCGTGCAGGCGCTCAGCCGTAGCTACTTTGGCCGCATTATCCCTAAGGAAAAATCCAACGAGTACTACGGCTTCTTCGATATCTTTGGTCGTTATGCAAGCGTCATGGGCACCTTTCTAGTGTCGGTCGTCACCTCGCTGACCGGCAACCCGTCGCTGGGCGTCCTTTCCATTGGCGTGCTGCTGGTTGTTGGCTTTATGCTGCTGGTCCGCCTGTCCCGCATGACTCAGGCGGCAGAGCATGCCGCATAGGAGCGAGCGGCTATTGTGCCTGTCCACGGTACTCTTTTGGGGTTATCCGCAATAAACATTGTGACTTGCGAGCAATGATTTGCCCAAGTGGGTATGATGGAATCAGCTAGGTCGCGGGGCGTCGCCTGTGTTTGGCGGCGTCCCGTTTTTGTGTTGCAGGGAGGGTAAGGCATGAACGCCACAGTCGTGATTCCAACGTATTGGGCGGGCGACGACGCTTGCGCAAACGCCCCTGGCACCTATGACCATTCGACCCGACTCAACGCCGACAATCCCGAACTCGACCGCTGCCTGGCCTCGCTTGAGCAGGTACGTGACATCCCGCGCATCATCCTTTTGGTGGTCTGTCCCGTTTCTGCCACAGCCGATGTGTCGCTGCGCGTGCGCGAGATTGTCGACGCGCATCCCACGCTCAAGGTCACCGTTGTCACCAACACCCAGGCCTCGCGCATCGCAGACCGGGTTGCTCAGATCGCGCCCAAGGGTTCGGGCGAGTGCGTGAGCCTGCGAGGCTACGGTGCCATCCGCAACATGGGGCTAGCCTGTGCCGCTGTGCTGGGGCATGACGCGGTTATCTTTTTGGATGACGATGAGACTGTCATCGACGCCGACTTTATGAAGCGCGCGACCTATGCGCTGGGCCAGCAGACGCGTCAGGGCCTGCCGATTTTGGTCAAGAGCGGTTACTTTTACGATCGCGACGGATCCCCGCTGGCGCCCACGGACAAGGTGGGCATCTGCCATCGTTGGTGGACCAAGCGCATCGAGTTCAACCGTTGGATGAAAAAGGCGCTCTCGGGCACCCGCATCTCGCGCTCCAACTACGTGTGCGGCGGCCTGATGGCCCTGCACGCCCGCGCCTTTACGCGTGTGGCCTTTGATCCGTTTATCACCCGCGGCGAGGACTTGGATTACCTCTTTAACATGCGTATGTTTGGCTACGACGTGTGGTTTGATAACGAGTGGACCGTGCGCCATCTGCCTCCGGAGTCCGAAAAGCGCTCACCGCGCTTTATGCAGGATGTATACCGTTGGTACTACGAACGGGCCAAGTTGACGTTCGCCGCGCATCAAAAGGAGCTCATTCCCGTTACGGCGGCATCACTCATGCCCTACCCGGGCCCGTGGATTTCGCGCGAGCTCGACGACCGCGTGCACAAGACCGCTATGGTCCGCAGCGTGTTTACCCGCGAGCATGAGGGCTACCTGCGCATTTGGCGCCATGGTATCGGCGAGGCAAAGGCCTATGCGCGCCAAAACGCTGCAAGCTACCTGCGTTTCCAGAGCTTTTGGCCCAAGATCATGGACGGGCTTTGGCGTGACGCACAACTGATCAGTATCCTGGAGGGGGCCGAATGATCGACCGCCGCGCCCAGCGCGATAGTTCAATATCAATCTTTCGCATCATTGCCGTTGCCTGCGCCATTTGCGTGCTGGTGTACTTTATTTTTGCCTTGGTGACCGGTATCGAGCCGATCGCCACGGTGATTGCCTGCGCGCTGCTGTGCATCTTTCTGTGCATCTTTATCTTTTTGACGCTCAATCCCGATTCGGTGCGCTCCCAGTACACCGAGGAGACGCTCTCGGTGGCCTCGGCCATGCTCGAGGACATTAAGGGCGGTCTGACGCAGGAGTCGGCGCGTTTGGTGTGCCGGCGCATTTTGCCCGAGACGCGCGCCATGACGGTGGCCATCACCGACGAGGGCAACGTGCTTGCCTGCGCGGGCGAGTTTGAGGAAAAACTGCTGCCCGATACTCCCATCCACACGCTTGCCACACGCTACGTTATCGAACATGGCATCGTGCAGTCGTTCAACCGTATGGTGGATGTCGTGGGCTCGGACGGCTCGCACAACCAAGTCCCCGCCGGCATTATCGCCCCCATCAAGGTGGGCGATCGTACCGTCGGTACGCTCAAGTTCTACTACAAGACCCCGCGCGCCGTCGACCGTACCCAGTACGCGCTTGCCTCGGGCTTTGCCGAGATCTTGTCCACACAGCTCGCCATCCACGAGCTCGAGGTGCAAAAGGAGCTCACGGCGCGCGCCGAGGTGCGTGCGCTGCAGGCGCAGATTAACCCGCACTTCCTGTTCAACACGCTGAACACCATTGCATCGTTTACGCGCACCGACCCGCTGCGGGCCCGCGAACTGCTTCGTGAGTTCTCATCGTTCTATCGTGCCACGCTCGACAACTCGGGATCGCTTATTCCGGTCTCGCGCGAGGTCGCACAGACCAAGCGCTACCTTACCTTTGAGAAGGCCCGCTTTGGCGAGGACCGCGTGCTTGCGACGTTCGATGTGTCCGAGGACGTGGAAGATACGCTGGTGCCGGCGTTCGTGATCCAGCCGATTGTCGAGAACGCCGTACGTCATGGTATGGGCGATGACGACGCCCTGAGGATCGACGTGACCGTTCACCAAGACGGCGAGGATGCAATCTTGATTGCCGTGGCCGATAATGGCGTGGGCATGGATGAGGGTACCGCCGCCAGACTGTTTGACGAGCGCTCTGCCCGTCCCGACGCCAGCTCTCCCCAGGGTGGCGGCGCCGGTGTGGCCATGCACAATATTTCGGAGCGCATCCATCGCTTTTATGGGCCGCACTCCTATACGCGTGTCGAATCGGCGCCGGGCAAGGGCACCAAAGTGCTCCTTCATCTTGATTTGTCAGAGAGCATCTTTGACATTCAAGAGTAAAATAAAAGGCTACGGGCTCAACGTCATGCGACGGATGCCCGGCGTAGTTAGTTGACGAAAGGTTTTATCCCTATGCTGCGTGCGATGATTGTGGATGATGAGGCGCCGGCTCGCTCGGAGCTTCGCTTCCTGCTCGAGCAAACGGGCAAGATCGGCACGATCACGGAGGCGTCGAGCGTCCGCTCCGCCATCGAGATGCTTATGGAAAGTCGCGTGGATGTCGTGTTTCTCGATATCTCGATGCCCGGTGCCTCGGGCCTGCAACTTGCCGAGGCGCTGCATAAGCTCAAAAATCCGCCGGCGATCGTGTTTGTGACTGCGTATAGCGACCATGCGGTCGAGGCATTCGACGTGGATGCCGTCGATTATCTGATGAAGCCGGTCGAGGAAGCTCGCTTGGATCGCGCGATCGAGAAGGTCATGCAACGCGCCAAGCCGGTTACGGACAGCAAGGTGACCATCGAGCGTATCCCGGTGGAAAAGGGTGGCCGCAAGGTGCTCATTCCCGTGGACGACATTCGCTTTATCATGGCCAAGGACGATTACTCCTGCATCTATACCGTCGATGATCGCTTTTTGTCGACGACCTCGCTGGCGCAGTTTGAGGCCAAGCTCTGCGACTTTGGCTTCTTCCGTGTTCACCGCCGCTATATCGTCAACTTGGCGTGCGTTACGGACGTCGAGACGGTGCCCTCGGGCGCCATCCAGCTGGGCATTACGGGCGTCGACGAACGCGTGCCGGTTTCGCGCCGCCGCGTCGTGCCGCTCAAGAAGGCCTTGAGTCTCTAGCGCACTGGCCCCGCAGCCCTGTAGACCCATCGTCTGCGGAGCCGTGGGGCCTTTTTTGTATGTATCTGCCGAATCGTTTTTTGCGGAAGGGATCCCATGAACAGTGCAAGCGCCAAGCGTATCGACATCATCTCGGACACCCACGGCTATTTATCGCCTGCGCTCTTGGATGAGCTTGAGGGCGCAGACCTGATCATCCACGCCGGCGACCTCACGTCAGAGATGGACTACGAGCACCTATGCACCATCGCCCCCGTGCGGGCCGTACTGGGCAACAACGATTACTACCGCGACTACGGCCCCGATGTAGACCGTCTTGCGCTCTTTACCTACGAAGGCCTCAAATTCGCCGTAGCCCACTACCGCGAAGACCTTCCGGTGGGATCCGTAGACGTAGCCATCAACGGCCACACCCACGTAACCAAAGAAGCCCAGGTGGGCCGCTGCTTAGTCCTCAACCCGGGCAGCGCCAGCTACCCCAGAGGCAGCCGAGGCCCCACTATGGCCAGAATGCTAGTAAAAGACGGCAAGATACTGACCACTAAGTTTATTGACTTGGACTAACCGCAACAAAAACGGGGGACGCAGATCGCATCTCCCGTTTTTCTTTCAGCAAAAGGCAGAGCTTCGGCGACAACCTTAGACAACCCCGCCGAGGAGAACGGGGGCCTCGAGCCGCGGAAGCGGCGAGGAACAACAACGACTCGAACAAAGTGACGGCAGGGAGGGTCTCCGGGGCTGGGGCGGGGGTTAAGTTTGTCGCGAGTTCCGCACGCAAAGGAAAGCACTTAATGTGCTTTCCGTCTTGCGCAGG
>CAUDZT010000057.1 GCA_958453935.1 uncultured Collinsella sp. | reverse complement strand
AGGTGCGGGAACGGCCTATTTGCTCAATGTGTTCGGCTGAGATCGGAAATCAACCATTTTGATCTGAGCTACGTTGAGCCCGCGAATCGCCGCGGAAAGCGTATTTGGGTCATCGTATCTGATGCTTTGCGCTATGAGGTTGCTGCAGAACTCGCCGAGCGTCTTGAGCGCGAGACAAAGGGTCAGTGCGAGCTTGGTGCCGTGCAAGGCGTGGTTCCTTCGATAACCAGATGCGGTATGGCTGCCTTGTTGCCTCATGGAACGATGCGTTACGAGGCATGCGGAGAGGCAGGATCGGGCTTTGGCGTGCTTGTTGACGGGGGGCGCGTCGATACCATCGAATCCCGCCAAAAGGTGATTGGCAAGCATTATGAGGGCGCTGTTGCGGTTCGCTATGACCGTTTTGTCGGCGAGATGGACCGTGCCGAACGCAAGAAAGCCGTGGGAGACGCGAACGTTGTCTATATCTATCACGATCTCATTGATGCCATTGGTGACAAGGCCGCAACCGAGCGCAGGGCGTTTCATGCCTGCGATGAAACAATTGACGAGTTATCGGTGCTGGTCAAGCTCATTGTGCGTGAGTTTATGTCGTCTCGAATCGTCATTACGGCAGATCATGGGTTTCTGTACACCGCAGAGCCGCTTGCCGAATATGATCATACGAGTGTTGCGGACGTGGCGGGTGACGTCATTGAGGCTGGACGCCGCTGGGCTGTTGCCTCGAGCGATTCTGAGTCCGATACGCTGCTTAAGGTTGCTCTACCCGCTTCTGCTGGTAGCCTCGTGGGCTTTTCGCCACGTGAATGCGTGCGTTTGCGACGTCCCGGCGGAGGCGAGAACTTTGTCCATGGCGGCATCTCATTGCAGGAGATGTGTGTGCCGGTTTTGACCTTTAGCAATAAGCGCGCCGGAACGCGTGGCTTTGTCGCATCGAGCCCCGTTGGCTTGTCCCTCGTTACGCAACTTGAATCCATCTCGAATACGTCTTTCTTCCTGGAATTTCTGCAAGATGAGGCGGTGGTCGGCAAGATTCTTCCTGCGAACTATGAAGTGTTTGTTGTCGATCGCAGCGGAAACCCTGTAACCGACATTGCAAGAATCGTAGCCGATTTGACTGAAGTCGATGCGAGGGCGCGCCGCTTTAATGTAATGCTGACGGTGCGTCCAACCGTTGAACTTGATGAACGCGCGGAGTATGCACTTTGCCTGAAAAACGCGGATAGCGGCGAAGAGCGTGTTCTTCAGGCGCTGCACTTCCATGTTTATCTGGGTCGTGAATGGTAAGTGGGGGCTGAATAGGGAGGCTGCATCATGAAGATCGAAGTTGATGTCGGTCAGCTGCGCGAGAGCCTGCTCGACCGTGCGGGGAGTGCAGCCGGCGTGGGTTTTCCGGCTGCCATGCTCGATGTAGTGGATATCGAGGACGAGTCGCCCCAAGAGCTGCTAGCCCGAGCCGAGCGCGAAGGCCTCGACCTCCGCGACTTTGCTGTCGATGACGACGCTGAATGATGGCCACCTTTGCTATTGACGAACATATGTTTGTATTTTATACTCATGCTTGAATATACGCCCAACTTCATGGTATAAATTAGGTGGTCATCTCTTAAGAGAGGGCTTCCAAGTGCCGGGGACGTTTTCCCCGGCTTTTTTATTAAGGATTGCCCATGCGAGAGCTGAGTATCTTTATTGATGAATCTGGAAGCGATGATCTTCGTGAAAGATACTATCTTGTGGCCTTTGTTTTTCATGAACAAGATACTCCCATCGCTGAGGGAATAGAGAAATATGAAAGGGCGGTAGCCGAAAGCGGATTGCCGCTTCTTCCGTTCCATGCTTCTCCTCTCATGAATGGAAAAGATCAGTTCAAGGACTTGGGCATCAGTGAGAGAAAAAGGCTGTTCTCACTATTTCGAGTTATGTTTCGACATTTGCCCATCTCGTACAGGGTGTTTGTATTCAAGACGCATCGGTACCGAACTCTTAAACAGATTGCTGATGCGATGCGGCGTGAGATCATCGATTTCATATTCGACAATTTGAGTTGGTTTCAGCAGTTTGATGCTGTAAAGATTTACTACGACGGAGGACAGGGTTCGGTTTCGAGTGCGCTTCACAAGGCAATCGATTACGCTTTGGCTAAAAATGCAGTTATCTATAAGCCGACAACTTCATCGGATTACTATTTGGCTCAGGCCGCGGACTATGTCTGTACCATTGAGTTCACGAGTCTGAAATATCAGGCAAATAAGCAGACTAATACTGACCAGAAGTTTTTTGGTGGTAGTACTGCGTTTAAAAAAGGCTTACTAAAAGAAGTTAGAAAGAAGGCCGTCCCAAATTAGCTACCCCCCGCCCGCTTCGACGCCAGCGTGGCGATGACGGCTTCGTCGCCGGCGTATATGAGGGTGTTGCCGTCGGGGATAATCGTTTGACCGTCGCGCTTGAGCATCACGACGATAAAGGGGTGCTTGCCTTGTGGCACGTCGCGCAGGCGCTGGCCGGCCAGGCGACCGTGGGGCGTTACGGTGACCTCGCGCAACGTAACCTCGGCACGCTCTTCAAACGTCGGTGCGGCCATAACCAGAAGGTCGCCTTCTTCGATCACGGTATCCCCGTTGGGCAGCACCGGGTGCGCGCCGTCGCGCAGCACCAGGACCACGAGCATATCCGTCGCACTGCCAATATCCGCGAGCGAGCGTCCGGCAAACGGATGGCCCGCGCCCAACTTGAGCTTGACGAACGACATACCGTCCTCGTCGCGGTAGTCGTTAAAGGTGCGGCGCACATCGCCTTCCGCGTCGATCATGTCGAGCTTCTTTGCCACCGCCGGCAGCAGCGAGCCCTGCACCACAATGCTCGACACAGCAATCACAAACACAAGGTCAAACAGATCGTGACCGCCGGGAACACCGGCCACCACGGCAAAGAGGCTAAATACGACCGAAGCCGCGCCGCGCAGGCCTGCCCAGCTTACGAGCGCGACCTGGCGAGGGTTCGTCTTAAAGGGCGCCAGTAGCACGCCAACGGCAATGGGGCGGCTCACGAAGAGCATAAACGCCATGAGCGCCAGGCCCGGTAGTAGCATTTGCGGCAGGCGCGCGGGCGTGACGAGCAGGCCCAGCAAAAAGAAGATGGTCATCTCGGCCATTTCGGTGAGGGTGTCAAAGAAGTGCGCCATCTCGACCTTGCCGGTGATGTCGCTCGCGCCTAGCACGATGCCGGCAAGGTACACGGCCAAAAAGCCGTTGCCGCCCAGATAGCTCGGCAGCGCGTAGGCGACGATTGCCACGGCGAACAAGAAGATGGTCTGCGCACCCTCAGCCGTTGCGTGCGCGCGCTCAATCAGGCGGCTGGATGTCCAGCCGATGACAAGGCCCAGGCCCACACCCAGGATGATTTGCTTGGCCAGCAGTATGGGAATGTTGATGTCGCCGCCAGCTGCGAGGGTGGCGAGTACCGCGGTGAGCATGTAGGCGACGGGATCGTTGGAGCCCGATTCGACCTCGAGCAGCGAGTCGGTGCCGCCCTTTAGCGACAGGTTGTGCTCGCGCAGCACGCTAAAGACGCTGGCCGCGTCGGTGGATGCCACGACTGATCCCAGCAGCAGGCCGCCGATCCAGTCGAAGCCCAGTACAAAATGCGCGAACGCACCGGTGACGCCGGCGGTGATGACGACGCCGAGCGTGCTCAGTAGCACCGCGGGCACGGCGACGGGTTTGGCACGGTCGATGTTGGTGTTAAAGCCGCCGTAGAACATGATGAACAGCAGCGCTGTGCTGCAGACGGTTTCGGTGAGCGCGTAGTCGCTAAAGTCGATGTGCGCCGGACCGTTGACGCCCAGCAGCATGCCGAGTGCGATAAAGATGAGCAGGGTGGGGAAGGGGAGCTTTTTGCCGACGGGTTTGATGGTCAGGCACAGAATAATGACGAGGCCGATAAAGAGAAGTATCTGGTTCATGGATGGTGTCCGCTCCTGGGTGGTTGGCGTGGCACGGTCAGTTATCTGCGGTTATTTGTACCCAAAGATGGTGGGTTTATGGGCCTGGATTGCGGGCATGCGCATTTTCGACACGAGGCTGCGATGCGAGCGTCGCTGGTCGGGGCGCTGGGCCAGACGGCGTGGCGTGAGCGGTGCGGGTTGACAGGCGTGCGCTGGCGACCGTTGACGGTATGCAACCCTTCCCAGCTTTATTGCAACGGAGTACAATGGGTAACGTTTAAGTTCAACTTGAAGTTTTAGTTGCGGCTCCGGGCTTCGGCCGCAAGTAAAGAGAGGCGTTCCATGGCGATCTATGTGACATCTGATGCTCACGGGCACGTGCGTGCGCTTGACGAGGCCCTGTCCAAGATTTCGCTGGCGTCCGACGATACGCTGTACGTGCTGGGCGACATGATCGATCGCGGGCCCGATCCGGTTGGCGTTATTAAGCTCGTGCGCTCGCTGCCCAACGCTCGCGTGCTCAAGGGCAATCACGAGCAGATCATGCTCGACGCCATCATTGGCCAAGATCCGCTCGATGCCGAGACATGGGATATCAACGGCGGTTGGACTACCCGTCAGCAGCTCAACGATATGGAATTCGAGGCGTACGAGGAGCTCGTGCGTTGGATGGCGACGCTGCCGCTCTACGCAGTGGCCGAGACTGATGAGCGTCCGTACCTGCTGGTACATGCCGGCATCCAGACCGAGGCGGCGCGGGCGTTTTTGCTTGAACATGGGGTTGATTGTGCCGATGGTGCGGGGGCGGTGAATGCTGATCGCGAACTGCTGAAGCAGATGCTTGCCGTGCAGTCGTCCGATGACCTGCTGTGGATTCGTCACGGCTATTGGGATGCGCCGACGGGGTTGCTTTCTGCCGAGGGCAAGGGTCCGGTCGTGGTGAGCGGCCACACGCCAACGGTGTCGCTCGGGCGTTACTGCGAGGTAGGCGGCCTGGCGGGGCTCGACGAGGAGTCGGGGCGCGGACAGATTGTGCGCCTGGGCGGCGAGGATACCGCTGGCGTGCCCGATCGCATCGATATCGACTGCGCCGCCGCCACCGGCTCCGAGTTCGGCCGCGTGGGCATCCTGCGCCTGGATGATGGTGCGGAGTTCTACGCGAACATCAACCCGGGCGAATAATCGGTGCAAAGGGTAGCTAATTTGGGACGGGGCTTTTTTGGCTACTTTCGAAGAGTAGCGCCTTCTTGCTCGGTAAGCGCTAGAAATGAGGAGCGTCTGCGTCCTCGGCAGCGCGAAAATGCTCGAAAAACCGTCGCAACGGAGTCAAACGACGTCGCGACGGTTCTTTTTTGGCTGCCCGCTGGCTAAGTGAGTAGGCTTTTTTGGAAATGCCGAGCAGACGGCAAATTTGCCTCAACAAAACCGCAGGTAACTGACTTGTATTTTGCCGGAGTGGTCAGGGATTCGGCAAAAGTCTACTCACTTAGTTTTGCGTGATGCATATTGTCCGCAATGAGACCCCAGTCGGGGTGATTCCATCGTAAGTTAGCTGCCCCCATTGCACCAATTAGGCGCCGTATGGGTTACGGTCGCGTTCGATGCGCTGGCGTATGTGGGCGTACTCGATAATCAGCAGCGCCAGGAGTAGGGCCATGATGGCTAGGTAGCTCACCACAGCGCCCATCAGACCCAGCAGCTTAATCAAGATCACCGGCAGCACCACGCTCACGGCGAAGCAGATCAGGTAGATTTTGGTGACGTCGCCGGCGTGGCGCAGCACCGTGATAATGGCGTAGATAAAGTCGATTGCCGCGGTGACGCCGCCGGCGACAACCATTAGCAGTGCCAGCGTGCGGTAGCGCTCAAAGTTAAGGCCGTACATAAAGCTCATGATGGGAATGCCGGGGCCTGCCATAAATGCGGCGCACGCTCCGGTAATAACCACAATCAGTGCGATAACGGCAACAATAATCAGGTCAAAGCGGCGACGCTTGCGCGGATTCGCCCAAATGCCCGACAGACGCAGGAGCTGCGGTTTATAGATAAATCCAATGCTCAACAAAATGGCCTGCGCCGGAAAGAACAGGGCATTAAAGTACAGCTGATACTTGTAGGCCAGCGTGCCTTCCATCACAAACTTGGGCATGCTCTCGATGAGGTTGAACAGGAACAGTGCACCAAAGAGCGGGGCGCACTGGACAAACAGGTGGCCGACCTCGCGCAGGCTCACGTGGCGCGATTTTTCGGTCTCGAGCAGGGCAAGCGGCGCGGTGACCAGCACGAGCGAGGCGATGGCGGTGACACCCATGGCCATGGCCGCGATGGGCATGCTGCGCGTGAGGAACAGTGCCACGCTAAAGACCGCGATGACGCCGGCGGAACGCAGCGTTTGGCTCATGCCGGCCAAATAGAGCTTGTCGGCCTGCTGCAGGCGGCCCTCGTACACGTCGGCGATGCCGTCGATCACCTTATAGAGGTAGACGCCCAGGCCGATCGTGGCCATCTGCGCATCGTAGCCGCGGGCGCTGCTGTATACCAGGCCGCATGCCAGCGCGAGCGCTCCGCAGAGCCAGCGGTTGAGCTGGTAAGAGGCAAAGGACGTCTTTTCGTCGATGTCCGAGACCTGGAAATTGCGCACGCCGTAGTTGCACGCGATCATGATGAGCGTGCCGGTGACAAAGGCGATGGAGAATTTGCCAGCCTCCTCGGCGCCCGCGAGCTGTGTGGACACGATGGTGAGCAACGGAAACGCCATGCCCCACACGGCGGTGCCCAGGGTATTCCAAAGGTAGTCGCGACGGGTGGCGTGATCTTCGTACTCGGCTTCTTGCGTGGAGAAGCCGCCGCCGTAGACGGCTCCGAGCAGGCGGTTCCACCAGGCATTGACCATGCGGTGGATGGGGCCGGGCTGGCGATTGCGCTCGCGGCGACGGCGTGTGGCCTGGCTGCTGTCGGGACCGCCGGCGTTACGCTGGCTTAGCTCTTGGATTCGTGCGAGCTCCTCGGCGGTGTGCGATGCGGGGAACAGGCCGTTCTCGATGCGTCCGCCCTGCCCGTGCGCCCCGTCCGATACGGTGGGGTCGGCGACGCCATTGCGGCGGGCGATGGCGCGGCGAATGCTATCGATGGGCGTGATGCTCAAAGCGGAGTCCTTTCTATTGCTGCGCTCTAGTATAGACGCGACGGTGTTCGTTCGTGTTTTTGAACAGGTTGTTCGATAATTTCGGCGGCGCCATTCAGTAGACGGCATTTGGGGACGTTCCTTATGTGACGGCACTTTGGGAACGTCCCTAAGTGCCGGCATCCGGGGTCGCTCCTTGGTTGTTGCCTGTTCAAGAGTGTCCCTAACGACTAGGCCGCTTGCGTGCGATTTTTGACCGTTGGGCGGGCGCTTCGCCGTTGCCGCAAAAACGTTTTTGCATATCGGGTACAACGGGCTTTACGTGAGTAAAGTGCGCGCCGCGTCCACGTGTCGCGCTTTTAAAGGAGGCCCCATGCCTGGTGTTACCCCTGCAGAAGTTCTGTCCAACTTTGGTATTGCGCTGGTCGAAGATCCCGCCGAGAATCAGCCCCGTCTGCTGGTCGATCTATCCGCCGCGGAGCTCGTCGAGCACGCTATCCGCCGCGAAGAAGGCCGCATGGCATCCAACGGCGCGCTGGTGATCGAGACGGGGGAGCGCACTGGCCGTTCCCCCAATGACCGCTTTATCGTTGACACCCCCGATGTCCACGACAAGATTGCCTGGGGCGCCGTCAACCGCCCGCTGTTCGTCGAGAGCTACGAGGCCATCAAGGCCGGCATCGTCGACTATCTCAACGAGCGCGACGTGTTCGTCACCCGCGGCATGGCAGGCGCCGACCGCAACCACACGCGTCGACTGCTCGTTGCCTGCGAGCGTGCCAGCCAGGCGCTCTTCATTAAGCAGATGCTTGCCCGTCCGCTCGCCCGCGAAATCGCGCGCACCGGCGAACCCGACTTTTGCGTGCTTGCCGCCCCTGGCTACCAGTGCGACCCCGCCATCAAAGGCCTCAACTCCAGCGCCGCCGTGGTTATCAACTTCCAGGAGCGCGTGATTCTGGTCGCCGGCACCGGTTATTCCGGCGAGATCAAAAAGTCCATCTTCAGCGTTATGAACTATCTGCTGCCCGTCGAGGACGACGTGCTGCCCATGCACTGCTCGGCTAGCATGGATCCCGTCACGCATGAGACCGCCGTGTTCTTTGGCCTGTCGGGCACCGGCAAGACCACGCTTTCGGCCAACCCCACGCGCCTGCTGATCGGCGACGACGAGCACGGTTGGTCCGATATGGGCATCTTTAACGTCGAGGGCGGCTGCTACGCCAAGTGCGAGGGCCTGGACGCGTTCCACGAGCCTGAGATCTTCAACGCCGTCCGTTTTGGCGCCATTTGCGAAAACGTGGTGCTCGACGAGAATCGCAAGCCCAACTACGATGACGTCTCGATCACGCATAATACGCGCGTGGCCTATCCCGTCGAGCATATCCCCAACGCGTGGACCAAGGGCATGGGCACCATCCCGAGTGTCGTGTTGTTTTTGACTTGCGACGCTTTTGGCGTGCTGCCGCCCATCTCACGCCTGACGGCCGATGCCGCCATGTACCACTTTGTGACGGGCTTCACCGCCAAGATCCCCGGCACCGAGGTCGGCGTCACCGAGCCCACGCCCACGTTCTCCTCGCTGTTTGGCGAGCCGTTTATGCCGCTCGACCCTATGGTCTACGCCAAGATGCTCGGCGAGCGTATCGCCGACGGTCGCACCCGCGTCTATCTGGTCAATACCGGCTGGATTGGCGGCGGTTACGGCGTGGGCCATCGCATCGAGCTTGCCTACACGCGCGCCCTGGTGGCCCGCGCCCTCGACGGTACCATCGAGGACAGCGAGTTCGTGCACGACGATATCTTTAACGTCGACATTCCCACCACGTGCCACGGTGTGCCCGACGGCATTCTGGTGCCGCGCCAGTACTGGCAGAGCACCGCTCGCTACGACGAGGCAGCGCACAACCTGGCGGTGATGTTCGAGGAGAACTTCGAGAAGAAGTACTCGCACCTGCCTGAGTCCGTCAAGGCCGCCGGTCCGCACGCTCAAGTACACGCCGACGCCCGTCATCGCGGCCGCGGGCTGCTGGGACTTCGCCACTAGCTTCGCTGTGAGTCCATATCCACCACAAAGGGGACAGGCGCCTTTGTGGTGGTTTTGCTCGCGTGGATGGCTCGGGTTACAATACGCCTGACATATCGTCCCCTTCTCCGGATGGGGACAGCGTAAGCGCTCTTGTGGCGGCACCGTAGGACTTTGAAGGTGGCCGTTGTAAAGGCGCTTTTTGTTTAGGCGCCCTCACTCGGGCGCGCACAATGAAGGGAGAGCGCATGAAGAGCTTTATTGCCGAGGATTCGTTTTGGGAGCTATTTCCGCAGGCGGCTGTCGGTGTTGTGGTCGTAAAGGGTATGAAGCCCGCGGCTCAGATTCCTCAAGAGGACGTGGACGCGATTGCGGCGTTGCTCGACCGCGCCAATATCGACGCGGAGCGTCATCTGACCAGCGATACTATCAGCGAGAACGCACCGGTCAAGGCATGGCGCGAGGCTTATCGGCTGTTCAAGACCAAAAAGGGCGCGCGTTGCTCAATTGAGAACCTGCTCAAGCGCGTGCTCAAGGGCAAACCGGTGGGCCACATTACGCCCGCGGTGGATATCTACAACACGGTGTCGCTGACCTACGCGCTGCCCGTTGGCGGCGAGGACCTGCATGCGATTGAGGGGGATCTTCGCTTGAAGGTGACTGACGGCGGCGATGCGTTCCTGCCACTTGGCGAGGAAACGGATGACCCGCCGCTGCCCGGCGAGCTCGCCTACATCGATGATGCGGGCGCCGTATGCCGCTGCTGGAACTGGCGCGATGGCGTTCGCACGGCGCTGTCCGACGATTCGGCCGATGCATTCCTGGCGATTGAGTGCGTGGAGCCCGAGCGGATGGGGGATTGCCAGGCTGCCGTTGATCGTCTCGCCGAGTTGCTCGAGCGCTATCTGGGAGCGACGGTTGTCGTTAAGACGCTTGTGACCCGCGACAATCCCTGCGTGGAACTGTAGCGACGCCTGCGGATCATGTTCGCCGGTCAAAACCACTACAAAGGTGCCTGTCCCCTTTGTGGTGGTTTTTATGTTGATGGGTCAACAAATGAGGCACGCAGGGCCGGCGGTCGCTGGATACGGCTAAGATGTTTACCCGTTAGCATCATGTAAGCGAAAGGCGGTCGTCTCCCATGCAGCAGAACGACGAGACACGTTTCGAGGACTTTGTCGGACTGATCAGCGGGCTCTACAAGGAGATCCAGCGCATTAAGACATCCGAGGGCGCAAGGCTGGGCCTCAAGGGCTCCGACGTTATGTGCCTGTACTATCTTGAGCGCAGCAAGGACGGCCTGACTGGCGCTGACCTGGCTCGCATGGCAGGCGTGACCCGTGCCGCCGTCTCGCGCACGCTCGCGCATCTGGAGGAGGGCGGCTACGTCGAGGTCGACGACTCGGGTGATGCGGCCGTTAAGTATCGTGCCCCGGTGCGCCTGACCGCTCTGGGCGGCGAGAGCATGAGCGAGGCCGATCGCATCATTCGCGAGGTGCTCGATACCACCGGCAAGGCCATGGGCGTGGAGCAGCGCGAGCAGATGTATGCATCGCTGCGCACGATCCTCAACACCCTGCGCGAGATCTAGAGCCGCGCTGGCGCTAGTTTTCAGCCAAGAACTGCATCGTCCCGTTTGAGCGCGTACGCCGTGCCGGGACATTGCTGTCAAAATTCCCTGCGCGAGACCTGCGCAAGAAAGGATTCGTTATGTCCGTCCGCATTATTACCGATTCCGCAAGCGATATGTCGCCGGCGGAGCACCCCGCTCTGCGTGTTCTGCCGCTGTCCGTCACCTTTGGCACCGATGTGTATATGGATGGCGTCGACATCGATCACCAGCGCTTTTACGAGATGCTTGTGGAGCGCGATGAGCTGCCCAAGACCGGTCAGGTCAACCCGTACGCCTTTTCGCAGGCGATTGCCGAAGCGCGTGAGGCCGGCGATGAGGCCGTGATTATTACCGTGGGAGCCAAGCTCTCGGGCACCAACCAGAGTGCTCGTACGGCACTTGCCGAGGCGCCGGGCGGCGACATGTTCGTCGTGGACAGCAATAACGTGACCTTGGGCGAGCGCGTGCTGGTCGAGTATGCGCTGCGCCTGGTGGACGAGGGCCAGGGCGCGGCTCAGGTTGCGGCGGCTGTCGAGGCCGTGCGCGACCGCGTGGTCGTCATCGGCCTGCTCGAGACGTTGGAGTACCTGGTGCGCGGCGGTCGCCTGTCTGCTGCGGCCGGTGCCGTGGGTACGCTGCTCAACGTAAAGCCCGTGGTGGCTGCCGAGGACGGTCTGATCGTGCAGCTGGGCAAGGCGCGCGGTTCCAAGAACGGACGTAACCTGCTCAACCAGAAGGTCGAAAAGGCGGGCGGCATCGACTTTTCCATGCCGCTGGCGCTCGGCTATACGGGCCTTTCGGATGCGGTGCTCAAGAAGTATATCGAGGACAGCGCGGCACTGTGGGCTGGCCACACCGAGGGCGAACTGCCCGTTCACACCATCGGCGCCACCATCGGCACCCATGTAGGCCCCGGCGCCGTAGCCGTAGCCTTCTTCCAGCCCGTTAACTAGCCCACCTGCCAAAACCACCACAAAGGGGACAGGCACCTTTGTGGTGGTTTATGCTATTCCGGGTGGAAGGGAGCGAGCAATGGCGTCTGAGGGCTTTTTTGAGCGGGTGTACGAGGTGGTCGAGCAGATTCCCGAGGGGATGGTCGCCACGTATGGTCAGGTGGCGCTGCTTGCTGGACGTCCACGAAGTGCGCGGTACGTGGGGTATGCCCTGCATGGCAATCCGCGCCCCGGCGAGATTCCCTGTCACCGCGTGGTGTTTGCCGATGGCCGCATATGCGATGGTTTTGCTTTTGGCGGTCCCAATGCTCAACGTGAGCTTTTGCTAGGGGAGGGTGTGGCGTTTAAGGACGACATGCACGTCGACTTGGCCGCCTGTCGCTGGCCTGCAGGGCTCTAGCGGCTCTGCCGTGGTTAAAACCACCACAAAGGTGCCTGTCCCCTTTGTGGTGGTTCTAGTTTACCTGAGCTAACTTATGGAGAAGCTATGGGGGAACATATTGACGCTACAAAGTAAACCACGGTGAACTATATTGTATTCAGCAACGGAGCAGGCAATAGGCGATGAAAAAGCCTGCCCTGTTGAGTTTGATTCGCATTCCTCCCCTCTGTGCGATTCAACGGTGTACTTCGGGAACAGGCCCGCTGGCAACTAACTGCCAGCGGGCCTGTTCCTGTTTTTCGGGGGAGTGCAATGGGCAGAGCCGAACCGGTCGGGCACCAAAAAAGGCGGACGCACTAGCGCCCGCCCTATAGCAATCGAAAGTTCTAGCCAGCAGATCGATCTAGTACACCATGCCCATGGCGTCCTGAACCTCGGCCAGGGTCTGCTCGGCAATCTCGTTGGCGCGACGGTTGCCCTCGTGCAGCACGTCCTTCACATAGTCCAGGTCGTTTTCGTAGCGCTGACGACGCTCGCGGATCGGCGCGAAGTACTCGTTGACGGCCTCGGTCACGTACTTCTTGAGCTGGCCGGAGCCGCCCATGCCAATCTCTTCGGCAATCTCGACCTCGGAACGGCCAGTGCAGATGGCGGCTGTTGAAAGCAGACCGGACACGCCGGGGCGGTTCTCGGGATCGAATGTGATCATGCGCTCGGAGTCGGTCTGGCTCTTCTTGATGCGATTGGCCGTCTCCTCGGCGGTCATCGAGATGTTGATGGCGTTGCCGTAGCTCTTGCTCATCTTGCGACCGTCCAGGCCCGGCAGTAGCGGGGTCTCGGACAGCAGCGCTTCGACCTCGGGGAACACTTTGCCGTAGCGGTTGTTAAAGCGGCGGCCGATGGTGCGGGTGAGCTCGATGTGCGGCAGCTGGTCGCGACCGACGGGCACCACATTGCCCTTGCAGAACAGGATGTCGCAGGCCTGGTGCACCGGGTAGGTGAGCAGAAGGCCGGTGAGCTCGTGGCCCGAGGCCTCCATCTCGGCCTTGACCGTGGGGTTGCGCGCCAGCTCGGCCTCGGAGACCAGCGACAGGAACGGCAGCATGAGCTGGTTGGCGGCGGGCACGGCGGAGTGCGCGTAGATCATGGTCTTGTCGGGGTCGATGCCGCAGGCAAGGTAGTCCATGACCATGTTGTACACGTTGTCCTGGATGTGCTCGGTCGTGTCGCGGTCGGTGATGACCTGGTAGTCGGCGATGAGTACGTTGGTCTTGGCACCCATGTTCTGCAGCTCCACACGGCCCTTGAGGGTGCCGAAGTAGTGACCCAGGTGCAGGCGGCCGGTGGGGCGGTCGCCGGTAAGCATGGTGAACTTCTCGGGCGTTTTTGCCAGGCCCTCGCGAATGGCGTTGCTCTTTTGCAGCGCGACTTCGTAGCTGTTCTCGTTTGGCATGATTGCTCCTAACGTATGTTCATTGGTCAAGATGATAACGCGTTTATTGGAGGGGCGGGTCGTAAGTAGGCGAGGGGCGGGAGATCGGCGG
>CAUDZT010000056.1 GCA_958453935.1 uncultured Collinsella sp. | reverse complement strand
GCCACGTCCTCGGCAGCTTGATCTTTGTTGTTATTACGCTTGAACAGAGCCATGGCGATCAGATCTTATATTTGGTGCGGATGTAGCCGACGTATTCTTTGACGAGCTCGCGCTCCACGTCGTCGGCGTAGCGGAACTGCAGGCCGCAGACGTTGCGGTACAGGCTGCCCTTGGGCGCGCGGCGTACCCAGCACACGATGCCCAGCTGCTCGGGCAGCTCGTGACGCTCGCCCTGCAGGCGGATCGTGGGCATTTGCACGACCAGGGCCTCACCCACGTCGGGATAATCGTTGAGGTAGACGGCCAGGCCGCCGGCCGAGACGTCGATGGTCATGGCGTCCTCGGGCTCGGGGGTCGGCGCGTTGTCGCGCTGGTAGGTCAGGCGCATGGCGACCTTAAAACGCTCGTCGCGGCGCTTGACAAAGGTGCGCTGCTCGGCGACTTTGCGCATTTTCCAGTAGGTACGGATGCCTTTTTTTTCGACTGCCTCGGGATAGCCGGCGAGCACGAACGTCTCCTCGCCTACTTTGTACTGCAGCAGCAGCTTTTGGTTTTCGTCCATGAGCAGCGGCTTGCCGGCGAGCATGGGCGCGCTCATAAGGAAGTACGCCTCGTCCAGGTCCTCTTTGTACGTGGCGAGCATGTTGAAGTCGGTTTTTTGGCCCATGGGCACGTCGAATGCCACCTGAAGCTTGGTCCCCGGCGTTATCTGTTGCTCTGCCATGTTGTCTCCCCCAGTCGCGGGCGCCGATATCATCGTCGTGCGCGATGCACATTGGGCTATTGTAACTGCTTTGCCGTGGGTTGCAGCGCAGGGTGCGCGAAATGGTGCGGATGCGGCGGCGCGGGCGCCAGTGCAGCTGTTTTGCGCGCGGCATCAATCTGACAGCGATGCATGTTCCCGACAGACCGTCTGTCTATCTATCTCTCAGCTATCTCTCGTAATTATCTCTCGTCTCTCATTTATCTCTCAGCTTAGAGATGAGTGAGAGATGAGAGACAAAAACACCGTCATCGGTTCAATCAAATCACGTTAGCACAGGTAAACACATGTATACGGGAACTTTGCCTCGATCACCCAGCCACCCTGCAGCATTGTTATCTCTCATATTTATCTCTCGTCTTTAAGCTATCTCTCGTGTTAGTGACGAATGAGAGACGAGAGATGCGTGAGTGATGCATGAGCGTGGATTATTGGACGGTCGGAAAATCCTTCAAACAAAAAACGGGGCCGGCCTTACGCCGAGCCCCGTTTTCAAACGGTCAGTTAGTTATCCAACGCGCGAGCATAGCAGTCAACATTACGCCGCCGCGAACACTCCCAAGCCCGTTCCGATGATGCAGATTGCGAAGATGCCCAAGATGATCCAAATGGTCTTGACGCCCTTTTTATAGAGGGCAACGCAAGCGAACGTTGCCAGCAAGGACAGCAGACCGGGGAAGATCGAATCGAACAGATCCTGCAGGACAATCTCCGAACCACCCACGTCAAAGGTCAAAGCAGTGGACAGCGAGACCTGTGCCGCAATCATGGCGCCGATAACGGTCATTCCGAGGACACCGGCAGCATGCGTCATGCGAGACATAAGGTTGTTCTCTTCGGACTGCTGCAAAAACTTGGTTCCCAAGTCGTAACCCAGATGGGCGGCGACGATACGCGTTGCAAAGTTAATCACGGAGTAGATAAGCGCGTACACGATGGGGCCGAGCGGGTTGCCCGTCGAAGCGATGCCAATACCAATGCCGGCGGCAACCACGCGGAACGTACCCCAGTAGAACGAATCGCCGATGCCGGAAAGCGGTCCCATAAGGCCGACCTTCATGGCGTTAATCGAGGACGTGTCGAAGTTCTTATCGGCAGCCGCCTGCTCTTCCATCGAAACCGTTAGGCCGGCTACAAACGGAAGCACATGAGGCGTGATGTTAAAGAACTCGGTATGGCGATCGAGCGCCGCATAGTAATCGTCGTCGTTGGGATAGATCTTTCGCAGGGGCTTCTGAATGGTGTACATGAAGCCCATTGCCATCATCTTGTCGTACGACTGCGAGCACTGGCTCGTAAACTGGCGAAGGAACATGCTCCGATACATATCGGGAGTCATAATCGCGTCCTTCTTGGCCTCTTTGAGGTCGGTGTTCTGGATAGCCATTAGAAGTCCTCCTCTTCATCTGCAGCAACCGTCTGCGGACCGGACGAGCCCTCGCGGAAGGCCAGGAGCAGCGCGACGCAAATGGCAGCTGCGGCGACGCCGACCACGTCCATCTTGAGGTAGATGACCATAATGAAGCCCAGGAACAGCCAGGGAAGGAGCTTGTTATCGCCCATGGTCCTGATAAGAAGAGCGAAGCCGATGCAGACCATGACGCCGGACGCAACGTTGAGGCCGTCCATCACAAACTGCGGAATCGCGTTGAGCGCATTGTTGATAAGGTCGGCACCAAAGAACAGCGAGCCAAACACCAGCAGTGCAGACGGAATGCCAATCGACAGCGGCACGATGGTCAGATGGTACAGATTCGCCTTGGCAAGATCGCGATTTGCCAGAGCGGTCTCAATCTTCTTGCAGGCAAAGGCACCCGGAACGGCGTAGCAGAAGTTGCGCCACACCTGAAGGAAGACGGAGACGGGAAGGGCGAGCGCGACGGCAGTTGCCGTGCCCGTACCCGTAATGACGGCAAACGCGCAGCCAAGCACGCCGGAGGCATAGACCTCGGGAGGAACCGCCGCGCCGACCATGATGGCGCCCATGAACATGGACTCCAAAGCAGCGCCGACGATAACGCCCTGCTGGACATCGCCAAGAATCAAGCCGACAAACAGGCTCGTAAACAGCGGACGACCAAGCATCGTAATGCCAAATAATTGCTCGTCCATGGACGCAATAAATGCGACCAGTGCAACTAGAAGATACTGGACAACCATTTCGATCAACCCCAGAAACAGGTCTGCAGGCGAGGCATTCTGCGCAGCTCGCCTGCAGACAACCGCAGCAATTTGAGAGGATTAGTAGTTCATCTGGTGATAGTAACGACGCGTGGTGAGCGGGTGGTTACGGACGTGCTCGAGATGGCAGCTCAGACGCTCGGTGATGGTGTAGGTGACCATCGGGGAAACGATCTTGCGGAACTCGGGGTCGCTGAACGGCAGCTCGACCTCGGCGGTGTCAAACTTGTTCACGCGGACGTTGACGCCCTTCTCGTCGGCGAGCATGTGAGTGAAGTTGTCCACGCGGTCCATGAGCTTACGGGTGTCATCCTCGCCGTAGAGCATGATGAGGCTCGTGCCTTCCTCGCACAGCTCGATGGTGCCGTGGAAGAACTCGGCGGCGTGGATGGACTTGGTCTTGATCCACTGCATCTCCTCGAGGATGCACATGGCGTAGTCGTAGGCCTCACCCCAGAGCATGCCGGAGCCAATCACCATGTGGTAATCGGTGTCCTTGAAGTCCTCGGCCATGGCGGCGCAGCGCTCGTCCTGAGCGTCCTTGGCCTTGATGAGGTACGGAGCGATGTTGCCGAACTCTTCCATGAAGGTGTCGTACTTGGGGAAGGCGCCGGCGTTCTTGAGGAAGCGGGCGACCAGCGTGATCTGGTAGGTGTAGATGGCCTCGCACAGAACGTCGTCCTCGGCGAAGCTGAAGAACTTGTAATCGGCGTACTCGGTGGCCGGGGTGTTGTCGTTGGAGACATACATCAGCGTGCGGGCGCCCTGCTCCTGGCAGAACTTGGCAGCCTCAATGATCTCGGGGGTGGTGCCGGTACGGGTGGAGAAGACGCAGACAGAATCCTTGTTGAAGGTCTTGGGCGGGCAGGCGAGGAACTCTGCGGCGATCTCGCAGTGGACATCGACGTCGGCCGTGGTGGTCTCGACCCAATACTTCATCGGGAGCGTGTGGGCCCAGGTGCCGCCGCAGCCGATGAAGAAGATGTTGGAATAACCCTGCTCGCAGACCTCGTCCACGGCAGCCTCAATCTGAGGACGGAGAGCGAGGGCATCGCTCACAACCTTCTCGTAACGAGGCTCATCGAAATTGAACATCCCTTACTCCTAACTCACTTGGATGAACCCTTCATTCATCCCATGACGTTATAATACTTTATATAACTAACTATGCAAGAACTATTTCAGATTTTTTTGATTTTTCTTTAATAAAAAGCCCGCCGATCAAATGATCGACGGGCATAGGCATAGAGCATTGGTTCAATAAATGCCGAGCAGCAACGTGTTTCCGGCTAGAAAACGTCCTTGGCAAACACCTTAGCGTCATTGGGGACCTGACGGATTTCGATGGCCACGCCATCGCCCAGGAGCTCTTGGATATGCTCGGCATCTTTCTCGGTCGCAAAGATCGCAGGGGTCGGATGAAGCGTGGTCTCAGGGGTCTTTCGGGTTCCGCCCAGATTGATCTCTTTGATGTCTTTGCAACCCTTAGCGAGACGATAGACATCTTCAATCGTCTCAGTGATGATAAACAGCGAATACTTGTCGGTAACGCCGCTGTTGAGCGCCTCGATAGCAGCGTCAACATCCTTGATGACGAGTTTAACGCCGTTGGGGCGGGCGAGCCTCAAGGCCGCCTTCCTCATGTCGTCTTTTGCCACAGCATCGCTGGCAAGCAAGATGCAATCTACATCCAAAGCGTGAGTCCAGGACATGGCAACTTGGCCGTGAATCAGTCGGTAATCAACTCTCGTAAGCTTAATCATCGTTATCATCTCCGCACGTGATAAAGGGAATGACAGGTGTGGCCCCTAGCTAGGGCTCGAACCAGAACTAACTAGAACTCTTCTTCCTCGGCGCCGGCAAGCATGTCCGCCGCCTCGCAAAGCTGAATAAACGAACGCGATCCCTCGACCGCGGCTTTGGCCTTGTCCGCATCCAGGGAGTCCATCTGTGTAACCATTTCCACCAGCAGCGGCAAGTTCATTCCAGCGATTAACGTAAACGATCCGTCGGTCTGCCTCTGAATGAATTCGTTGTTTACAGAGCCGCCAAAGATGTCAGTCACGACAAACCAAGAGTCGGCAGGGTCCCTCGTCTCCATCCATGCATCAATCAACGCCGCGACGTCCCTTGAATCGTCATCGACATAGGCGCACAGGCACTCGATTCGGTCGTTGGTGCCCATCAGAATCTCCAGAGAGCTTTTCATGCCTTGGGCGAGATAACCATGACTCGCTAGCAATATCTTATTCATAGTTCTCCAATACCAATAGGACGTACTATATTGTCATAACAAAGTATATTAGCAATCTACCCTACGTGGTGTGTCTATTTTCCAAATCCGCGAACGGTAACAATTGGTCGGTAAATCGACCAATCTATCGCTAATTTACAAATAGAACTTCAGTCGCTCGGTGCAGTACACCTGACGGGAGATGAAAAGCGGCTCGCCACTTGGGGCATAACGTCTATCGACAAACAGAAGCAGCGAAGAGTCCAGCTCCACGTTAAGGTATGCCGCCTCGAGCTCGCTCGCATAGCAGACCTCGAGCGTACGCGTGTTGGGACCCATCTTGATCCCCTGGCGATCGAGTACCGCCATCAGCGAATCATCGAGGGACTCATGCTCCAAAAAAGAAAGCGCAGCGGAATAGCTATTGGTTTCCAGCATCGTGGGCTTGCCATCCACAAGGCGCAGACGACGGCTACGCAATACCTTTTGGGTATCGTCTACGCCCAGGAACTTCGCGTCTCGCAGACTTGGGAAGTCCCAGCCCATTTCGAGAACCCTGGTAGACGCCTGTTTGCCCGCAAGCTGGCACGAATGGGTAAAGCTCTCACGGTCGTCCGCGGCATACATCTGCGTGTCCGACGAAACGAACGTGCCCTTGCCGCGGGCCCTCTCAACAAGCCCAGCATCTTCCATTTCTTTAATTGCGGAGCGAACCGTTATTCGGCTCACGCCAAATTGCTCGATAAGCTCCGCCTCGGTCGGAAGCTTATCTCCCGGGCGGTACGTGCCGTTGGCGATTGAATCAGAAAGCGCACGAACAATCTGTTTGTACAGGGGGATAACGCTATTTGCCTCAACCATATCAACCATGCCTTTACAAGGAATCAGCAGCCTATAGATAAATGACTTATATTGTATTAGAACTTTTTAGCACTCCACGCCATTTCCTATAATGTTTTAGCAAACGAGGGGTTATTTTGCGTAAGCGGTGTAGAGTCCATCCATTTCCGCATACAGCTTCAATCTGATGGCGGTATATGCATCCGATAAGCCGATTGATTTTTATCTTATACCTGTCTCACATTCATCCCTCGTCGTAGAGATGAATGTGAGGTGAGAGATACGTACTTGACGCGCGAGCGTGGATATTTGGACGGTTTTTGGGCTTTTGGCGGCCGATTTCGTCCGAAAATCCACGCTCGTGCGGCAGACGTCCGAATTTCCACGCTCGTGTGCCAGAAAATCCACGCTCATCCGGCAGATTGGTCGAAGGCCCCATATGGGTATACTCTCGGAGATTCGACTCGATTCGCCCCCGTTGGGGCGTCAAAGGAGACTGCATATGTCCACTACCTCAACCGACCCGCGCGCCGCTGCCGCCGCGCTGCTGGTGCCCGGAACCACCTGCCACGGCTTTACCGTCGAACGCCGCGAGACCGTGCCCGAGCTCGACGCAGACGCTTACGTGCTGCGCCACACCGCCTCGGGCGCTCGCCTGCTGCACCTAGCGTGCGACGACGAAAACAAGGCCTTTGCCATTGGCTTTAAGACGCCGCCGGCCGATTCCACCGGCGTGTTCCATATTCTTGAGCACTCGGTGCTGTGCGGATCGGCCAAGTTTCCCGTCAAGGAGCCATTTGTCGATCTGATCAAGAGCTCCATGCAAACGTTCCTCAACGCCATGACCTACCCCGACAAGACCATCTACCCCGTTGCCACCACCAACGAACAGGACCTCTACAACCTGATGGACGTGTACCTGGACGCAGTGTTCAACCCGGCCATCTATACCAAGCCCACCATTTTTGAGCAGGAGGGCTGGCACTACGAGCTGGACCTGCCGGAGGGCGCCGAGGGCGAGGGCGGCGACAGCTCCGCGAGCCTGCGCGAGGGCACGCTGCGCTATAACGGCGTGGTGTTCAACGAGATGAAGGGCGCGCTGTCCGACCCCATGAGCGTGCTGGACGACGCCGTCAACGCCGCGCTCTATCCCGATACCGCCTATGCGCACGAGAGCGGCGGCGACCCACGCGCGATTCCCGCGCTCACCTACGAGCAGTTCCTGGATACGCACGCGCGCCACTACAATCCTTCCAACTCTTATATAACGCTCTACGGCGACCTAGATGTGGACCGCGCGCTGGCGTTTTTGGACGAGCGCTATCTGTCGCAGTCGAGTGCCGCGAGCCGCCGCATGGACGCCGCCGTCGCCGCCGGCGAGGACCCGTCCGCGCTGGCGCCCAATCCGCTGGACGTGCAGGCGCCTGTGACCTGCGAGTACAAGCGCGTCGAGATGGCCACCACGCCCGAGAACGCCCTGGTAGGCTTGGGCCTTGTGCTGGGCAGCGCGCTCGACCGCAAGCGCACGATCGCGGCGGACATCTTGTTCGAGGCGCTGCTGGGCTCCAACGAGGCGCCGGTTAAGAAGGCCATTCTGGCCGCCGACCTGGGCGGCAACGTGGTGAGCTACACCGCGGCCGAGAGCCTGCAGCCCTACGAGCTCATCATGCTGCAAAACGCGCAGCCCGGCGTGGCGCGCGAGCTGCGCTGCGTGTTCCAAGACGCCTGCCGCGACCTGTGCGAGCACGGCGTTCCGCGCGAGCGCCTGGAAGCCATCATCAGCAGCAACGAATACGACCTGCGCCAGCGCGACTACGGTATCGCCGACGGCGTGGCCATTGCGTGCGACGCGCTGAGCACTTGGCTCTACGATGACGACGCCGCGACGCTGGCGCTCAAGTATGGCCCGGTGTACGAGGAGCTGCGCGGCGAGCTGGAAGGCAGCTACTTTGAGGACCTTCTGCGCGAGCTCGTGCTGGAGAACGACCACATGGCGCTGGTCGAGCTGGTTCCGGTGGACGCCGCTGAGGGCTCGGAGGGTGCCGAGGCCGCTGAGCTGGCAGCCAAGCGCGACGCCATGACCGATGCCGAGCTGGCCGACGTGGTCGAGCGCACGGCTGCGCTGCGTGCCGCGCAGGAGGCCGAGGACACGCCCGAGGACAAGGCCACGCTGCCGCGCCTGCGCGTATCCGACATTGGCGAGGCGCGCCCCGAGCCGCCGCTGGTCGTAGACACGACCGCGCCCATCCCCTGCCTGCGCCACGGCATCCCCACCAACCGCCTGGCCTACGCCATGCAGTATTTCGACCTGAGCTGCGTCGCATTTGAGGACCTGCCCTATGTGACGCTGCTCTGCCGCCTGCTCAAACAGCTGCCCACGAGCGAGCACTCGGCCGAGGAACTTGACAACCTGCTCGCCGGCAAGCTGGGCTTTTTGAGCTTTACGACCGAGGTCATGACGCAGCCCGACGTGGACGGCGTGCGCCCCTACCTGCTGGTGAGCGCCGGCGCCCTGTCCGAGAAGATCGACGCGCTGGCGAGCCTGCCGCGCGAGGTGTGGTCGAGCACGCTTTTGCTCGATGCCGACGCCGACCGCGTGCGCGACGTGCTCACGCAGATTCGCATTGGGCTTGAGCAGGGCTTTATCAACAACGGTCACTCGGCGGCGCTCGGTCGCGCGATGAGCTACAGCTCGCCTTCGGCCGTGGTGCGCGAGCAGCTTTCGGGCGTGGGCTTCTACCTGTTCCTGCGCGATCTGCTCAAGCACTTTGACGAGCGACTGGACAATCTGCGCGCCAAGCTTGCCGAGCTGGCAGACCGCATCTTTGTGGCCAATGGCTGCATGGCGAGCTTTACCGGCAGCGATGAGGACTTTGACGCGTACTGGGCCGCCGCGGGCGACCTGGGGCTGGGCGCGGGCGACGGTGCCGGCCGCGACGCGCTCGCGGTGCCGGCACCGTGCGACCGCCACGAGGCTTTCGTGATCCCCAGCGACATCTGCTTTGCCGCGCGTGCGTGCGATCCGCGTCGCCTGGGCATTGACGTGACAGGCGCTTGGGCCGTGGCTGCCAACGCGCTCTCCTACGATTACCTGTGGAACGAGATTCGCGTGAAGGGCGGTGCATACGGCTGCGGATTCCGCGCAGCCGGCGAGCGCCAGACGGCGTTCTACACCTACCGCGACCCGGCAATCGACCCTTCGATTGAGCGCGTGGAGCGTGCAGGCGCATGGCTTGGCCGCTTTGAGCCCGACGAGGCCGCCTTTGAGGGCTTTATCGTGAGCTGCGTGAGCGGCATGGACGCGCCCGTGAAGCCGTACGCGCTCACCAAACGCCGCAACACGACCTACCTGGCCGGACTCGATCCGCATGCACGCGAGGAGCGCCGCGCCCAGATGCTTGCCGCCACGCCCGGTGAGCTGCGCTCGCTCGGCGCCGACGTGACGCGCATCGCAGCCGAGTCGCCCACCTGCGTCTTTGGCGGCCGCGAAGTCATCGCCAAGAGCAACGCCAACTTCAACATAGTCGACCTGTTCGCTTAACGCACAAAGGTAGATTTTTAGGACATGCCTAAAAATCTACCTTTTTTTTGCGGCTTGGACGGGGCGGCGCAGCCCACTGCGGCGGTTTGTCTCGATCTGTAACATCTAGGTCCAATTTTGCCGAGTTACTGTTACAGATCGAGACGAACTGCCGCAGACGCCCACTCCACAGCACAGACCACCACAAAGGTGCCTGTCCCCTTTCTCAGTGGTGATTCGAACACTTGTTCTATACGTACACATGTTCTATATTATGAGTGTTTGCATCGGACTTAAATTGCAACTAGAATATAGTTGCAGAATGTGAGGCGGGATGACTCGAGCCGATAAACTCATCGCCCAACTGTTTAGCTGCCCTTCGACGTATCGGTATGCCGATTTTTTAAAAGTCATGGTCTCATATGGCTTTGAAATGGACAGCAAAGGCAAGACTTCCGGATCGCGCGTTCGCTTCTACAGGCCCTCAGATGGCAGGATGTTCGTGATGCACGCGCCTCATCCATCTGACGAATTGACAGCGGGGACCATTCGAAACATCGTTCGATTTCTGCAGGATGTCGGAGGCAGTCATGAGTAACGTTTTGGCATACAAGGGCTATTTCGCCCCAGTCGAGTTCGATGCCGAGCAGCGTGTACTAACAGGTATGGTCGCCGGCATTAGAGACGCAATCGTATTTGAAGGCTCCACGGCTGAAGAAGTGGAGCAATGCTTCCACGACGCCGTCGACGATTACCTTGAGTTTTGCGCCGAGAAGGGCAAAGAGCCCGAGCGGGCTTTTAAGGGCTCGTTCAACGTAAGAACGGGCTCTGAGCTCCACAAACAGGCGGCGCTGGCAGCGGCAAAGAAGGGCGAGTCACTCAATAAGTTTGTGACCGAAGCAATCGCCGCAGCGTTGTAGCGTTATCGCATAGGCACAAACCACCACGAAGGAGGCAGTGAACTGCACCCTCGTGGTGGTTTCGACATTTGCCCAGATAAAACCTGCCAAAATAAACCTGTCCCTTTTTGGTAGGTTTGGGAGAGGGAGCTGGGATGGATAAGGCTGAGTTGCGGCGGGCGGTGATTGCTCGGCGCGATGCGATTGATTTGGATGTGCGGGCGGCGAAGTCCGCCACTATCTGTGCGCGGCTTGTTGAGCTGTTGGATCGTCTGGATGCCGCGGCGCCGCACACCGTTGCCGTCTATGCCGCGATGGGTTCCGAGGCAGACCCTGCCGCGTTTGCCGCTGCGGTCGCCGCGAGCGGCTGGCGCGTGGCCTATCCGTGCATGCTCTCGGCAATTGATGCCGCAGCTTGTGGCCAGCGCGTGTGCATGCGAGCAGTTGCCGCCGACGATGCGTTCGCGGCTCCGTTTATCGCCCACCCCGCGCGGGCCTTCGCGGCCACGGACATCGACAGCGACCGCTTCCCCATCGTGCCTGCCGAAGCACTCGACATGATTGTTGTGCCGCTCGTGGCCTTCGATCAAACCGGCGCGCGCCTGGGCTACGGCGGCGGTTGCTACGACCGCTACCTGCCCATGCTCTCACCCGCATGCCAAATCATCGGCATCGCCTTTGACGAACAACGCATCAACCACGTCCCCACCGATGCCCACGACCTGCCGCTGCCCAACATCATCAGCGCCTAAATGTCGTTGTATCGCACCCGCAAGATAAGCGTGGAAAAACTCCCACTTTGGGACTGTTCGGGGGCAAAAAACGGGAGATTATCCACGCTCATTATTCAAACGTCCGATAATCCACGCTCGTGCAGCTTAACGCCCCGCAACCGCCTCAACATGCACGCGGCACGCCGGCAACTTTGAGCTTGCGATCGAGCTTTGCCGGATCCCTCAGATCATCCCAGCACAAGCGCACGATCCTGCAGTTATCAAGCAGCGAAAGCCTCGACTCGCGCTGGCGCTCATCAAACTGCGCCTTTGCGAGCTTGCCCTCCTCCGCTGCCTTCTCGCTTTTAACGAATCCGTCAAATTCCCCGATGATCAGCCGATCTTCCACGCGCCACAAGTAGTCGACGCGATACGGCCGTCCCGGCTCAACCGGGTCGAACAGCTCAATTTGCAGCTCCGGCGTCTGCCAGCCGCGCTCGATCATCAGGGCGCGCGCCTTGGACTCGCCACCGCTTTCCGACAGGCCATCGGCATACCGTGCAACCCTGCGCGCCGTCACAACACCGCGACGATTTAAGCCAAGCTTGTTGACTGCCTCAACGAGATGCTCCTTCGACAACAGCTGCTCATGAAGCGCCGAGTCCGCAATGATCAGTCCCTCGACAAACGATGCATCGACCAGGCAATCCGCAATCGTTTGATCGATATCGGTCACGGCAATATCCATCTCGCTGGCCCGTGTCCGATAAGCATACCGATGGCGAACGACTTGAGAGCCTGGCGTCGTCGATTGCGCCGGCATCGCGGCGATATGGATGTGCGTCAAATTGGCATGCGAAACCGAAAGACCATAGACAACGGCCGCCGTATAGGAGCAAAACGTCCAGTCGGGGTGCTTTTGCGCAAGCGCCCGCACCCGATGCAGATAACGCTGCCGAAACTTGAGCTCGGACCAGTATTCCGGACGCGCATACAGTCCCGGCATGACCACTTCGAGACTTCCCGCCGCCACCCGCCGCTCAATCTGCTTTGCCTCCGCCGTCGTGCGCGCGTACACGCAGCTCATCTGCTGCTCGCACGCTTTAATGTGGCCTGTAAGTCTTTGATTCGCCGTCGCGTTTGCCATGTCGCCTCCCAACTCTTGGAACGGCGCCAACGTACCAGACGGTTTCATGCGAAGTCTGACCAAATGCTGTCCAGCAGCTGACCAAATGCTTGACGGTTTTGGATGTTTTAGGCCAATGCCCCATATCTGCAGGTAGAGCGGTTGTCCAGAGGTCCCTGTCTCCACATTTTGAGCCTCAAAAGCCACCGACTTCATTGAAAGAAAATATGCCGTGGATCAAAACTACCTAGTTTGCGATGTAGTCCGCATGTACTCAACGCGTGATAATGCCGACGGTACGGCAGCTGCAAAAAATGAGCGTGGAAAATCTCCCGCTTTGAGACCCCTTGTGAGCCAAAAACGGGAGATTATCCACGCTCACGTTGCAAACGTCCGATTATCCACGCTCGTGTGTCCGGATTTCCACGCTCATCACGCAGCAGACACGGCAGCGGTCACGGCAACAGATACGGCAACCGCCACAGCCATAGCAGCTGCCACCGCCACAGCGGCAGCCACGGCCGCGGCCTAGTGCTCCTCGCCGGCGCGGGCTAGGTCGTAGGGCGTGGTCTGGTAGACGTAGTAGTTGAGCCAGTTGGTGTAGAGCAGCTGAGCCTGGCTGCGCCAGACGTTGCGCGGCTCGGCGGTGGGGTCGTCGTTCGGGAAGTAATGCGCCGGCACCTGGGGGTTGAGACCGCGCTTCACGTCTCGCTCGTACTCCAGGCGCAACGTGTCGGTATCGTACTCGGGATGGCCAAAGACAAAGAAGCGACGACTGTCCGTCGACTTGACGATGTACAGCCCCACCTCGTCGGACACGGCCACGACCTCGAGCTGCGGCTCGGCCTCCACGTCCTCGCGGCGCACATCGGTGTTGCGCGAATGCACGGCATAGAAACGGTCGTCAAAGCCGCGGACCAGCGGGCTTTGCGGCTTGACCAGATAATGCTCGAACACGCCGCTCGCCTTTGCCGGCAGGTCATACTTCTGAATGCCGTAATGATGGTACAGACCGGCCTGCGCGCCCCAACAAATGTGCAGCGTAGAGTGCACGTGCGTGGTGGACCAATCCATGATCTGGCAGAGCTCGGGCCAGTAGTCGACCTCCTCGAACGGCATCTGCTCCACCGGCGCGCCCGTGATGATCAGGCCGTCGTAGTGGATGTCGCGGATGTCGTCGAACGTGCGGTAAAACGTCTCCAGGTGGCCGGCGCTCACGTGGGTGGCCTCGTGCGTTTTGGTGCGCAGCAGGTCCACCTCCACCTGCAGCGGCGTGTTGGAGAGCTTGCGCATGATCTGCGTCTCGGTAGCGATTTTGGTGGGCATGAGGTTGAGGATGAGCACGCGCAGCGGACGGATGTCCTGGTGCAGCGCGCGGTACTCGGTCATGACAAAGATGTTCTCGCTCTCGAGCTGCGCGGCGGCAGGGAGGGCGTCGGGGATGCGAATGGGCATGGATGCTCCTTACGAGTCAGTTGCAGCTATGGTACAACGACCGGCCCCATCCGCGCGAGCACATCGCCCGGCGATGTCGCCGGCGGCCCAAATCACTCCAAAAGTAGAGATTAACGCATGTCCCAAAAATCTACTTCGCTTTAGCCTAGCAAAGTGAC
>CAUDZT010000055.1 GCA_958453935.1 uncultured Collinsella sp. | reverse complement strand
GCCGAGATCCGCGATGTCATGGCCTATCTCAAGATGATCGTGAACCCGGCCGACGAGATGAGCGTCAAGCGCGTCATCAACACGCCGCGTCGCGGCATCGGCTCCACCTCGATCCAAAAGATTGAGCAGCTGGCGCGCGACAACCGTTGCTCGTTCTTCCAAGCCTGCGAGATCGCGTGCGCCGAGACGGGCATGTTTAGCGCCAAGGTCCGCAATGGCCTGTCGAGCTTTGTGTCGCTGGTGCGCGAGGGCCGCCGCATGGACGGTGAGCTCAAGGACGTTGTCGAGATGATTGTCGACAAGACGGGCCTGCTGCAGGCCTTTCGCGCCGAGGGCACCATGGAGGCCGAGAGCCGCGCCGAGAACATCCAGGAATTCCTGGGCGTCGCCGCCGAATTTGAGGAGACGCACGAGGATATCGAGGGTACGCTCGAGAGCTTGGAAGAGCTGCGCGCGGCCGGTGTTGCCGATGTGCCGGCCGGCGCCGAGCCCGAGCCCGTCGTGGTGAGCGCACCTGCGCCCGAGCCGGGACCGTCTGCCCCGGTATCCTCGTTTGAGGCGCTCGTTGGCGCGCGTGATGCCGCAGGTTCCAATCCGCTCGATAGCCTAGCCGCCCCGGCGCTCTCGCCGCAGGATGCCCTGGCCGCCGCCATCGCGGGCAACGCGTATGCCGCGCCGGCGGAGATGCCGGCGGGTGCCGTGCATGCCGACGAGATCGAGCGCACCTACGGTCCGCTCACCTGTAAGGCGCTTCCTGCTCTCATGGAGTGGCTGGCCCTGCGCTCCGACTTGGATTCCCTGGCCGGCGAGACGCATGCCATCACCATGATGACCATCCACTCTGCCAAGGGCCTGGAGTTCCCGGCGGTGTTCGTGGCCGGCATGGAGGAGGGCATCTTCCCGCACGTGCACGACTTTGGCGGCAGCGATGACCCGGGCAAGCTCGAGGAGGAGCGTCGCCTGGCCTACGTCGCCATCACGCGTGCCCGCAAGCGCCTGTTCCTGACCTATGCGGCCACGCGTCGCACCTACGGCTCGACCTCTGCCAACCCGCGCTCGCGCTTCCTTAACGAGATTCCGTTTGAGGATATCGAGTTTAGCGGCATCGGTTCTGCCGGTTTTGAGGGCACGGGCTGGGAAAAGCGCGGCGACCGTCACGGCACCTTTGGCTCGGGCATGGGCTCGGATATGTATGGCGGCAAGGTGTTTGGTTCGCATACGCGCTCGACCGGCGGCTCCGGCTCGCGCGGCGGGTCGAGCTTTGACGACTTCTTTGGCGGCAGCAGCTATGGGACCGAGCGCCATCGTGGGGTTTCGCCTGACGCCGGCCGCGTTGCCTCGACCTTTGGCTCGGGCGCGCCGCGAGCCAAAAAGCCGTCGTCCAAGGTGTCGCCGACGGTGGAGCGCAAGGTCGATCGCACCAGCGCGTCGCAGGACTTTGCCGCGGGCGATACCGTGAGTCACAAGACCTTTGGCACGGGTACCGTGATCTCGGTCGCCGGAGACATGATCGAGGTTCAATTCGAAAAGACCGGCCAGACCAAAAAGCTTATGAAGGGCTTTGCACCTATAGTGAAACTGACCTAGGCGGCTTTCCCAGGCACGGCACCTCGGCCTTCAATCGTCGGGCATGACCTCAAGGTCTATGCCCTCCTCTTTCAGGCCGATCTGCCGCACCTGGAAAACCCGTACATCCGGCTAGGCGGGCGCGCCGGGGGCTTTGGTCGCCTGCTCGGGCAGTCCTGCGCAAGACGGAGGCCACATTAAGTGGCCTCCTTTGCGTGCGGAACTCGCGATCGACGTTGTCCTTGCCGCCTGTCCGGGGCCTTGGGTAGCGTTGCTTGCGAGCGTCGCTCTGCCTGTTCGCTTTTTGGTCTGGAGAGCCGGGTGGGCTGATATATGGATATGAGTAGGGGCTCTCCCGTATGTGGACGGGGGAGCCCCTTGTTGCGTTTGGGTTGTTGTGGTGGCTTACAGGTGGCTGATGATTAGCTCCATTTTGCCTTCGAGGTCGATGGAGCTGACGGTGCTGGGGGCCAGCAGGTGGCTGCCCTTGTGAACGGGCTCGCCGCACACGGTGCCCTCGCCGTCGATGACCGACAGGCACATGAAGGGCCAGTGCTGCTCCAAGGTCTTGCTGCCGTCGACGCGCACGCGATCGACGGTGTAGCAGGAGTTAGACTCGAGCTCGGTCACGCCATCGACCTCGGGCGCGGTCACCGTGCCGTCGGTCGGAGCCTGAACGTCAAAATCGATGCAATCCAGGCTCTGCTCAATGTGAAGTGGGCGCAGCTTGCCGTCGGTGCCGGGGCGGTCGTAGTCGTACAGGCGATACGTCACGTCGCTCGACTGCTGCGTCTCCAAAATGAGCGTACCGGTTTTGATGGCGTGCACGGTGCCGGAGTCGATTTGGAAAAAGTCGCCCTTGTGAATCGGCAGCACGTTGAGCATCTCGTCCCAGCGGCCGTCCTCGATCATCTGCGCGGCCTCGGCGCGGTCGTGCGCGCGCTGGCCGACGATGATCGTGGCACCGGGCTCGCAATCAAGCACGTACCAGCACTCGGTCTTGCCCAGGCTTCCGTTCTCGTGCTCGGCGGCGTACTCGTCGTTGGGGTGAATCTGGATCGAAAGGTCGTCCTTGGCGTCCAGAATCTTGATGAGCAGCGGGAACTCCTTGCCCTCGCAATTGCCAAAGAGCTCGCGGTGCTCGGCCCACAGCCACGAAAGCGTGTGGCCTGTATACGGGCCCTCCGCAATCTGGCAGTCGCCGTTGGGATGGGCCGAGATGGCCCAGCACTCACCGATGGGACCCTCGGGAATGTCGTAGCCAAACACGGTCTCCAGCTGGCGGCCGCCCCAGATCTTCTCGTGGAAGATCGGCGTGAGTTTAATCAAATCGGACATGTGCATACTCCCATAAGGTTGTGCGGGTGCCGCGTAGGACAGCTCAAAACGAGCACCCACCGGATTGCAAAACTAGGCCAGCGTTACGTTGTGCAGCTCAAAGCGGTCGCCTACGTTGTGCGAGACAGAATATTCAAACGCGGTGCCGCTATCCAAGAAGCCAATCTGGTTGAGTTCGAGCAGGGGAGAGCCGGGTTTGGTATCCAGGCGCTCAGCCTCTTCTTCAGTTGCCGCGACAGCGCGAATGGTACGGTGGAAACTCGAGATCTTGAGTCCGCACTGCTCGCGGATGAAGCTGTAGACCGATGCGTACAGGTCTTTTTTCTTAAGACCCGGAATCAGCTCGAGTGGCATATAGGTGTACTCAATACCGATGGGCTGACCATCGACCTCGCGTACGCGCACGATGTGATAGGCAAAGTCGTCTTCGGCCATTCCCAGCTGGGTCGCAACCTCTGCCGGCGGATTGACGATCGAGAAATCGTAGACCACCGAGGTTACCTTCTCCCCGCGGTGCTCATACGAAAAACCCTGGGCGCGGTCATTCTTGCCCTGGAAAAATGCCTGGTCGGGAAGACCCGCCGTGTCCTTAACGTAGGTGCCCGACCCGCGCCGGCTGGTGACAAGGCCCTCCTCGGTGATCTGCTCGATAGCTCGCTTGACGGTGATTTTGGAAACGCTATAGAGCTCGCAGAACTCAACGACGGTGGGTAGCTTGTCGCCCGGTTTAAGAGCGCCGTCCTCGATGCTTCGACGGATATCTGCAGCTATTGCCTCGTATTTGGGAATCATGGAACCTCCTTTCCAGCTTGATTGAGTATAAAAAAAGTATAGTCCACGCCTAAGCATCCCTATTGCGTTTTTGAAAAGTTCGAGAAAGATATAATTAAAAAACGCTTCTCTTTATCAACTAGAGCGCTCTAAATGAATATGCATTCGAATAATGTGGTATTGAGCAAATTGATCGGCTCGAAGATGGGGTTGGGCTGTTTTGCCGCCCAGCGAACCGAATCTCATGCCTTGCGTTTTCCCAGATAAAACCTGCCAAAACAAACCTGTCCCTTTTTGGCAGGTTTTTGCCTTGGGAGCGGTACCATACAGGCAATGTTTAAACGAGAAAGGCGGGCTCCCATGGAACCTAAGCAGTACTACATCGGCATCGACGTCGGCGGCACTTCGGTTAAGGAGGGCCTGTTCGACGAGGACGGAAACCTGCTGGCCAAGGCCAGTGTGCCCACGCCTCCCATCGTTGACGCTGCGGGCTTTGCCGCGGTGACCGAGGCTATCGACCAGGTGGTCGCCAAGGCCCAGATTCCGCGCGCCTTTGTGGCGGGCATTGGCCTGGCCGTTCCGTGCCCCATCCCGGCGTCGGGCGATGCCAAGGTTAAGGCCAACATTGCCATTAACCTGCCCGAGCTTAGGATCGCCATTCAGGAGCACTGCCCCGACGCGGTCGTTAAGTACGAGAACGATGCCAACGCCGCTGCCATGGGCGAGGCCTGGCTCGGTTCTGCCAAGGGCGTGCAAAACGTGGTGATGGTCACCATCGGTACCGGCGTGGGCGGCGGCGTTATCGTCAACGGCGACGTGGTGTCGGGCGTTGTGGGTGCCGGCGGCGAGATCGGCCACATGTGCCTGAACCCGGCTGAGGAGCGCACCTGCGGCTGCGGCGGCCATGGCCACTTGGAGCAGTATTCCAGCGCCACCGGCGTGGTGAGCAACTACCTTGCCGAGTGCAAGAAGGCGGGCGTCGAGCCCATCGAGCTCACCGGCCCCTCCGATTCCAAGGACGTGTTCCAGGCCTGCCGCGAGGGCGACAAGCTTGCGTTGGCCGCGGCCGATACCATGGCCGACTATCTCGGTCGCGCACTGGCGCTTATTGCCAACGTGGTCGATCCCGAGATGTTCCTCATCGGCGGCGGTGCCTCCGCTTCGGCCGATGTCTACCTCGACAAGGCTCGCGAGTACTTCCAGCGCTACGCGCTTTCTGCCTCGCGCGGGACGCCCATTAAGGTCGCCTCGCTCGGCAACGACGCCGGCATCATCGGTGCCGCCTACGTAGCCCTGCGCGCTGCCGGTAAATAGCTGGTGCAAGGGGGTCAGGTTACTTTGCACCAATATGGTGCAAAGGGGACAGCCTTGGCCCCGGCACCTGCCCCAAATTGCGCCGCGGCCCTTCCGTCCCAGAAGGCTCGGCGCCAGCGTGCTACCATAGCTACGTCTAAGTACACATATCAAGTGGAGGATACCCATGGCAAACGTTCTTGTCTTTGGTCACCAGAACCCCGATAACGACGCCATCATGAGCGCCGTCGTCCTGTCTCAGCTGCTCAACCAGGTTGAGTATGCCGGCAACACCTACGAGGCTTGCGCTCTGGGCCAGCTTCCGGCCGAGTCCGCCAAGCTGCTCGCCGACGCCGGCATTGCCGAGCCCCGCGTGATCGAGTCCGTCGAGGCCGGTCAGCTCGTCGTCCTCACCGACCACAACGAGTCCGCCCAGTCCGTCGCCGGCCTTAAGGACGCCACGGTCTTTGGCGTCGTCGACCATCACCGCATCGGCGACTTCGAGACCGCCGGCCCGCTGCACTACATCTGCCTGCCTTGGGGCTCCAGCTGCACCATCGTCACCAAGCTCGCCGACGTGCTCGGCGTTGAGCTTTCCGACGTCCAGGCCAAGCTGCTGCTCTCGGCCATGATGACCGACACGCTCATGCTCAAGAGCCCCACCACCACCGCCGTCGACCGCGTCGTCGCCGCCAAGCTCGGCGAGCAGGTGGGCGTCGACCCGGTCAAGTTTGGCATGGATGTCTTCCTCACCCGTCCGTCCGGCTCCTTCACTGCTGCCGAGATGGTCGGCAACGACATCAAGATGTTCGAGCCCGCCGGCAAGAAGCTGCTCATCGGCCAGTACGAGACTGTCGACAAGAGCCGTGCGCTTGGCATGATTGACGAGATCCGCGAGGCCATGCGCGCCTATGCCGCCGAGAAGGGTGCCGACGGCATCGTCCTGTGCATCACCGACATCATGGAGGAGGGCTCGCAGGTCCTGCTCGAGGGTGAGACCGAGGCCGCTCAGAAGGGCCTGGGCATCGCTGACGAGCACGACGGCGTCTGGATGCCGGGTGTCCTTTCCCGTAAGAAGCAGGTCGCTGCTCCCATCATGGCCGCCTGCTAGGTTCTGTTGACCTAACACCGACGACCGGACCGCGGACGCCCCGCGCTCCGGTCGTTTTTTGTGCGCGGGACCGCGTCGCCTATTGGACAGGGGCGCTCGCACCGTTGAGCAAATAATGTTCAACCTGTGGTTCCGCTTTTCGGCCACGCCTGCGTGCTTGTCGTGCAGGGTAGGCTAGATGCAAGCGTAATACGTTAGAGCGCGGCGCCGCCACTTGGGCGGGCCGTGCTTTTTTAAGACGGGAGCCATCCCGTGAAAGGAGCCGCCCATGGCAGCACCCGAGCAGCTGTTCAACGTTCGTGAACGCAAGCGTTTTGAGCGCCACGACATTTGGGAGCGCATCGCCGAGAACGGCACGATTTCCGCCGCCGTCATGGTCTTCGCCGCCATTGCCGCCGTCATTTGCGCCAATACCGATGCCTACGAGGCCATCCATCACTTTTTGGAGACCCCGCTGTATGTGGGTCTGGGCAACCTTACGGCCGGCCTCACCGTCGAGCTTTTCGTCAATGACTTCCTCATGGCGATTTTCTTTTTGTTGGTGGGCATTGAGCTTAAGTACGAGATGACGGTCGGAGAGCTCAAGAATCCACGTCAGGCCATGCTTCCCATGCTGGCGGCCGTGGGCGGCGTCGTCGTTCCCGCCTGCATCTACCTGATCTTTAACCATGCCGGCGCCCGCAACGGTTGGGCCATCCCCATGGCAACCGATATTGCCTTTGCGCTGGGCGTGCTGTCGCTTTTGGGCAATCGCGTGCCCAACGGCGTGCGCGTGTTCTTCTCGACGCTCGCCATCGCCGACGACCTCATCTCCATCGCCGCTATCGCCATCTTCTACGGTCAGAGCCCCAATCCGTTTTGGTTGGGCGCCGCCGCGCTTGTGACCTGCGCACTCGTGTGGCTCAACAAGACGCAGCATTACCGCCTTGCCCCGTATTCGGTACTGGGTCTGCTGTTGTGGTTCTGCATGTTCAAGAGCGGCGTACATGCCACGCTTGCCGGCGTCATCCTGGCCTTCACCATCCCGGCCAAGTGCGGCGTCAAGCTCGATAGTCTCACCGATTGGCTGGGCGAGTGCCTGCCGCTGCTCGATGACCGCTACGACGACGAGGCACACATCCTGGGCCAGCATGACTTTACCGTCTCGACTACCAAGGTCGAGCGCGTCATGCACCGCGTGACCCCGCCGCTCATCCGCATGGAGCGTCTGATCTCCACGCCGGTCAACTTTGTGATCCTGCCGATCTTTGCGTTCGTGAACGCACAGGTTCGCCTAGTGGGCGTGGACATGAGCACGCTGCTCACCGACCCGGTGACGCTCGGCGTGTACTTTGGCATGCTGCTGGGCAAGCCGATCGGTATCTTTGGCATGACGTTTGCCCTGGTTAAGCTTAGGGCCTGCGAGCTGCCGCGCAATGTCAACTGGCACATGATTGCCGGTGTGGGCATTCTGGGCGGTATCGGCTTTACCATGTCGATTCTCATCAGCGGCCTTGCCTTCCCGACGGCCCAGTTTGAGGTTCTGGCTGCCAAGGCCGCCATTCTTGCCGGTTCGGTCACCGCTGCCGTGCTCGGCATGATCTACATGAGCGTGGTCTGCAAGCATCCCGCGCCCAAGGACGAGTAAGGGCACATACAAGTTTGAAAACGCCGCCTGTGAACACCATCACAGGCGGCGTTTTAGTCATTGGGGTCATATGGTTGACTAGTCATTTAAGTCTGTCCCCAATGACTAGGTTTATTCCACCGTTCCGTAGACGGCGCCCCACCCGTGGGCGGCCAAGGCGGAGTTGAGCTGGTCGCAAAGTGACTGGCGGTCGTAATAGCCGGGCGGTAGCAGGTTGACGATTTCCATGAGATCGGGCGCCAGGTCCAAGATTTCGGCCTGTACGATCAGATCCAGGCGGTCGATGGCGTGGCGGTCGTAAAACAGTCCGTCGACCAGGCGCTGCAGGTCGCCGAATTCCTCGGCCTGAAACGATCCGTACTCCATAGTGCCTCCTTGGGCGCCCCACGCCGGCATGCGCGGCGATTCGTAATTCATTGCGATGAACTTAATCTATCACGGCTTCATAACGTTGCGGCGGTGGCGGTCTATACTTAGACGAACTGCAACGTACCGCTTCGCGAAAGGTCGCACCCATGCAGACGATCTACCAGAAGATGGAAACCACCGAACTCGATGCCGCCATCGAGGCGCTCAAAACCGAGGTCGCCGAGGTCAAGGCCAAGGGCCTGGCGCTCGATATGGCCCGCGGCAAGCCGTCGCCCTCCCAGGTGGACATTTCTCGCCCCATGCTCGATATCCTCAATGCCGATGCCGATCTGCACGACGGCAATGTCGACTGCTCCAACTACGGTTGCTTCGAGGGCATTCCCTCGGCACGCAAGCTAGCGGGGGAGTTCCTGGGCTGCCCCGCCGAGCAGACGCTCGTGCTGGGTTCGTCGAGCCTTTTGATCGAGCATGACATTGCCGGCATGTTCTGGCGCTGTGGCTCGTGCGGCAGCGAGCCCTGGGACGCCTACGAGGCCGCGCACGACGGCAAGAAGGTCAAGTTCCTATGCCCTGTTCCCGGCTACGATCGCCACTTTGGCATCACCGCCGACTTGGGCATCGAGAACGTCCCCGTCGCGATGACCGACAACGGCCCCGACATGGACGAGATCGAGCGCCTGGTTGCCGCCGACGATTCCATCAAGGGTATCTGGTGCGTGCCCAAGTATTCCAACCCCACGGGCATCACCTTTAGCGAGGACACTGTGCGCCGCCTGGTCGAGATGCCCACGGCCGCGCCCGATTTCCGCATCTTCTGGGACAACGCCTACTGCGTGCACGACCTGTACGACGAGACCGACGAGCTCGCCAACATCTTTGACCTCGCTCGCGCGGCGGGCACCGAGGATCGCGTGGTGGCATTCGCCTCGACGTCAAAGATCACCTTCCCGGGCGCCGGCATCGGCTTTATCGGTGCGAGCCCCGCGGTCATCGCCGAGTTCTCCAAGTGCCTGAAGGCCGGCCTCATCAGCGCCGACAAGCTCAACCAGCTGCGTCACGTGCGCTTCCTTCCCACCATCGAGGCGGTCAAGGAGCACATGAAAAAGCATGCCGAGTTCCTGCGTCCGCGCTTTGAGGCCGTCGAGCGCAAGCTCACCGAGGGCTTGGGCGACACGGGCTGTGCCACCTGGACGCATCCCCGCGGCGGCTACTTTGTGAGCTTCGATGGCCCCGAGGGCTCGGCCCAGAAGGTCGCCGCGCTCTGCGCCGACTTGGGCGTTAAGCTCACGCCGGCCGGTGCTACCTGGCCCTATGGCAAGGACCCGCGCGACACCAACATCCGCATCGCGCCGAGCTATCCCACGGTCGAGGACCTGGAGGCCGCGCTCGATGTGCTGGTGCTGGCCGTTAAGCTTGTCGCTGCCGAGCTTGCGCGTGCCGAGCGCGCCTAACGCGCGGCTTCCCGTACTATCCGCACTCTCGATACGTAAAGGAGCGTATACATGGATTTGGGTATTTCCACCAACCCCACGCCAGAGCTCTACACCATTAAGGTCACCGGCGAGATTGATATCTCTAACGCCGATAGCCTGCGCAATGCCATCGACCTGGCGCTCGAGCAGCCCACTGAGGCCGTTGAGCTCGATTTTGCCCAGGTGAGCTACATCGATTCGACGGGCATTGGCGTGCTCGTGGGCGCCGCGCACCACGCGGTCGACCATGGTAAGCGCTTTAGCTGCGTCAACGTGCAGCCCCCGGTGATGCGCGTGGTTCAGCTGTTGGGCGTCGACCAGGAGATTTCGATCACCGCTGCATAATCTTTGCCCCCAAAAGGGCGTGCCGTTTGGCATATGTTTGTGATGCGCTCGGACGTTTTGGCGTCCGGGCGCTATACTTGACCGAATGAATAGACGAGTTCCGGCCGAATGGCGCGGTGCGGGCTCGACTCACATCGAGCCTTGGAGGTATGTGTGTTTGGTATTGGAGAGGGTGAGCTCGCGATCATCGTGGTCTTCGGCTTTTTGCTGTTTGGCCCGGATAAGCTCCCGCAGATGGGCCGCACGATCGGCCGTGCTATCCGTCAGTTCCGCGAGACGCAGGAAAAGATGACGGCCGTTGTTCAGTCCGAGATTATCGATCCAGTGAGCGAGGCCGCGTCGGCCCCGGTCAAGCCCAAGAAGACTGCTGCGACCGACGACGATTCCGATGCGGACGAGGATGCCGCCGAGACGGCAGCGCCCGCCAAGAAGGAGACCTTTGCCGAGCGTCGCGCCCGTCTTGCTGCCGAGAAGGCCGCAAGCGAGGGTGCTGCTGAGGGCGAAGGCGCTGTTGATGAGGCCGAGGGTACAGAGCCTGCTGCTGCCGTCGAGCCCGAGCCTGCTGCAGAGCCCGAGCCCGAGCCGGCAGAGCCCACGACGGCTGACCTCTACGCCCGTCGTCCCCGCAAGCGCAAGGCCGTCGTCGACCAGCTCGCTCGCGAGCTCGAGGTCGAGGACGATGCCGAGGCTGCTGCCGCCGACGCCTCGAAGGGAGGCGATGAGTAATGCCTATCGGACCTGCGCGCATGCCGCTCTTCGATCACCTGGGAGAGCTCCGTCGCCGTCTGACCATCGTGGTCGTGTCGGTGTTTGCCGCCGCTATCGTGCTATATTTCGCCACGCCCGTGGTGCTCGACATTCTGGAAGACCCTATCCGCTCCTTTGTTCCGGACGGGAAGTTCTACATCACCACCACGCTCGGCGGCTTTGGCCTGCGCTTCTCGCTTGCCATCAAGATGGCCGTGGTCATGTGCACGCCCATGATCATCTGGCAGATCCTGGCATTTTTCCTGCCGGCACTGCGCCCCAACGAGCGCAAATGGGTTGTGCCCACGGTGCTCGCCTCGACGGTGCTGTTCTTCCTGGGTGCCATCTTCTGCTACTTCATCATTATCCCGGCGGGCTTTGAGTGGCTCATCGGCGAGACCTCGGCCGTCGCTACGGCGCTGCCCGACCTGGAGAACTACGTCAACATGGAGCTGCTCTTTATGATCGGCTTTGGTGTGGCGTTTGAGCTGCCGCTCATCATCTTCTACCTGTCTGTTTTCCACATCGTGTCCTACGCGGCCTTCCGTAGCGCCTGGCGCTACGTGTACGTAGGCCTGCTCGTGGGTTCGGCTGTGATCACGCCCGACGGCTCGCCCGTTACGCTGGGTCTCATGTATGGCGCCCTGCTCTCGCTCTACGAGATTTCGCTCGCCATCGCCCGTGTGGTCATTACCGCGCGCGAGGGCAAGGAGGGCTTGTTTGTGAGCCGTCTGGACCTGTTCTCGGACGACGAGGACGACGAGGAGTAAATCGGTATGCACGAGGTTGGCATTGTCAACGGCATACTCGATACAGTGATTCGCGCGGCGCGTGGGGCGGGGGCCTCGCGCGCCGTTTTGGTAACGCTGCGTATCGGGGATATGACCGAGGTCGTGCGCGAGGCGCTCGACTTTGCCTGGGAGACGTTTCGCGACGAGGACCCGCTCACGAAGGGCTGCGAGCTTGCCGTGGAGGAGGTCCATCCACAAAGCGAGTGCTTGGACTGCGGCGAGGTCTTTGAGCACGACCGTTTCCATTGTCGCTGCCCCCAGTGTGGCGGCGCCAACGTGCGCCTGCTGCACGGCCGCGAGCTCGACATCGCCAGTATCGAAATCGAAACCCCCGACGATTAGCCCGCCAGCCATCTAGTGATGGGGTATAAAGGGGCCAAAGTAAGGAGCGCTAAGTATGGCTGAGAAAACGATTGATATCGCGTCGCCGATCCTGTCGCGCAACGAGCGCCTGGCAGATCAGCTGCGTCAGCGATTTAAAGAGACAAACACCTATGTGATCAATGTGCTGTCGAGCCCCGGCTCGGGTAAGACCACCACGATCCTGGGCACCAACGAGCGCCTGCGCGACAAAGCCGGCCTGCGCTGCGCCGTCATCGAGGGCGATATCACCTCGGACGTCGACGCCATCACCATGAAGGAAGCCGGTATGCCCGCTATCCAGATCAACACGGGCGGCCTGTGCCACCTTGAGGGCAACATGATCATGGAGGCTGTCGATGCCTTCGACCAGGCGGTGGGCCTTCAGAATATCGACGTCATCTTTATCGAAAACGTTGGCAATCTGGTCTGCCCAGTCGACTTTGACCTGGGCGAGAACCTGTCCATCATGATCCTCTCGGTGCCCGAGGGCGACGACAAGCCCATCAAGTACCCGGGCATCTTCCAACACGCCGGCGCGCAGTTGCTCAACAAGGTCGACGTGGCCCCGGCTTTCGATTTTGACATGGATAGGTATACTAAGACACTCGATGACCTCAATCCGCAGGCGCCGCGGTTTGCCGTGAGCGCGCGCAAGGGCGAGGGCATGGATGCCTGGTGCGATTGGCTCATCGGGCAGATTGAGCAAGCAAGGGCGTAAGTCGGCCGCCATACGGGTGGGCGTAGCCGCAGAGATACGAGATAGGAGCCTCTTTTGAAGCTCATCATCGCTGAGAAAAACGACGCCGCGCGTCAAATTGCCGAGCGTCTGTCCACGGGCAAACCCAAAAAGGACAAGGTGTACAACACCGCCATCTACCGTTTTGAGTGGAAGGGCGAGGAGTGCGTGACCATTGGCCTTGCCGGTCACATCCTGGCGCCCGATTTTTGCGACAGCGTGCTGTTCGATAAAAAGCTGGGTTGGTATTCGGTGACCGAGGACGGCGAGATGCTGCCGGCCGATATGCCCGATGGCCTGGCCCGCCCGCCGTACGACACCAAGCGCAAGCCGTTCCTTGCCGATGGCATTTCCATCAAGGGCTGGAAGCTCGAGAGCCTGCCTTACCTCACCTGGGCGCCCGTCATTAAGCTACCGGCCGAGAAGGAGCTCATTCGTTCGCTCAAGAACCTCGCTAAAAAGTCCGACAGCGTCATCATCGCCACGGACTTCGATCGCGAGGGCGAGCTGATCGGTTCGGACGCCCTCAACAAGGTGCGTGAGGTTGCGCCCGACTTGCCGGTCGCCCGCGCCCAGTACTCTTCGTTTACCAAGGCCGAGATCACGCACGCCTTCGATAATCTCGTCTCGCTCGACCAGAACCTGGCCGACGCCGGCGAGAGCCGTCAGCACATCGACCTTATCTGGGGTGCGGTGCTCACGCGCTATCTGACGCTTGCTAAGTTTGGCGGCTTTGGCAACGTGCGCTCCGCCGGCCGCGTGCAGACACCGACGCTTGCCCTGGTGGTCGAGCGCGAGCGCGAGCGCATGGCGTTTGTGCCCGAGGACTATTGGCAGATTCGCGGCATGGGTGCCGCGCAGGGCGCTGCCGAGGACGATCGCTTTAAGATCGCGCACAAGACAGCGCGTTTTACTGACAAAGATGCTGCCGAGACGGCGTATGGTCACGTCGACGGCGCCAAGACGGCGACCGTTGCCGCGGTGACCAAGCGTTCGCGTAAGCAGCAGCCGCCCACGCCGTTCGCGACGACCTCGCTGCAGGCTGCCGCCGCGGCCGAGGGCATCTCGCCTGCGCGTACGATGCGCATCGCCGAGTCCCTCTACATGGCCGGTCTCATCAGCTACCCGCGTGTCGACAATACCGTGTACCCTGCGACGCTCGATCTGGGCGCCGTGGTGAGCGACCTTGCAAAGATCAACCCGGCGCTGGCGCCCGTGTGCAAAAAGGTGCTCGCCGGTCCCATGAAGCCCACGCGCGGCAAGGTCGAGACTACCGACCACCCGCCTATCTATCCCACGGGCGAGGGCGATCCGTCCACGCTCGACGGCGGCCAGCGCAAGCTCTACGACCTCATCGCCCGCCGCTTCCTGGCAACGCTCATGGGGCCCGCGACCATCGAGAACACCAAGCTCGAGCTTGATGTGAACGGCGAGCCGTTCGTGGCTTCGGGCGATGTGCTCGTGACCCCGGGTTTCCGCGAGGCGTACCCGTATGGACTCAAGCGCGACGAGCAGATGCCGCCGCTGGAGCAGGGCGACACGGTCGACGTGTTCGACATTAAGCTCGAGGCCAAGCAGACCGAGCCGCCCGCGCGCTACAGCCAGGGCAAGCTCGTGCAGGAGATGGAGAAGCGCGGCCTGGGCACCAAGTCCACGCGCGCGAGCATCATCGAGCGCCTGTATGCCGTGCGCTATCTCAAAAATGATCCCGTTGAGCCCAGCCAGCTGGGAATCGCCATCATCGACGCGCTGACGCAGTTTGCCCCGCGCATCACGAGCCCCGATATGACCAGCGAGCTCGACGGCGACATGACCCGTGTGGAGCGCGGCGAGGACACCGAAGAGCATGTCGTGACGCACTCGCGCGCGCTGCTGGCCGGCGTGCTCGACGAGCTGCTCAAGCATACGCAGGAGCTGGGCGACGCCATCAGCGACGCCGTCACGGCCGATGCGCGTGTGGGCGCCTGCCCCAAGTGCGGCAAGGATCTGGTTATGAAGACGAGCGCCAAGACCCGCGGCAGCTTCATTGGCTGCATGGGCTGGCCCGACTGCGACGTGACCTATCCGGTGCCGAGCGGCGTCAAGGTGAGCCCGCTCGAGGGCGAGGCCGCCGTGTGCCCCGAGTGCGGCGCGCCGCGCATTAAGTGCCAGCCGTTCCGCCAGAAGGCCTTCGAGATTTGCGTGAACCCCACGTGCCCCACCAACTACGAGCCCGATCTTAAGGTGGGCGAGTGCAAGGTGTGTGCCGAGGCCGGACGCCATGGCGACCTAATTGCACACAAGAGCGAGAAGAGCGGCAAGCGCTTTATCCGCTGCACCAACTACGATGACTGCGGCGTGAGCTATCCGCTGCCGGCGCGTGGCAAGCTCGAGGCGACGGGCGAGACCTGTCCCGAGTGCGGCGCCCCCATCGTGGTGGTCAACACGGCGCGCGGTCCATGGCGTATCTGCGTCAACATGGACTGCCCGACCAAGGAGAAGAAGCCCGCCCGCGGCCGCAAGACTGCGACCAAGGCGAGCACGACAAAGAAGACGACCGCGGCCAAGAAGACGACGGCTAAGAAAGCCACTGCCGCCAAGAAGACGAC
>CAUDZT010000054.1 GCA_958453935.1 uncultured Collinsella sp. | reverse complement strand
TCGCCGAGGCCATCGTTGCCCATATGCCCGAGGATCCCGCGATCGAGAAGGTTGAGATCGCAGGCCCCGGTTTCATCAACTTCTACCTCTCCGTTGCCGTCAAGAATGCCATCTTTGGCGAGGCTCGCGAGAAGGGCATGGACTTCGCTAAGTCCAACGTCGGTGGTGGCCTGAAGACCCAGGTCGAGTTCGTTTCCGCCAACCCCGTCGGCCCCATGCACATTGGTCACGGCCGCTGGGCCGCTCTGGGCGACTCCCTTTGCCGCGTCATGGACCACGCCGGTTACGACATCCAGCGTGAGTTCTACATCAATGACCACGGCTCTCAGATGAACACCTTCGGCAACTCCATCAGCACGCGCTATATGCAGCTTGCCGACATCATCGCCAAGCAGGGCGTTGATATCGACGAGGCTGACAAGCTGCTGATCGCCGACCGTGACGCCTTTGTTGCCGACGAGAACGACGAGCACCCCGAGACCCATCCGTATCAGGACAACTTTGCCGAGACCTTGGGCAAGGACTCTTACGGCGGCGACTACATCATCGACGAGGCCGCCGAGTTCTGGCGCACCGACGGCGACAAGTGGGTCGACGCCGATCCGCAGGAGCGCATGGAGAGCTTCCGTGAGCGCGGCTACGTGAAGATGGTCGACAACATGCGCGACCTCTGCCACGCCGTCAACTGCGACTTTGACCGTTGGTACTCCGAGCGCTCGCTGTATGTGAAGGACACCGAGGGCGAGACCGCCGGCACCTCCGCCGTCGACCGCGCTTTTGAGAAGCTCGACAAGATGGGCTACCTCTACACCAAGGACGGCGCCCTGTGGTTCCGCTCCACCGATCTGGGCGACGACAAGGACCGCGTCCTGATCAAGTCCGACGGCGAGTACACCTACTTCGCCTCCGACGTCGCCTATCACTGGGATAAGTTCCAGCGCGTCGATCACGTCATCGACATCTGGGGCGCCGACCACCACGGTTACATCGAGCGCGTCCGCTGCGTCTGCGACGCTCTGGGTTACCCCGGCAAGTTCGAGGTTCTACTGGGCCAGCTCGTCAACCTGCTGCGTAACGGCAAGCCCGTCCGTATGTCCAAGCGCAAGGGCACCATGGTGACCCTGCAGGAGCTCGTCGACGAGGTCGGCTCCGATGCCGCTCGCTACACGCTCATCTCCAAGAGCTCCAACCAGATGGTCGACTTCGACATTGAGGCCGTTAAGAAGCGCGACAACTCCAACCCGGTCTATTACGTGCAGTACGCTCACGCTCGCGTCTGCTCCATCCTGCGCCGTGCCGCTGACGTAACGCCTGAGCAGGCCGACGAGATGGGCATGAAGGCCGTTGCCGCCAAGGCCATCGGTGAGAACGTCGATTACTCGCTGCTGACCGACCCGACCGAGCTCGCCCTTTCGCGCAAGCTTAACGAGCTTACCGACCTGATCGCCAGCTGCGCTCGCGACCGCGCTCCGTTCCGTCTGACGCACTTTGCCGAGGAGCTCGCCGGTGACTTCCACAGCTTCTACGCTGCCTGCCAGGTGCTGCCGAGCGAGGGCCGTCCCGTCGGCCCCGAGCTTTCGCGTGCCCGTCTGGCCGCTTGCGATGCCGTCCGCGTGACGCTCGCCCTGGTGCTCACCCTCGTTGGCGTTTCCGCGCCCGAGCAGATGTAACCTGCGGGTCATTTGACCGTGTAGGTTTGGTTTAACAGAGCCCTATAAGCCCGATCTCCTACGGAGGTCGGGCTTTTTTCGCAAACGCCGACGTATTGATGAATTTGGAACTGCTGGAAATACGAAACTATGCCGGTTTACTACGATGAATTGAGGAATTCTAACCACGCCGGCTTTTTGCTAAAAAGTGCAAGGCATCTACCTGCGGTTTTAGTTCAACAAGTTTCGGAGTGGTCGTGGTTGAGCGATTCATCGTAGTAAACCGCCATAGTTTTGGCGGAGGCAGTCAGATTTGTGGGTGGCAAACAAAGAGTGTCCCTTTTGACTAGTCGTTTAAGAACGCCCCTAATGACTAAGTTGCAGGTGGCGGCGGTTGTGTTACACTAACGCTGCGTAGTTGACGCAATCATCTCGATACAGATCAATGATGTCCGTCGTTTTGAACGGAACTAGACTGTTTAGCCGCCCTGAAGGTTTATGCAGGGAGCATGTGATCACAGGGCTTGAAAAGAAAGTTGAGCAAACACTGTGTCTGATCAACAGCAAGAAAACGAAATAACGACGACGCAGGCCGCTCCCGCTGCACCGGTTGCGTCGGACCAGGTCGCGGCGCCCGCGCAAGCCTCGGCTCCTGAGACGCCTAAGGCTGCTTCGACGCCTACGCCTGCAGCGGCTGAGAAGGCCGTGCCTGCAACTGGTGAGGAGGCTGCTCCGGCAAAGCCCAAGCGTACGCGCCGCACGACCAGGCCTGCCGCTGACGGCGAGGAGGTCACCAAGCCCAAGCGCCGTACCACGCGCACGACGCGCGCCAAGCGCACCGTTGCAGCTGACTCCTCGGCGCCGATTTCCGATGAGGTCGCACAGGCACGTGCGTTGGCGCAGATTAGCGAGGCTCAGGTGGTGCGCGCCCGCCGTCGTGCTGCCGAGCGCGAGGCCGCGGCTCTGACCGAGCTCGCAGCTCCGTCTGTGCCCGAGACGCCTGCCGCCGACCAGCCGACCGAGAAGCCGGCACCGCGCACGCGCCGTCGCACGGCTGCTAAGGCCGAGCAGGTTGCTGAACAGGTAACCCCCGAGCTCACCGAGGCTTCGGTTCGTTCCGCGGCAGGGGAGGGCGCATCGCCTGCTGAGCCCGCTGCGCCTGTCGAGGCCAGCGAAGTTCCCGTTGTTGATCCGGCTTTGCGCCCGCACCGTCGCGGTCGCAAGCCCAAGGCCTTCGTCGAGGCAGAGAAGGCCGCAGCCGCAGCCGCAGCCGCTCGGGATGCTGCGGCGACCGCCGAGTCTGCAACCGCTGCCGACGCACTCGTCCAGGATGCTACGACTTCCGAGGCCGCTCCCGCCGATGTCGAGCCCGCCGACGTCCGTCCTGGTCGCAGCCATCGTACTGCTGCTAAGCGCACGTCCAAGGCCAAGGCTGCCAAGAAGGGTTCGTCCGAGGATTCCGCCGAGACGACCGCCGATGCATCGACTGATGCCGCCGAGCCCCAGGACGTCGAACAGCCTGCGTCCGAGAAGCCCAAGCGCGGTCGTAAGAAGTCCGCTAAGGCCAAGGCGTCCGAGCAGCAGGCTGATGTCGAAGCGCAGGTCGATTCCGGCGCCGAGGCCAATGACGCCGCTGCGGCCAATGCCGACGCCGCCGCAACCGATGGCGCCGCGCCCGCTGAGGCCGATGACAACGCTCGCCCCAACCGTCGCCAGCACAAGCGCAACGAGGAGCGCAACGAGCGCAAGGACGAGCGCAACAACGACCGTCGCAACCGCCAGCGCGATCGCAAACAGCGCAACAAGGAGCGTAACGCCGCCCCCACCGAGCCCACGCTTTCGCGTGAGGAGCTCGCTGCCATGAAGGTCGCCGAACTGCGCGAGAAGGCCAAGGAGTTCGAGATCGAGACCACCGGCAAGAAGAAAGCCGAGCTCGTCGAGGAGATCTACGTCACCGCCGCGAAGGCCGAGGGCTTCCGCGACATCAAGGGCATCCTGCAGATTCGCCCGGACAGCTCCGGCATCATCCATGCCCATGGCTACATGAAGTCCAACGACGACGCCTTCGTGCCCGCCTACCTCATCCGCTCCGCGCGCCTGCGCACGGGCGACGTCATCGAGGGCTCGCTGCGCCCCTCGCGTGGCGGCGACAAGCGCGCCGGCCTCGCCAAAATCACGACCGTCAACGGTCTGGACCCCGAGCAGATTCGCAACCGCCCCAAGTTTGGTGACCTCACCCCGGTCTATCCCAACGAGCCGCTGCGCATGGAGCACGGCAAGGACTCCATTACCGGTCGCGCCATCGACATCGTGTCGCCGATCGGCAAGGGTCAGCGTGGCTTGATCGTGTCCCCGCCCAAGGCCGGCAAGACCACGATCCTCAAGAAGATTTGCCAGTCTATCTCGATTAACAACCCCGAGGTGCACCTCATCTGCCTGCTCGTCGACGAGCGCCCCGAAGAGGTCACCGATATGCAGCGTTCCATCAAGGGCGAGGTTGTGGCGTCGACCTTCGATATGCCCGCCGACAACCACACTCGCGTGGCAGAGCTCGTCATCGAGCGCGCCAAGCGCATCGTGGAGCTGGGTGGCGACGTCGTGGTGGTGCTCGACTCCATCACGCGTCTTGCCCGCGCCTACAACTTGGCGGCGCCCGCCTCAGGCCGCATCCTTTCGGGCGGCGTCGATTCGGCGGCACTGTATCCTCCCAAGCGCTTCCTGGGCGCAGCCCGTAATATCGAGAACGGTGGCTCGCTCACCATCCTGGCCTCTGCCCTCATCGACACCGGTTCCAAGATGGACGAGGTCATCTTTGAGGAGTTCAAGGGCACCGGCAACATGGAGCTTAAGCTCGACCGCGACCTGGCCGACCGCCGCATCTTCCCGGCTATCGACCCCGTTGCCTCCGGTACGCGTAACGAGGACCTGTTGGTCGACGAGCAGATGCGTCCGTTTGTCTTTGGTCTGCGTCGCATTCTTGCCGGCATGAACAACACCGAGCGCGCAGCCGCATCGTTTATCAAGGGTCTTAAGGGCACCAACACCAACCAGGAATTCTTGGTGCGTTCGGCCAAAAAACACAGCGACTACGAGCAGACGTTCTAGGTTGTCATCCACACGCAGCGATAGTCATCAATGCGATAAAGGGTCGGGGCTTTGAGCCTCGGCCCTTTTCCATATCGCCGCTCCGCGCTTATTTTAACCACAAGACCGACGAGCAGCAGGTTTCCCGTTTCAATCCGACATCGTCGCTTGCAATCGACGGGGCGGTTTCGCATAATAGCTTTTAAGCTTCGCGACGGAAAACGCAGATGAAACGAACCATATACCGTTGCTTTGGGGCATAGCCCCGCTTCATCTTCTCTCGCGCAGCCAACTGAATGATGCGATTTGGGTGCTGGAAGATGGGGAGAGCTCATGGCTTCTTCTGATGCAACACAACGAGCAGTCCTTGCCGGACTTTCGTGCGGGATCGGCCTTGCCGCTCCCGTGGTTATGTATGCCGCGACGCTGCCGTTTTCATCGGTGAACGAGACGGTCGTGGCGGGTGCGGTTCCCTTCGCCGTGGGCGCGGTGGCGGGCGTGGGTATCTATGCCGCCTCGCTGGGTATCTCCGAGTATCGTGCGCAGCGTGAAGAGCGTCTGTTCCAGCCCGATGCCATGGGCGGTGCCGCCAATCTCAATCAGCATCAAAGCGAGTTCAAGACCGCCTCGATTCCAGCTCAGCAGCAGGATGCTACTCCTTACGCTGCGGCTTCTGCTTCTCAGGCTCAGTCGGAGCAGTCTACCTCGGCATTCCTTTCCGGCCTGACTGGTGCGTTCCAGCGCCGTCATGCCGATGATGGTGTCCCTACCATCGCTCGAGCCGCAGATGCTATGGACGAGGACGAGGCTTGGTCCATGATCGACAGTATGCTCGACGACGATTCGCCGGTGAGCTGCGACCCTGCACACTCGCGCGACGTCTATCAAGTCGCCATCGACGAGCTCACCAATGGCGGGCAGACCGGCTCCTTCAATCGCGATGACATCGCCGCCGCGGCACGCGCCGTGTCTGGCTCCCAGGCCGCCCCTGCGGGCAGCACGGCGGCTTTCGTGGCACTCGTTGCCAACGCGGCAGCCAATAACGCCTACAACGCTACCTCGGCGGACGCGAACGCTTCTGCCGACAATTCGTACGTTGATGAAGCCATGGCTGCGGACGAGGAGGCCGTTGCCGCCCGCCGTGCCGCCGAAAGCTCGCTGTGGGGCGCTCCTGCCCAGCAGCAGGCGGTCGAGGCTGCGCCGTACAATGCAAACCTCGCCAGCATGCCTATCATCTCCGGTGCCGCGGACATCGATCTCGATGACCTCGATGAGCCTGCAGCCATCACCGCATCGATTGATGCCCAAGATCGCATCGACACCGGCGACCTTCCGGACGCCTCGCTCGAGGTTGATGTCCCCATGGCCGATTACTCGGGCCACGAGGACATGTGGGCCGCCGCCATCGCGATTCTGGATGAGATTGACGAGCCTGCTCCTGTTGTAGCGCCCGCTCCCGTCGCTGCCCCTCAGCCTGCTGCCCCCGCCTATGTCGGCCGTCACAGCGCTGTGTTCCCCGAGGATACTGCCCGTATCTCGCGCGAGAGCATCGAGCGAGCCGAGGCTATTGCCGCCGGCATTATGGAAAATCGTCGTCACGAGCGCGTCAATCAGATCCTCGAGGAAGAGATCGAGCGCCTGCAGTCCTCTACCGCCAAGCGTACGGGCCGTGCCTATCTGAGCGTTATCGAGGGCGGTACCGCCAGCTTTGCGCCGCTCCGCGCGGAGGCATAACTTCTGCATGGTTAAGATCAATCGAAAATGGGCGGTCGTGACCTGCCTGATGGCGCTCTTGATCTGGGGCAATTCGCTGGTTCCTGGCTCGGGGTCGGGCTCGCTGAGCCTAACGGTCATGGAAGCTATCCGCGGTTTCCTGCACGGCGTGGGACTTCCATATGAATGGGTGACCAACTTTGTTGTTCGCAAGTGCGCGCATTTTTCCGAGTATATGGTGCTCGGCATCCTGGCTACGCACGCCTTTGATTTTGAGGGCCGGCGCACCTTTAACGTGTTGCTGCCCACGGCGGTGTTCCTGCTGCTGATTCCCTCGATCGACGAGACGATTCAGCTCTTTGTGCCGGGACGCGCCGGTATGATCACCGATGTGATGATCGACTGCTGTGGAGCGGCAACGGGCGTTGTGCTCCGATATCTCTTACGGTCGCTGATATGTGCCAAAAAAGCCGCCTAGGACGTATTGTTTGGTCCTAGGCGGCCTTTTTTATTTGAGGGCTTATATGAGGCGTGGTGGCGTCGTTTCGTAGGTCGGATTTGCCGGGCGCGCCACGCCCTGTGGGTTCATCTGCTACTGAAGCGCCTGTGCGCCCAGGGCCAGGCAGCCCATAACGCCCTGCTTGCCCTCGAGGCTGTTGTTGACGATGTAGTTATTGATGTCGTTGACCTCGGTCGTGACGATATAGCCGTTGAGCATCTCGGCACACTTTTTGCGTGCGAGCGGCACGATGGGAGTGTGGTCGGCCACGCCGCCGCCGATGATGATCTTTTGCGGCGCGTAGCACAGCGTGTAGGTCATGAGTGCCTGTGCCAGATAGCCGGCGAGCAGGTCCATGGCTTCCGGGTCATCAGCCATGTCTCCGGCGCTCTTGCCATCCCAGCGCTTTCTAACGCCGGGGCCGGCGATGAGGCCTTCGAGGCAGTTGTCATGGAAGGGGCAGGCGCTGTGCTCGCCAATGGTGTCGCGCGGGTCGCGCGTGACCAGGATGTGGCCAGCTTCGGGATGCATCATGCCGTGCACGAGCTTACCGCCCGAGAGCACGCCAGCGCCCACGCCGGTACCGATGGTCAGATACACCACGTCAGTGAGGCCCTGGGCGCAACCAAAGGTGACCTCGCCCAGGCAGGCGACGTTGACGTCGGTGTCGTAGCCGCAGGGAATATTGAGCTCGTTTTGGATGGTGCCCAGCAGGTCGAAGTAGCGCCATGCCGTTTTGGGCGTCTCCAGGATCTTGCCGTATTGGGGCGAGGCAGGGTTGACTGCGGTGGGGCCAAAGGCGCCGATGCCCAGCGCGGCGATGCCCTTGTCGGCAAGTCATGCGTTGACGGCCTCGACGGTCTCCTGCGGAGTCGTGGTCGCGATCTGCTCACGCTCCAGGACCGTGCCGTCCGCATAGCCCGTGGCGCAGACCATCTTGGTGCCGCCGGCCTCGAGCGCTCCGATAAGCTGCTGCTCTGCCATAGTATTCCTCTCTCCGGGATGAGTTGCTCCGTGACTAAAATATAGCGCTCTAAACCATTTAAGAAAGCGCTATAAAAAGAAGCCTCGCAACGCGGCGGGCGATGCGGGGCTTCTTTGGTTACTTTAGTTGCCGGGCCGTCCTTACCCGCGCGGGTTGATTTTATCACGTAGCGACTTGAGGTTCTCAAGCGCAGCGTTGAGCGTCTCGTCTCGCTTGGCAAAGTGGAAACGAATCAGATGGTTGACGGGCTCGCGGAAGAAGCTCGAGCCCGGAACGGCGCCCACGCCCACCTTGGAGGCCAAATCCTCGCAGAAGTCGAGGTCGCTGTCATAGCCAAACTCCGAGATATCCATCATCACGTAGTAGGCGCCCTGCGGCACGTTGTGCGTAAGGCCGATGCTGTCGAGTCCCTGACAGAACAGGTCGCGCTTGGCGGTGTAGAGGTCGAGGACCTCCTGGTAATAGCTGTCGTCGAAGTTGAGGGCGGTGACGACGGCTTCCTGCAGGGGAGCGGCGGCGCCTACGGTGAGGAAGTCGTGGACCTTCTTGATGCGCTCGGTGATCTGGGCTGGGGCAATGGTGTAGCCCAGGCGCCAGCCGGTGATGGAGTACGTCTTAGACAGTGAGCTGCAGCTGATGGTGCGCTCAAACATGCCGGGCAGCGTGGCCATGTACACGTGCTCGTGGGGCGCGTAGACGATGTGTTCGTAGACTTCGTCGGTGATGCAGTAGGCGTCATACTTTTTGCACAGGTCGGCGATAAAGGTGAGCTCCTCGCGGGTAAAGACCTTGCCGCAGGGGTTGGACGGGTTGCACAGGACGATCGCCTTGGGATCGTTGTCGCGGAAGGCTGCCTCGAGCGTCTCGCGGTCAAAGTCGAATGTGGGCGGGTTGAGCGGCACGTAGATGGGCTCGGCGCCCGAAAGGATCGTGTCGGCGCCGTAGTTTTCGTAGAACGGCGAGAAAATGACGACCTTGTCGCCGGGGTTCGTGACCGTCATCATGGCGGCCATCATGGCCTCGGTGGAGCCGCAAGTGACTACGATATTCTCGTTGGGGTTCACCGGCATGCCCATAAAGTGCTCCTGCTTGGCGGCGAGCGCCTCGCGCATGGCCTGGGAGCCCCAGGTGATGGAGTACTGGTGGTAAAGCGGCTTGGGGTCGGCGGCGATGGTGCTCAGGCTATTGAGCAGCTGCGCCGGGGGATCGAAGTCAGGGAAGCCCTGTGAGAGATTGACAGCGCCGTACTTATTGGAGATGCGTGTCATGCGGCGGATGACCGAATCGGTAAACGTTGCCGTACGGTTGGAGAGTTCTTTCATGCCGGTCCTTTCGAGCATTTGCAGTGGGGCAAGTTTACTCCTATGAAACCGGTGGGAATTGCTCGAAACGCGCTTGAAAAACTCTTTTCAAAATTCTTGAAAATTGGGGCTTGCATCGCGTGGCGTTCCTTGCAATAATAGTCGAGCGCGAAGCGCACAGGACACGGTGGGTGTAGCTCAGTTGGCTAGAGCGACGGGTTGTGGTCCCGTAGGTCGAGGGTTCGAGTCCCTTTACCCACCCCAGTTCTTGCTTCGTGTTGATATCGGGTCGTTAGCTCAGTTGGTAGAGCAGGGGACTCTTAATCCCAAGGTCCAGGGTTCGACCCCCTGACGGCCCACCACACGATATCTCCTCTAAAGTCCGCCACCACGGACTTTAGCTTTGGGTCGTTAGCTCAGTTGGTAGAGCAGGGGACTCTTAATCCCAAGGTCCAGGGTTCGACCCCCTGACGGCCCACCCAAAGATGATTAAGACGGTCAACGAAGGTTGGCCGTCTTTTTTTGTTGACCTTTCATGGGGTCGAACCCGTCGGGGCGCGGAGCTGAGGAAATGCGTGAGCATTTACCAGCGCAGCGCGCAAGGCGCGAAGCGCCGCAGCGGCCGCCTGCAAAGCAGGCTGACCCCCTGACGGCCCACCAAAGCATGTTAAAGCGACTGGCTTCGGCTGGTCGCTTTTTTGTTGACCTTGCATGGGGTCGAACCCGAAAGGGCACAGCCACTTTCACAGATCGAGTCTACCCTGGGGATCAGTAAAACCGGCGCGTCTGCACGGCGAAGTACGCCTGTGCGAGCGCGATTTCTTGCTTGTTTGAATCTCCGTTCTGGGCGATTAAATAGCATGCATAGCGCGTAAGTTTGTAGTCTTTAACCGCGCGAGCGGCGACACCGGCAGTTACCATTTTCGTGGTGTCACGAAAATGGGAATCAACTGGAGTTTTGTTTGTTTCGCACGAGACTTTTGCCCTCTTAACAACTTCGGCAAAGTTCTCCCATCGAGTGTACCCCATGGGTTCCATTAAATCGCGTGCGAGCCAATACTCAACGCCGTCTTCCACATTGGCGTAGCTATCAAGTTTGACACGCCACTTCTCGATATCTCTACTGTCCATATCTCCTCCTCGCTGGCCTATTGTCTATGCGGGCTTTGCCCGCTCTGTATTCAGAATTAGGATACGCTGCCGTGCGGACACGAATGGCCCCCGTGCCACTTCGAGTTCACGGGGCCCATAGATATCGATTAGTTGTGTTTTGCTTTAGATAGGTGTCCAGTTTAATTCGCTCGATAGTGCGATCCGAGACTTTCGGTTCGCTTGCGCATGGCTTTGACCATTTCCTGTGCTAGTTGAATCTGCGATTGCAGGCGGGCGAGGGCTGCGACTTCGCTGTCCTGTGCTATCTGCGTGCTCAAGGTCGTTGCCTCCGTCTTCAAGCCCTCAAGTTCGTGTAGTGCCTTGGAAAGGCCAACTTCGGTCCTGTTGATCATGCAATAGGTGCTCATCGTGTGCCTAAGGCTGTGTGTCAGGCGTTCGGCATCTGTTGCGGCTATGCCGTACTGGGGGAGGGCGATATCCGCCTTCAGGGCTGTCTCGGGCTCTTTCTGTGCTGCTTGGGCTGCCGATGCGCCCGCGATGCGCCCGAACACGATGCCGTTGGCGCTTGACAAGCCACCAATGCGGTCGGCGCCGTGCATGCCGCCTGTCGCCTCACCGCAAGCGTAGAGGCCCTCAACGCCCGTTTGCGCGGTCTTATCGATCTTGATGCCGCCGTTAGCGGCGTGGGCATACATCGCAACGCGCATCTCGTCAGTCGGGGCGATGCCGTGCTCGTCTTGCAGCCAGGTGGCAAAGGTCTGCACAAACTCTGGGACATCCTCGCGGGGAAAGTCGTAGTGGAGTGCCAGGCCTTCGACACCTGCCTGATCGATGACGAGATCGATAGCGCGGGAGGCCAAGCGTGACGTGAAGGGACCATATCCAGAGCGCTGCTCGAGCAGGTCGTCCAGCTTGTCGTCGGCAATATCTACCGGCTGGTCTACATGTACGTAGCGCCAGGTTTTCTCGTTGAAGACCAGGTTGCGCTTGGGCTCGATGAAACCGGGCATCATCTGCATGAACTCTATATTAGTAAGTGTTGCGCCGTGCGCCAGCGCGATGGCCTGCGAGGAGCTGAGCACATCAGCCGACGTAAGGCTGCGCTCGAACAGGCCGCCTGTGCCACCGGTTGCGATGATCGTGGCCTTGGCAGCAAAGGGCACGATTCGATTTTCGGTGAGGTCGTAGAGCACGGTTCCGGTTATTCTACCGTTCGTGTCCTCAACAAGGTCGATAAGCTCATAGCGGGGGAGCAGGCGAATGCCGAGTGACTCGATTCGGGTCGTCAGAGCGTCCTCAAGGGGCTTGCGGGTGAGGCCGCGCCACATGCGCGTCTTGTGGTCAAAGCAGGGGATAAATTGCTTTTGCTGGGCGCTCTCAGCGCTTTGCGGACGCTGGAGCTCAACGCCTAGGTCTTGCTTGAGCCATTCAATTGCCTGGGGAATGCCGTGGACAAACGTCTGGACAAGCTCGGGGTCGGCGACGCCGCCACCAACGGTCTGAATGGTGTCGATGAGGTCCTGCTCATCGTCTTCGTCGACGGGTCCGATAAGCCCCAGGCCCCAGGTTCCGGGGAAGAAGCTCGATCCACTCATAGTCTTTCCGGCGCTTGCCACAGTGACGGTTGCACCCGTGCGTGCCGCTTCGATGGCGGCGCAAAGGCCCGCAATGCCAGATCCAATTACCAGTACGTCAGTCGATTCCATCGGATTCCTTTCTCGTCCGGTGCATTGTCGCACGGGTGATCGGCAATGGGGCCGCAAAGACTCGGCAAATCGGTAAAGGGCAATTATGGCAGGTGGGTGTCATGGACACTTTGACGTTCCATCTCGTCTCATCTCGTATTTCGCCCCAACTGGTATATCGGCATTAGCTACCCTGCGACAGCGTAAACAAAAAGAGCCGCTACCTCGAAAGGTAGCGGCTCCAAAGCTCAACTATATGAGCATCGCGCGGGCGCGATTAGGCCTTGAGGGCCTCCTCGACGGCGACAGCGCAGGCGACGGTGGCACCGACCATGGGGTTGTTGCCCATGCCGATGAGACCCATCATGTCGACGTGCGCAGGCACGGAGGAAGAACCGGCGAACTGGGCGTCGGAGTGCATACGGCCCATGGTGTCGGTCATGCCGTAGGAGGCGGGGCCGGCGGCCATGTTGTCCGGGTGCAGGGTACGGCCAGTGCCGCCACCAGAAGCGACGGAGAAGTACTTCTTGCCAGCCTCGATGCGCTCCTTCTTGTAGGTGCCAGCGACGGGGTGCTGGAAGCGCGTGGGGTTGGTAGAGTTACCGGTGATCGAGATGTCGACGTTCTCGTGCCACATGATGGCAACGCCCTCGCGGACGTCGTCGGAGCCGTAGCAGTTAACGGCAGCGCGGGGACCATCGGAGTAGGGGATGGTCTCGACGACTTTGAGCTCGCCCGTGTAGTAGTCGAACTGGGTCTTCACGTAGGTGAAGCCGTTGATGCGGGCGATGATCTGGGCGGCGTCCTTGCCCAGACCGTTGAGGATGACGCGCAGCGGCTTCTTACGAGCCTTGTTGGCGTTCAGAGCCAGGCCGATAGCGCCCTCAGCGGCAGCGAAGGACTCGTGGCCGGCCAGGAAGGCGAAGCACTCGGTGTCGTCGGAGAGCAGCATAGCGCCCAGGTTGCCGTGGCCCAGACCGACCTTGCGGTCCTCAGCGACGGAGCCGGGAACGGTGAAGGCCTGGATGCCCTCGCCGATGATGGCGGCAGCCTCAGAAGCGGACTTGGCGCCACGCTTGACAGCGAGAGCGCAACCGAGGGTGTAGGCCCACTCGGCGTTCTGGAAGGCGATGGACTGGGTGTTGTTGACGATCTCACGCGGGTTGAAGCCCTTGTCGGTGCAGATCTGCAGAGCTTCCTCGAGGGAGGCGATGCCGTTGTCGGCGAGGCACTTGTTGATCTTGTCAGCGCGGCGCTCGTAACCTTCGAACGTAACAGTCATAGTTATTTCCCTCCCTTTCTACTCGTGAACCGGGAACACGCTGGCGACGGAGTGAGTCTCCTCGTCGGTGCGCGGGTCGATGTACTTGGCAGCGTTCTCCCACTGACCATAGTGGCCCATAGCGCCAGCGATGGCCTCCTCGGGGGTCTTGCCGGCCTTGACGGCGTCGGTGAACTTGCCGAGGTTCAGGAACTCGAACGCGATGATCTCGTTCTTGTCGTTGAGAGCCATGCGGGTGACGTAGCCCTGAGCGAGCTCGAGGTAACGAGCGCCCTTGGCCTTGGTGCCGAACATGGTGCCGACCTGAGAGCGAAGGCCCTTGCCGAGGTCGTCGAGGGAGGCGCCCACGGGCAGGCCGCCCTCGGAGAATGCGGTCTGGCTGCGGCCGTAAACGATCTGCAGGAAGATCTCGCGCATAGCAACGTTGATGGCGTCGCAGACGAGGTCGGTGTTGAGGGCCTCGAGGATGGTCTTGCCGGGAAGGATCTCGGAAGCCATGGCGGCAGAGTGGGTCATGCCCGAGCAGCCGATGGTCTCAACGAGGGCCTCCTCGATGATGCCGTCCTTGACGTTCAGCGTGAGCTTGCAGGCGCCCTGCTGAGGTGCGCACCAACCCACACCGTGCGTAAGACCGGAGATGTCGGAAATCTCCTTAGCCTGGACCCACTTGCCCTCCTCGGGGATGGGTGCGGGGCCGTGGTATGCACCCTTGGCAACGGGGCACATGTTCTCCACTTCCTGTGAGTACTGCATGCCTCTCCTCTCTATCGTGTTGGCGTCCCGTCTGGGGGTCGTGGCTGGCGATTGCCGGGCGACCCTTCGAAAGGGACATGACATGCAGCCCCTATAATACCGCGAAATGCACGGAATATTCGGCGAACGGCTCAGTTTTCGTAGCGAGATGCGCGGAACTTTCAATTGAAACGGTTTAACTGGGCTGGTTGTGAGTGTTCGGTTCGTTGTGGGGGGTTGGCTTTTGATGGGCAGTTGACCAGTTTTTGGCAAGGCTGCGGCGCTTGACCTGTGGCTATGATGCCGTTCGCCGTCGATTTGCCACCTTTTACCGTTGACGGGCGCCATTTTGCGTGAATGTTTTGATGGCACGTTTCAATCGTGATGTATTGGAGGCAAGCAGATCCCAGCGAAGGGGGCGCCATGCAGCGCGTTTGGAAAACGATTACCGGCTTTTACCATGTTTGCGCTCGTGGCGCGGTCAAGCAGCTGATCTTTGAGAGCGATGAGGACCGGCGGGAGTTTTTGGAGCTGATGCGCGACTGCTGCCGCGATGCCCAGGTGACAATTGTGGCGTGGTGCCTTATGGACAACCATGTGCATCTGGTGCTCGAGGACTACGAGGACGGAGTGAGCGCGGCGATGCATCGACTTTTGCTGACCTATGCACGTCGGTTTAACAAGCGCACCGGGCGCACGGGCAGTTTGTTTGGGGATCGGTTTGAGCGCCGTTCGCTCGATACCGATTGGCAGGTGATGGAGGCTATTCGCACCGTTCACGCCGATCCGCAGGAGGCGGGCATTAGTCTCATCGAGCGTTATCCCTGGAGCAGCTTTGCGGAGCATCTGCGCGCCTATGATAGTAACGCGACTGATGCCACGAGGGGATTTTCTGATCCTTCCTGCGTGCTTGAGCTCTTTGGTTCTGCTGAGGGATTTATTGCCTATTCGCTTTCGGCGCCCGGCAGCGGGCCGGCGATGCAAGATATGAAAGAGCTGGAGTGGGAGCGGCACGCCTTTGCCGACAAGATGGCAAAGGGGCTCGGGGTTCCGCTTCACGAGCTAAAAGCTGCACCACGGGAGCAGCGCGATATCGTAGTTGTTGGGTTGCACAATGCCGGTTTTACGGTGCGCCAGATTGAGCGGTATACGGGGATTGGCAAAAGTACCGTCTCTCGTATTGTGCGCGCCCGCGCGGGGCGGTGAAGCGGACTGGCGGGAATCTGGTATAGGGCCGCCTGCGCGCCGCGACGACTGTCCTAAATGCTTGGTAGGTTGATTTCCGATCTCAGCCGAACACATTGAGCAAATAGGCCGTTCCCGCACCT
>CAUDZT010000053.1 GCA_958453935.1 uncultured Collinsella sp. | reverse complement strand
AGTTCCCGCCTTACCGACATGTACATGTTCGGGTGTACGGAGCGCCCCTTCGATATGACGGAGTACGTCCTGCCGAAACATCTCGATCTGTAACACCTGGCCGTCCAAATCGGGTCTTGATGTTACAGATCGAGATTTTGTTTGGGAGGCCGAGAATTGGACCGAAAACACGGTCCCGGAATAACAAAAAAGCTCGCCGGCTAGGCCGACGAGCTGCAAGTTCTTGGTCGCGGGGGCAGGATTTGAACCTACGACCTCCGGGTTATGAGCCCGGCGAGCTACCAGACTGCTCCACCCCGCAATGTCTGGACGCCTCATGTGCGCAAAAAAGAATATTACGCGGGAGTTCGGTAAACGGCAAGGAAAATCTCGTAGAGCATAATTCCTTCACATCAACGGTCGGCCAAGGAATCTCTCGCTAGACAAATCGCAGCCTGTCGCCGGCGGCGCGTATACAATGGTGCGCGTCCTTTTACGCCGACACCGGGAGTAGACATGCTGCTCGCTATCGATATGGGAAACACGCAGACGGCCATGGGCCTGTTTGACGGAGACAAGCTGGTGCAGTCGTGGCGCATGCCCACCGACCGCTCCTACACCGCCGATGAGATCCACGTGCGCCTGATGGGCTTCTTTAAGATGTACGACCTCTCGCTCGGCGCGGTCGACGCGATCGCCTTTGCTGGCGTGGTGCCGCAGCTCTCGCGCGAGTGGCACGCCGTGGCCGACCGCATCGCGGCAGACGCCATCGTCATTGGGCCACAGACGGCCGCGGTGACCAAGCTGCGGGCGGCGCGCCCCCAGGCCGTTGGTGCCGACCGCATCGCCAACGCCGTCGCTGCCGAGACCTTCTACGGCGCCCCGGCGATCGTGGTGGACTTTGGCACCGCAACCAATATCGACGTCATCGACGAGGACGGCTATTACATTGGCGGAGCGATTGCGCCGGGCATCCGCATCTCCATGGACGCGCTCGCCGCCCGAGCCGCCAAGCTCGCCAGCGTTCCGCTCGAGGCGCCCGAGCACGCCATCGGCCGCGACACCGAGGAATGCATCAAGGTCGGCGCCGTGATGGGCGCCGCCGCCATGGCCGAGGGCCTGGTCGCTCGCATGAAGCGCGAACTGGGCCGCGAGGATGCCACCGTTATCGCCACGGGCGGTCTCGCCGGCATTGTCGCCGATTCGACCGATGCCTTCGACGTGGTCGACGGGCAACTCACCATCAAGGGCATCTGCGAAATCTACCGCCGCATGCAGGAGCTGGGATAGAGTAAACGCCAGGTCGCAGCAACCAGCCGCCAATCCTATTCCTCAAAATCGAAAATTTTTCAGTTTTGAGGAATAGGATTTTTGCTAAGCCTCGCCGCACAACCACCTCGCCAGGTCCACGATCTGCACCCCATCGCGATCCGTGGCCTCGTGATGCGTGCGGGCAAGAATCATCTTGGGATACGCATCGCCAATGCTCAGCAGTGGCGAAATCTCGCGTTCAAACGTCTTATCCGAGCTGATGTCGTCGCTCACCTGAATGTAGAGCTTCTCGCTTCGCTTGATTGCTACAAAGTCTATTTCCTTTTTATAGAGCACACCGACGTATACCTCGTATCCGCGGCGCAGCAGCTCGATGGCCACCATGTTCTCGTATACGCGTCCCCAATCCATATCACGTGTACCAAGCAGTGCGTATTTGAACGCGTGGTCTGCCAGGTAATACTTCTCGCCGCTCTTAAGGTATTTTTTGCCGCGAATGTCGTACCGACGAACTTTATAGAAGGCAAGCGCATCGCACAGGTACCCCATGTACGTGCCGACCGTCTTGTTCGTAATCTTTAGCCCATCCGCATTCAAAACATCTGTAATGTTGCGTGCCGACGTTATGTTGGAGACGTTGTCCATCATGTAATCGGCAATGCGCAGCAGTGCCGATTCGTTTCTCACGTTATGCCGCTGCACGATATCCCTCACGATGAGCGTTTTGAAGACATTGGAGAGATATTGGTAGCGCTGCTCCTGCAGTGGATAAGGGTAAGAGCCGGACATACCGCCGATTCTCGCGTACCCATCGAAGTCGCGATCGACCTCGCCCTCGTCACTATAGAGGCGATACTCCTCAAACGAGAATGGGAAAACCTCGATCTCGAACGTACGCCCCGTAAAGAGCGTCGACAGATCGCTCGACAGCAAAAAGGCGTTCGATCCGGTGATGAAGATGTCGTACTGCTCGGATGCATGGAGGCTGTTGATCGCGCGTTCAAAGCCGTCGCACATCTGAACCTCGTCGATAAGCAGGAAGTTTTGCTTGTCGGACACTCGATGCTCTTTCACATAGGCGAGCAGGGCATGATATTCGAGCAGGCCCTCGAACTCGTCGAGGTTGTAATTGATATGGATGACATTCGAATTGGACAGATTTGCCTCCACGTAATCGCGGAGGGCCTCGAGCAATTTTGACTTACCGCTACGGCGAATGCCCGTTATGACCTTGATGTCCGGTACGCCAATAAGGCTCGTCAACGTGTCCATATATGACGTTCTATTGATGAGTTTCATTGGTGCCTCCCTGCGGTCTTCTATCGCTATTCCTCAAAAACGAAAATTATTCAGTTTTGAGGAATAGACTCTGCAACGAATATACCTCGTTAAAGGCCGAGCTGGCTTAATTCTATTCCTCAAAATCGAAAGATTTTCAGTTTTGAGGAATAGGGTGCTGACAACCCATTCCCCAGACAACAAGACCCTCCCCGGCACAGCCGAGGAGGGTCTTGTTGTCATCGCTATCTTTGAGCGCGGGCGCCTCGCGTTACAGTCCGCGAATCCGTACGGCCTCGGGCGGAAACTCCTGCTCGCCGGCATCGGTCTTGATGGTCGCGCGACCCCAGATGTCCAGGCCCGCAAACACACCGACCGCAAGCGGCAAACCGTTGGGCGACACCGCCGCGACCTGACGACCCAGCAGTGGCACCATGTCAAAGTACTCGCCCAGCACCGGAGCCAGCGGGCCGGCAGCGCCCTGCGGCGTGTTGGCGGCAACCGCCCAGGCGTCAACGCGGGTCAGCACAGCGGCGGCCAATGCCTCGATCAGCGCCTCATCTGCCATATCCACGCCAAGCTCACCCAGCGCCGAACGCTCAATATCAACCGTCACCGCGGCAAACATGCCCGCAGCACCGGCACCGCCGTTCACGGCAACACGCGCGAGCGACGCCTCAAACGCAGGCGCACCGCACACGATATCGCTCGGCCACTGGATACCCACTTTACCGGCAAGGCCCAACCCCGGCGTCGAAGCCGTGCCCACGAGCGCGTCCATCATGCCCATCGCGGCCACAAACGGCAGGCCGTGGAAGGCGTGCATGTTCACATCGGGGCGCACAACCAGCGAAAACGTCAGCGAAGCATCGCCCACGCTCCACGCGCACCAGCCCGCGGACACGCCCTCGCGGCCCGCGTCACGCGCCGCGTCGAGCTCGGTGCCAGCGGCAACAGCATTCATCTCGATCATCTACATACGCCCCAATTCGCCCACGATATGGCCCACGCGATCCTCGGGCTCCTTGACCTCGACGCCGTTGTAGCGGAAGAACCGAGCCGGGTCGTGCATCAGGTCCTCGAGCGGCACCAGCACAAAGTCGCGCTCGCCAATGAGCGGATGCGGCAGGCGCAGCTTTTTGCCGCCGTGGGTCTCGCCGTCCATCCACAGCAGGTCCAGGTCGATGGTGCGCGGACCGTTGGCCTTGGCCTTTTTGGAGCGGTCGCGGCCCAGCTCGGCCTCGATCTTCATGAGCTCGTCGAGCAGCACCAATGGCGCCAGCTCGGTCTTAATCTCGATGACGGCGTTGGCAAACGCGTCCTGGCGCGTCTCGTAGGCCGGCTCGCTCTCGTAGATCTTGGAGGAGTTGGACACGCAGGTGAGTGGAATCTCGGCGATCATGTCGCGTGCGGCGCGGATGTTGTCACAGCGATGCCCCAGGTTGGACCCCACGGCCACAAACGCGCGGCGCGGCTGCGGCTTGGCAACCGCCCAGTAGCCGTTCAGGAACTGCGCAAAGCCCGCGGCGTCGTGCACGCGCACGATGTTGGCACCGGCCTGGATGGCGCCCAGGCACACGCCAAACGTAGCGGCATCGCGCTCGGCGGCCTCGGTCACGCCCGAGACGGCGCCCACAAAGCGCTTGCGCGATACGGCGCACATGAGCGGATAGCCCAGTGACGCCATCTTGGCAGTCTCGCGCTGGATGACGATGTCCTCGTTGGCCGTCTTGCCAAAGCCCGGACCGGGATCGATGCAGATGCGGTCGCGCGACACGCCGGCGTGGATGAGCGCGCGGGACTGGTCGGACAGAAAGCCCATGACGCGGCGCATGATGGGCGCCGAATCGGGCAGGGTGAAGCGGCGGAGCTGCGAGGTGGGCACGTAGGCTTCCTCGCGGCGGGCGCTGCGGCGCATCATGGCGGCCAGGCGGTCATTGGGCTCCGATGCGGCCTCGGTGGCCTCGGGCGCGGGCGCGACGGTCTCGGCGGCAGCAGCCTGCTCGGCGGCCGGCGTCTCCTGCTCGCTTGCAGGCTCGGTCGCGGGCTCAGGTTCGCCAAACGGCAACGAGGGCTGCACCACGCCACCCGGAAGCTTGGCCTCCGGCTTAGGCTCACCCAGCAACTTGCCGCGACGGCGGCGAGCCGGCTTCTCGGCCTCACGCGCGGCCTCGGCAGCCGCCTCGCGCGCCTTCTCGGCAACAAACGCCGCCGCCGAGGTATCGAGCTGCACCGTTGCGTGCGTGCGGGTAGGCGCGGCGACCTCGCCGGCATGCATCACGATGACACCGCAGGTGCTCGTCTTAACAAACTCGACCATCTTGGGGTCAGTGAAGCCGGTCACGTCGTTGACGATCGAGGCGCCGCAGCGCACGGCCGCCTTGGCAACCGCCACGTGACGCGTGTCGATCGAGACGATGGCGCCCTCTTTGGCCAGCGCGCGCACCACGGGCAGCACGCGGCGAGCCTCCTCGTCGGGATTAACCGGGGTAAAGCCGGGGCGCGTGGACTCGCCGCCTACGTCGATGATGTCGGCGCCGGCGTCGAGCATCGCCAGGCCGTACTCGATGGCGGCATCCGGGTCGAAGTGCTCCCCGCCGTCGCTAAACGAATCGGGCGTCACGTTGAGGACGCCCATGATGCGCGGACGGTCAAAGCTGAGCTCATACTTTCCGCACCGCCATGTCTTGCTGTCGTTCGCCATGAACATCCTCCTAAAATGCCCACGCCGCCGAGCTTGGGGAGCTGGCAGCGGGGTCGCTTTGCACTCAGTCTTTCTATTGTATCCGCGCACACGGGCTAGAACGCAAACGCGGCCGCGATGTCGCAAGAAATCAGCAGGTCGGCATTTGCATCCTGATCGGTGGGAGCAAGGTTGCATATGGCCAGCGTATCGCCGGTAAAGTAGCGTGTAAGGCCCGCCGCCGGATACACCACGAGCGAGGTCCCGCCTACAATGAGGGCATCGGCCGCGGCGATGGCGGCAACGGCACCGGTCAACACATGCTCGTCGAGCGGTTCTTCGTAGAGCACCACATCGGGCTTGATGCGACCACCGCACGCGGGGCACACGGGCACGCCCGCGGCGTCCTCGTGCTCGCGCGAGCAAATCCACTCGGCGCTATAGACCGCTCCGCACGACTGGCAAATGTTGCGATGGACCGATCCGTGCAACTCAAACACGCGCTGCGAGCCCGCCATCTGATGCAAGCCGTCGATGTTTTGCGTCACCACGACATCGAGCTTGCCAGCTCGCTCCAGCTCGGCGAGCTTGGTGTGACAGCGGTTGGGCTTAGCGTTAAGCGCGATCATCTTGGTGCGGTAAAAGTCGAAGAACTCCGCCGGATGCGTCTCGTAAAAGCTGTGCGAGAGCATGGTCTCGGGCGGGTAGGCAAACTGCTGGTGATACAGGCCGTCAACGCTGCGAAAATCGGGAATGCCGCTTGCCGTGGAAACACCAGCGCCACCAAAGAACACCATGCGCTTGTGGGTATTGAACAGCTCCGCCAGCGCGGCGGAGGCCTGCTTGGGATCTGTTATCGCTTGCGTCATGTTTGTCCTCCGTCCATGTTGGTCGGGGCGGCTGCGATTGCGCCGTCGCCCACGGAGCCCACCCCGCCCCTGTTGCGTTAATCTTAAGCCTGCCAACCCCGTCGAAAGGACACCATGCCTCAGACTTACACTTTCGCCTCGTGGAACGTTAACGGCCTGCGCGCCGTGCTCAAAAAGGACCCGAGCTTTACCCAGATCGCACAGGAACTCGATGTCGATGTCCTAGCGCTGCAAGAAACTAAACTGCAAGAAGGCCAGGTGCAGGTCGACCTGCCCGGCTATCACCAAACCTGGAGCTACGCCGAGCGCAAGGGCTACTCGGGCACCGCGGTCTTTAGCCGCCAGGAACCGCTGCGCGTGCTGCGCGCCGACGCGCTGCTGCCCCACGCCGGTGAAGGCGAGGCAGCCGAGCTCGTTGCCCAAGCCGCGACCGAGGGTCGTGTCTGCGCGCTGGAGTTCGACAAATTCTGGTTTGTGGATGTCTACACGCCCAACGCGCAAAACGAACTCGCCCGCATCGACGTGCGCATGGCCTGGGACGATGCCTACCGCGGCTTTTTGAACGCGCTCGAGCGCGAGACCGGCAAACCCGTGGTAACCTGCGGCGACTTTAACGTGGCACACGAGGAGATCGACCTTAAGAACCCCAAGTCCAACCGCGGCAACGCAGGCTTTTCGGACGAGGAGCGCGGCAAGTTCACCGAGCTGCTCGACGCCGGCTTTACCGATACCTGGCGCGCGGCAAATCCGAACGTCGAGGGCGTCTACAGCTGGTGGAGCTACCGCTTTAATGCCCGCAAGAACAACGCCGGCTGGCGCATCGACTACTTCCTGGTAAGCGACGCAATCGCCGGCAACGTACGCGACACCGGCATCCGCGGCGACATCTTCGGCAGCGACCACTGCCCCGTCACCCTCGCCTTGGAGCTCTAACCCCCAAATGGTCCCCCCCCGGGGGACGGAGGAAAACGGACCATTTTCACCTCGCGGGGGCATCCACGCGACCCGCTTGCCACGAAACTGGCCCATCTACTACGTTTAAGCCACTACCCTCAACCACAGCGAACAACGCAAAAAGAAAACCGCAGGTAGAAAGCCTGCGGTTTTTCATAAAACGCGGTTGTGTTTGGGGGTGTCGGGCCAAACGTAGTAGATAGGCCGATTCCGTGGCGGGCGGGTTCAGCTGATTCCCCGGGGATGTCTGGAGACGGAAGAAAACGGATCAATTTGGCTCTTGATGGCCACGATGCCCGTCTATCAACCGGCCATTTCAAAACTATGCCGGTTTACGGGGCTAAATCGCAAACCCCCAACCATACGCAATTCCGAAATAATAAAACCACAGGTAGACGGCTTGCTCCATTTCGAAAAAAGCCGGTATGGTCTGCCTGTGCCAATCTAGCCCCGTAAACCGGCATAGTTTTGATATGACACCAAGACAGTATTGGTTCTTGCCTCGACGCAACCACCACTACAGCCCGTACTTCACGACGACGCGGTTGATGCGGCGACACCAGGGCTTGTACAGAGCGGCCAAAAACACGCAGGTCGCGAGTCCGTGCGTGATATCGAACGGTACGGCGGTGGCAAGACGCGCTATGGCGCCCGTCCACGTGAGCGGCTGCACAAAACCGATGATGTCATACGCGTTGATCACGACGCCATACAGCAGGCCCGACGCAAAGCCATACGCCAACAGCGCCGGCATTCGCACGGTTCCATCGGCGCGGTCAAACGCGCCCGCATGCGCCAGTGCGCCACCGATATAGCCCACCAGACCCCAGGCATACATCTGCCACGGCGTCCACATGCCCTGCCCAAAAAAGAAATTGCTGGTCAGCGCTGCCAACGCGCCGACCATAAAACCATTGCGACGGCCAAGTGTCGCACCCGCGATAATGGCGATAGCGCTCACGGGCTTAAAATCGGGAATGGGCCCAAACAGGATGCGCCCCGCCGCGGCCAGCGCCGCCAGCACCAGCGTGGGCATGATCTGGCGCAGGCCTGGACGTGATGTCTCATAGCCCGCAAAAAACAGTGCGAGCACGAGCGCCACTACAACCAGCATGGCAAGCGCCGCCTGCTCAATGCCCGCCAGCAACGCCGCAGTCATCACTGCCGGCACCGCCAGGAGCAGCGGGATCTCCAGTTTTGCGAGTAGGCGCACGATGCGATAATCCGCCATCCCATCACGCCCTATAAAACACGTTGTCGGCAAAGAAGTCGGCCGGGGGCTCCACGCAGGCAATCTCGCCGTCAAACATCATGGCGACGTCGTCGGCGACCTGCTCGGCAAAGTCCAAATCGTGCGTAGCCATGATGACGGTGCCGCCAGCCTTCGCATGGTCACGCAGGGCGCGGGCGATGATGCGGCGGCTCTCCAGGTCCAAGCCCTTCGTGGGCTCGTCAAGCAGCAGCAGCTCGGGGCCAAGCAGCAGCAGCTTTGCCAACGCAAGTAGCTGGCGCTGACCGCCCGAAAGATCGTACGGGTGACGCGCCTCCAGGCCCGCCAGGCCCAGGCACGCCGCCTGCTCCTGTGCTGCGACCTCGTCGTATCCGCAGGTCGAAGCCCATTCCATCAGCTCGTCGCGCACCGTCTCGGCAACCAGCAGGGCCTTGGGGTTCTGCGGCAGCAGCGCAGCCGAGGCCGCCCCGCGCACCATACGACCACGCTGCAGCTTGGCAGTCTTGGCCAGCACCGAAAGCATCGTCGACTTGCCGCAGCCGTTTCCGCCCACGACTGCATGCACCGCGCCAGCCGAAAACGACGCATCGAGCCCGCGCAGCACCCAACCGCACGCGCGATCGTAGCGAAACCAGCCTTCCGACAGGGTGGTAGCCGACCCAGCGTGCATTTTTTGGAGTATTCTGCTTCCATCCGTGCGCGGGAAGGCTTCCGAGCCGTTCTCGAGCGACGTTTGCGCCACAAATTCGGACGATTTGTCCAATTCCGAGCTTTTTTTCGCGCTCGATACGTCCCCGGGCGGCTCCAGAGAGCCCAAATTGTCCTCACGCCTGCTGAATACTCCGTTTTTTGCACATCGGACGGCACCCCACCCCAACATGTCGTCGGAAAACAGCGATTCTCGGCGTCCCAAAGAAGCCATATCCGCCACCTCGCGCACGTGACCGTCCTCAATCCGGTACGCACATGTCGCATACTCGAGCATTGGGCGCGGTTGATGCGTAGCCACAACAACCGTGCAGCCCAACTCACGGTTCACGCGAAACAGCGCGTGCAGAAAATTCTTCTCGGCAACGGGATCGAGCTGAGACGTGGGCTCGTCGAGTAGCAGCACACGCGGACGCAACGCCAGAACGGCCGCCAACGACAGCAACTGTTTGCGACCACCCGAAAGCGTGTCAGTATCGCGGTGGAGCCAGTCCTCCAGCCCGAAGAAATAGCTGGTCTCGGCTACACGACGGCGCATCTCATCACGCGCTAGACCCAAGTTTTCCAGGCCAAACGCCATCTCGTGCCACACGGTTTCACACACGATCTGGTTCTCGGGATCCTGAAACACGTAGCCCACGCGCTCCGCAGACGCGCGCGCGTCCATGTCGGCAACGTTCTCGCCCAGCACGCGCGCATCGCCAGTGCGCTCGCCCGCCGGAGCGATCTCGGGCTTGAGCAGCGATAGCAGCGTCGACTTACCCGATCCGGTACCGCCGACAAGCAGCGCAAATGCACCTTGGGGAACAGACCAGTCGAGCCCCTCGAGCACCGCAGCATCAGCCCCGGGGTAGGCAAAGCTCAGGCTCCGCACCTCAATCGCAGGCATATCCGAGCCGCATGCCGCGCCCGACACCGGGTCCCTATCCAACCGAGCCATCAGCCGAACCTCTTCTCATCGATCGCATGCAACACGCAGGGCAGCACCATCCAGGCAGCGTACACGACATAGCCCAGCCACGGCGCCGGCACCGAGAGCTGCGGGTAAAACGAATACTGTGTTGTCGCAGCCCACGCCACCGCCACCGCGGCGGCACCAAACACCGCAAGTCCAACCAGCGCGGCAACGTCGCCGCGCCCCAGCCGATACCGCGCGTACGTCGTACGGCGCGACGCAGCGCCCCACCCGCGCGAGCGCATGGCATCCGCGCGCTCAAGCGAATCTTCCATGCCCCAGCCCATCAGCACGCTCGACGCCCGCAGGCGCGATCGCACGGGATCGGTAGGCGCACGCCCCGGCATATCGATCGCGTCCTGCACCGCCAGCACCGTGCGGCCGCGGCGCAAAAACTGCGGGATAAGCCGCATGCACATCGAGATCATGAGCGCGATCACCGGCGCGGCGTTGCCCAAAAGCGCAAGAACCTTGTCGTATTCGAGCAGCGACGCCGCGGCCTCAAACCACAGCACGCTCGCCACAAACAGCCCACCCATGCACATGCCATATACCATGCTTTCCAGATACACCGCGCGCACGCCGATGCGAAGCAGCTCGGTCGAGCCCGATGCGCTAAACAGCGGGTTGACCAGTGCAATGATCAAAATCACCGGCAGCTGCCAGCGAAGTGCGCCTAGCGTGCGTGCAGCACCGCGCGTCGCAAATCCATACGCCAGCCCGCCCGCAAGTGACAGCGCGATCAGCACCGGCTGCATCGAGAACATGGTGAGCCCCAGCGTCAACACAATATAGAGTGCCGGCGCCGCCGGATGCGACATCGAGAACGCCGCGACGGACTCGCCGCCAAATTCCTCTCGCATGTTGTCCACGGGCACCCCCGTCCCCTCGCTCAAACGACAGCTCCGCAGCACCGCCAACGCCGCCCGCAAGCAGCGCAAATGCCACACCGCCGGACCAAACCTCAGCCGCCGCGGCCCAAACGTTACGCGCTCATCATATGCCTGCGGTATCATATTGCGCCGTGTATCGTTTCCAAACACACGTCTCTATAACGTAACAGGAGATCACATGGACGCAACCGCAATTATCCTCGCCGCCGGCGAGGGCACCCGCATGAAGTCGAACCACTGCAAGGTTTCGCACAAGATCCTGGGCAAGCCCATGGTTCAGTGGATCGTCGACGCCACCATCAAGGCCGGCTGCAGCCGCGTCGTGGTCGTCATCGGCAGCCACGCCGACGAGATGCGCGCCCTCATCGACGGCGCCTACGCTAACAGCGCCACCAAGGTCGAGTGCGTCGAGCAGACCGAGCGCCTGGGCACCGGCCACGCCGTAAAGGTCGCGCTCGAGGCCTGCGGCATCACCGAGGGCCCGGTCGTCGTGCTCAACGGCGACCTGCCGCTCATCACCGCCGACACCGTCGCCAAGTTCGCGCAGACCGTCGCTACCGGCGAGCTCGCCTGCACCGTCATGACCATGACCCCGCCCGACCCCTTCGGCTACGGCCGCATCAAGCTGGGCGCCGACGGCCAGATCGAGCGCATCATCGAGCAGAAGGACTGCACGCCCGAGCAGGCCGCCACGCTGCTGGAGTGCAACGCCGGCTGCTACGCCTTCGACGGCGCGCAGCTCGCCGCCTACATTAACGAGATCGGCAACGACAACGCGCAGTCCGAGTACTACCTGCCCGACATGCTCGAAATCCTCAAGGGTCACGGCCAGGCGGTCTCCATCTTCCACTGCGACGACTACCGCGACGGCTTGGGCGTCAACAGCCGTATCCAGCTCGCGCAGCTTACCGCCATCGCACGCGACCGCATCAACGAGCACTGGATGGCCGAGGGCGTTACCTTCATCGACCCCACGCAGGCCTGGATCGGCCCCGACGCCACCATCGGCCGCGACACCGTCGTGTGGCCGCAGACGCACCTGATCGGCCACGTCACCGCGGGCGAGGAGTGCCAGCTCGGCCCCAACAGCCGTCTCACCGACACCACCGTCGGCAGCGGCTGCACCATCGATGAGACCATCGCCATCGAGGCCGTCATCGAGAACGGCGTCGACTGCGGCCCGCGCGCCTACCTGCGCCCGGGCACCCACATGCTCGACGGTTCCAAGGCCGGCACGCATGTGGAGATCAAGAAGTCCACGATCGGCGAGGGTTCCAAGGTGCCGCACCTGTCCTACATCGGCGACACCACCATGGGCTCCGGCGTCAACGTGGGCGCGGGCTCCATCACCTGCAACTACGACGGCGTCCACAAGCACAAGACCGTCATCGGCAAGGATGCCTTCATCGGTTCCGACACCATGATGGTCGCGCCCGCCCAGATTGGCGACGGTGCACTCGTGGCCGCCGGCTCCGTCATCACCGAGCCGGTCCCGGCCGACGCACTCGGTCTGGGCCGCGCCCGCCAGGTAAATATTGAGGGCTGGGCCGCCGATTATCGCCGCCGTCTGCACGAGGACGACGAGGTATAACGTTTTATCAAGCACAAAAGGAGCTGTTCCATGGGGACGGCTCCTTTTTTCTATCGTGACCTGCGCGACCGGATGAGTGGTCGGTTCGTGTCCGTTGACGGTAAAGACGTTATCAGGACCCGATAAACCCCGCCGCGCGGTTACAATGCAACAAGGCATCTATATGGCATTCGATATAAAGGAGAAGGGTAATGCCGATTAATGATCCCGAGAAGTCGGAGAATATGCGCAAGTCCATCCGCGTGTATTCCGGTTCCTCCAACCGTCCCCTCGCTCAGAAGATCGCTGAGTACCTTGGGGTCGAGCTTTCGGGCCTTACGCTAAAGCAGTTCGCCAATGGTGAGATTTACGCCCGCTACGACGAGACTGTCCGCGGCGCCGACGTCTTCCTGATTCAGTCCGTGGCCGGCGGCAACGTCAACGACATGCTCATGGAGCTGCTCATCGCCACCGACGCTGCCAAGCGTGCATCCGCCCGCTCCATCACCGCCGTTATCACCCACTACGGCTATGCCCGCCAGGACCGCAAGGCCGGCCCGCGCGAGCCCATCACCGCCCGCCTCGTCGCCAACCTGCTCGAGCGTGCCGGCGTCAACCGCATCATCACCCTCGACCTGCACCAGGGCCAGATCCAGGGCTTCTTCGATATCCCGGTTAACCACCTGTCCGCACTGCCGCTATTTGGCCAGTACTACAACGACATGCACTTCGACACCGACAACCTGGTTGTCGTCTCCCCCGACGTGGGTCGCGCCAAGGCCGCCAAGAAGCTGTCCGACATGCTCGGCTGCGACCTGGCCATCGCCCACAAGGGCCGTCCGCGCCACAACGCCGCCGAGGTCATGGGCATCATCGGTGACATCAAGGGCAAGACCTGCATCATCAACGACGACATGATCGACACCGCTGGCACCCTGTGCGCCAACGTCAAGGAGCTCAAGGCTATGGGCGCCGGCGACATCTACGTCTGCGCCACCCACGGCATCTTCTCCGGTCCGGCCATCGAGCGCCTGAACGATGCCCCCATCGTCGAGTGCGTCGTCACCGACGCCATCCCCGTCGAGGTCGGCGGCAAGATCAAGACCATCTCGGTCGCCGAGGAGTTCGCTCAGGCCATCTCCGCCGTTTACCACGAGGAGCCCGTCTCCACGCTCGTCGGCGGCGACTTCGCGCTGTAATCCAACGCACATCGCATCATCTTTGATGTTTCAAAGGGGGTCGGAAGTTCGCTTCCGACCCCCCTTTCTATTCCTCGCCAACCCGCCTTGGACAGTTAGTTCAAATTTGTATTTTTCTGAGCGCTCACACGGGTCACTTGATACGCCAAAAGCCCTCTTGTCGGCATAATATTGGCCAATCTCTCTTCTAGCGGACGTCTTCACTATGTCATTTGCTCCATTTTGCCCACTGAACCCTTCAGTAATGGCAAAATGCCCCGGTCGTTTTATACAAATCTGAACTAACTGTCCAGCACCCATCTCGGTCCATACCTTCAAGGCCAAACCAGCGCCCCGCGCTCCGTTTTTCAAGGCCCCTCGCACAATCGCGCTACCGTCCGCGGCACACGACGCTCCTTTGAGCGAAAAGAACGGCACAGCCATATCATTTCGCCAACGGCTGAGTACCTTATAGCTATGACCGCCGTGATCTCACATTTCTCCGCCCTCCGCGCAATTCGCCGCGCTCGACGGGCGTACTCTGCGCTTCCCTGGAGCGCCATCAACGCCGAACAACAAGCACAAGCCCTTGCGGGCTGCGTTCCCAATAAAGACGCCATAGACTTTGCGGCTCTTTCGATGCTTGATGCCTGGAACGAAGACGACTCCGAGCGCTTAGACCTCCTTGTTGCGGATGGTAACAACAGACGCCCCGACGAACGCCTTCTCCAGCACTCCATCACCGCCCCGCTTCCCGCAGGGGCAATCATGCACATCGAAGCCGACATCTACGCAACGTCTCCCGCCATGACAGCCATGTTGTACTCTAGGAATGAGCCCGTAGCCAAGGTCCTGATGCTTCTCATGGAGCTACTCGGCTCTTACTCCCTCCCGCCCGAGGCAACCTATCCCATCGCCCATGACGACACGTGGCCCAAGGCCGATAGCTTCAAAGTGCTGGACGATCTTGATTGCCAGGGCGACCAACCGGCAGCCGAAAAACAAAACGAAACCCGCTACGAGCAGGCACACTACAAATGCGAGCCTGCTACAACCATAAAAGAGCTCGAGGCAGTCGCACAGTTTGCCAAAAGCAGCTCCTACGCCTCGTTTCGCACGGCCGTCAGGCTCGCCCGAGCCGGATCCGCATCCCCAGCGGAATCCTTAATGTTCGCCGTCCTAGGCGCACCCATGCGTTTTGGCGGATTCGGATGTTGCAGCCTGCCCATGGGAGGTCTGCTGCTCAACTATCGAATCGACTTCGACACCCTTGCAGTCAACATGTCCTCGGGCATCCCCTATGCCATCTGCGACTTATATTGTCCGGCCGCAGGAGTCGACAACGAATACAACGGAATTGGACACGAGCTCCAGAACGCTCGCATCCACGACGGAAACCGCAACAACGGCCTTAAAGCCATGGGCGTTCACGTTCTGGTTATCAATCGCGACCAAATGAAAGACCTTGTTGCACTCGAAGCCTTCGCCCAGACGATGCATCGACTTGCCGGTATTCGATTCCGCTATCGCATCAAGGGCTATCGCAAGCGTCAAGCTGCATGGCTCAACGCTCTTCGGGCCGGAATCGGCCTCGCGCCGGTCTAGAAAGCGTATCTCGACAACATCGCCGAGCAAGGCTGGACAGTTAGTTCAGATTTGTATAAACAGACGGCTTATTTCAAGGCGCTTTGCTGCCATCTCGGGGCCAATCACCTCATTTAAAGGCTCGAATGGCTTCGAAATAGCGCAAAACGTGCGCCCCAAAGCACCGAAACGGCTCCATGTCTCCGATTTTGGCAGCCGAGAGCCTCTTGCTTTATACAAATCTGAACTAACTGTCCACCCCGGTTTCCTGCAACCGCTCAAACGCC
>CAUDZT010000052.1 GCA_958453935.1 uncultured Collinsella sp. | reverse complement strand
GCCTCCCTTTTCTCGAACCTTAATTTCAAAGTCCAAGAAATGGGATGCAGTTCAAATGAGTGCTTGCCGCCCGGCCGGCGAATCGGCAAAGACTGTCCCCGATGACTACTCTTGGACTTTGAGGGCCTCGGCCAGGCTGACGCGCTTGATAGAGCGCGTGTGTAGCAACGCCACGACCAGGTAGGTCGCAAAGCCAATGCCGACGCATGCCGCCATGGACCAGGTCGGCACGTAAATCTCGATATTGCCGTTATAGGCGAGCAGCATAGAGCGGAAGATGGCCGTGAGCGAGCCGATGATCACCGGCAGGCTCAGCACGAGCGACGCCGCCACGCACAGCGTGATCGAGCGGATGTACAGATGCGAGATCTCGCTATCTCGATAGCCAAAGACTTTCATATAGCTGATCGAACGGGCGCTGTGGTCGATCACGGCCTTGGTCAGCAGGTACATAAACAGCAGGAAGATAAACACCGCGAGCCCGACCATCATGCCGATCATTTTGCTCATCATGCCGATGAACTGGTCGCCCACGGCGCGCATGTCATCGGGCGTGGTGTCGCCGGCAAAGTAGCGCGCGTCGAGGTCGAGCTTCTCGTCGCTCACATAGCCGTTAAAGTAGGCGGCGTCGTTGTCGAACAGCTCGTTAAATTCGTCGATACTCATATAGATGTTCATGTCCGACTTGGAGCCCCAGGCACAGTCCTTGCCCGCGTACTCAAAGGAATAATGCTCACCCTCGTACTTGTCGCTGAGCGTGACCTTCTGGCCCTCGCTCCAGCCAAACTTATCGAGCAGACCGCCGCCAAAGACGACGCGGCCATCGCCGATGTTGAGGCCCTTCCAGTAGCGCGAATCGGACGAGATGCCGTAGACAGAAATCGTCTCCTCGCCATTGCCGTCGCCACGGTCGTACTGCAGCTGGTGAACGGCATATTTCTCGGCCTGCGCGATTGCGCCCGCGCCGTTGTCGGTCGTATTGACCGGGTGGATATCGTCGTTGTCAGTGTCGATCTTAGAGGCCTTGTCGATCAGATCGATGGCCTCATCGCGGTTGCAGCCGAGGGCATCGGCAAGATCGTCAAGGCGCGCGTAGAGCGCATCCTTCTTGTCCTGGACCTTGGCAAGCGCATCCTGCGCTGCGGTCAGGCTCTCGGCAGACGGAGATGCGGTCGCGGCATCGGCTGCCGTCTGCGCCGCATCGGCCGCGCCGTCAAGCTCGTCATCGGCATCCTGGGCGGCAGAAAGCAGCGCGCCGTCAACCGACTGCAAGCGCTCGAGTGCCGACCACTGCTCGCGCTCCTCGGTAGTGCCCTCGAGCTCCAGCGGCGCCTTGAGTGTGTACTGATGCTCGGCGACCAGGCTCGTCTCGAGGTTGTCGGCGTAGTGCGTCATCGTGGGCAAAATCGCCAGGCCAAAGAGCAGCAGCAGCGAGGCGAATGCAATGCCCACGAAGAGCGTGGCGAAGTTGCCCAGGTTGCGCAGGAAGACGCGCAGGCGGAAGCGCGAGACAAAGCCCATGCACTCCGGCAGCTGCAGGCCGCGCTTGGTGCCCGATTTGCCGCTCGCCTCGTGACGAAGGAACTGCAACGGCGTCTTGCCCATCTTGCGAAGCAGGCCCACCAGCGTGATGAGGATGAGCGCAGCGGCGGGGACCACGGCACACTTCACGAAGATCTCCCAGCTCCAGTACACCTGGAAGGGCGGCAGGCTGTACGAGCCGTAGTAGAGACCGCGCATGGGCTCGGTAAAGAACGCAACGCCGAGCGCGGTTCCCAAAAGTGCCGCGAGCACGCCCACGATGGCGGGAAGTGCCAGGTAATGCAGCACGATCTCGCGACGGCGATAGCCGCTGGCGAGCAGCGTGCCGATAATGGCGCTCTCCTCCTCGATGGTGGCGTCGGTAAGGACCACAAAGACAAACGCCATGATCACGATGATAATGTCGAGCAGCGTCATCCACATCATGGAGTCGCCGTCGACGTCGTCGCGCGCATAGCCAATGCCCTGATTGGAATCGGCATCGATCAGATCGTCCACGCGCGCATCGGCATCGGCCAGCGCCTCGACCATATCCTGCTCCGTATCGATGCGATCCGCGGTGGGGAGGTCGCGATCGGTAAAGGTAAAGGAGTAGGTGTAGGCAGGCGCGCCGCCGGCGTCCTCAAGCGCGGCAAAGCCGGCGTCGGTGACCTCGGCCACGCCGTACGTGATGGTGTTCACCGTAAAGTCCGAATTGTCGAGGAACAACGCCTGGCTATCGGGCTGGGTCATGATGCCGCAGATGGTGTAGGTGCGGCCCTCAAGCTCGACCTTATCGCCCACGGCGAGGTCGTTGTTGGTGGCGAAGACACGGTCGATTGCCACTTCATCGTCCGTCTTGGGCTGCCTGCCTTCGCAGTAGGACGCAATGTCAACCTTGGTGCGATGCGCGTAGGTGCGCAGGGTGCGCTTGGTGCCGTCGTCGCCAGCCGCCTTTTTGATGATGACGTCGATAGAGAAGTTCTTGTAGAACGTAACGCCGCCGACGTCGCCGGCTGCATCCTCGGCGGCCTTGAGCTGGTCTTTGGTAGCCTCGAAGGAGGTGGTCACGCGGCCGTCCTCGATCGTGTACTCGTCGCGCATGTCGTCGATGAGGCAGCCGATGGAATGCGCCGCGAGCAAAAAGCCCGAGGTAAGGGCGATGCTTCCGCACATAAGCAAAAAGATGCCCAGGTACTTGCCGATATTGCGGCGCAGCTCGCGCGGGAGACGTTTTGCGAGAGGTGTCATGGCGCCGCCTACCAATCGAGCTCGGCGGCCGCGACGGGTGACTCATTGAGCTCATCCTCGACGATGCGCCCGTCGCGCAGGCGCAGCACGCGATTTGCCATGCGCGCGATGGCGGCATTGTGGGTGACAATGATGATGGTGCAGTCGTAGGTGCGGTTGACATCCTCCATGAGCTGCAAGATTTCCTTGGACGTCTTGTAGTCAAGCGCGCCCGTGGGCTCGTCGCACAGCAGCAGGCCTGGGTTTTTGACGAGTGCACGGCCGATGGCGCAGCGCTGCTGCTGGCCGCCCGAGACCTGGCGTGGGAACTTGTTGCGGTGCTCGTAGAGGCCCAGCGAACGCAGCAGGTCGTCGACATTGAGCGGGTTTTTGGACAGGTGCGCCGTGACCTCGATGTTTTCCTTGATGGTAAGGTCGGGCACCAGGTTGTAGAACTGGAAGACAAAGCCCAGCTCGCGGCGGCGGTACTCGCCCAGATCGGCAGGCTTGAGCGCGGTGAGGTCGCAGCCGTCCACCATGATGGAGCCGCCGTCGGCATCCTCCAGGCCGCCAATGAGGTTGAGAAAGGTCGACTTGCCCGAGCCCGAGGGTCCCAGCATGACGCAGATCTCGCCGCGGTTGATGGACGTGTCGATGCCGTCGAGCACCGTCAGGCGCGCATCACCGTCGCCATAGTGTTTCTTGAGCCCTTTGACCTGGACATAGGCTTGCTTTGTCGCCATGTTATCCCCCGTTGTTAGCCTTCTGCTACTTTTCTAAGCTAATAGTAAACCACGGTGAACTATTTTTAAGCGACAGGCGCAATTTTTTCCAAACCAGTCATTGGGTACTTACTCATTGGGGACAGACTTAAATGAGTGAAATCGCTCATTTAAGTCTGTCCCCAATGAGTGCCGGCAGGAAAGGAACGTCCCCAAGTGCCGACATATTGGGACAGTCCTTGCCAGCCCGGCCGGCGAGCCGGCGAATCGGCAAAGACTGTCCCCAGCGACCAGTCGTTTAAGAACGTCCCCAATGACTAGGTGGCTAGGCGTGGGATTTGTTGTGCGCGAGGGCTAGGCCTACGGCGGCGATGGCGGCGGCGAAGAGCACGGTGACGCCCAGGTCGCAGGCGATGTCGCCCAGCACGGTAGACGTCAAATCAGAGGCAAGCGCCTTGCCGATCGCGTCGTTCACCCAAAACGTCGGCACAAAGTGCGCCACCGTCTGCACGGCCGAGCCCATCATCGAAAGCGGCATCCAGGCGCCGCCCAAAAACGTCATGAGCAAGCCAAGCAGGTTGCCCACACCGTTGAGCAGCTCTTCGCGCGCGCCCAGGCTCGAAAGGGCAAAGCCAACGGCCAGCGGCGTGCACGCCAGGGCAAACGTTGCCGCCAGCGCCAGGCACACACGGCCCACGCCGACCTCGGCGACCGCGCCGGCAAAGCCCACGACGCCCATCATGCTCGACACAAACCAGATACAGACAGTGAGCACGGCGGCGGCCGCGAACACGGCAAGCGAACGCTGGCGCTCGGAGAGCGGACCGGCCTCCATGCGGCGCACGCGCTCGGGCTCGTTCATGCCCGAGAACACCAGCCCCACCGACACGATGACCGACGAGATGATCGCATACGCGCCAAAGTTGAAGTACGACTCGAGTGTAGCGGCGGCAGTCGAGTCAACCTTGACCTGCTCGATCTGGACCTCCGCACGCTTTGCGGCAGCATGCTCGGCGGCCTTGGCGACATCGCCGTCGGAAGCAGCTGGCTCAAGTGCCGCCGCAGTACCCGCGAGCGAGACCCACCGCGAGGCCTCGGCAGACGAAAGCGCTGCCGCCATGGTGCCGGAGCCGTACGTCACATCGAGCTTGGGCAGGTCTTCCCCCGCACGCGCGGCTGCAACAAGATCGTCCTCAAACCCCTCCGGGATAAAGAACACGCAATCGGCGCTGCCCTTGGCGCTGTTACTCTTGGCGAGCGCATCCGCAAGGTCGTACATGTCGTCACCAACGCCCGTGACCAGGTCAAAGCGTGAGCCTAGGTGCTTGGTAAGCGCCCGCGAAAGGTCGCTATTGTCGCGGTCGACCACGATCACATTGGTGTCGTAGGGCTTGTACTCGGTAAGCTGCGACGAGTTCCAGCTCACCGAGGCCGCGATGAATACGCCCATGAGCGAGATGAACACCGTATAGATGAGCAGGTATAACGGGTGCGCGAGCGCCATGCGAAGCGCGGTCTTAAAGGTGCTCATAGCGGCTCCTTCCAAAGATCAGCGTAGCGGCGACGACAAACACCAGGGTCATCAGGACGAGCGCGCCGGCGCGGACGGCGAAGGGCCCCAGATCCTCAAAGAAATACAGGCGGTTGAACATGTCGCAGATGAGCTTGACGGGGTTGAGCCAGCACTCGGCCGGGCAGGCGCGGGCGACATCGTCGGCAAGCGCCATCGCCGGCTCGCCGTAGAGTCCGGCGAACAGGGCGCACGTGGTAGCGAAGCCCGTGAGGATACCGGACTTGGACGCCTTGCCGCCCTTAACGGGAAGCGTGCCCACAAAGAGCCCCAGGCCCGTGGCGGCAAGCGCGGATGCAGCACCGCCCACCAGACACAGCCCCTCGCGCCCGCCAAAGTCGACGCCAACGACTAGGCGCACGTAGCCAATCGCGACCGCCATCGAGGCAAATGAGACCAGCCACGAGCCGACAAAGATGCCGGCCAGCGACGCTGTCTTGGAAAGGCCGCCCACGCAGCGGCGCGCACCAAGGCCCGACAGATTGGGCTGCAAATCGACGACGCTCAAAGCGGCAAACTCGGCAGACATCATCGCGACCAGACCAAAGAGCGCGTAGTAGTAAATGGTCGTGCCGTCGGGCGTGGTGCGCGTCAGGCTCACGCGGCGGGTTCCGCCCTCGAGCGACAGGGCGCGCGCAACCGCCTCCGGGTCGGCGAGCGCCGCCGGGTTGTCTTGGGCAATCTGGCGCATGAGCTCGGCATTTTGCGTATACGAGCTCGCCACCGTCTCCAGGATGCTGCGGTCGGTGAGCGCCGTACTGGCGCGCGAGCTATCGTAGCTCGAAAGCAACGTAAGCTTGGGCGCGCCCGCGGCATCGACCGTGTAGACGCCCGCGACTTCGCCGGCCTTGAGCGCACGGTTCGCGGCAGCCAAGTCTTCGTACTCGCTCACATCGAGCAGCTGGTCGTCGCCTGCCTTGGCAAGCGAAGCCGCCACATCCTTAAAGGTCGAGGCATCCCAGGCCTCGTCCGCCACGACGGCAACCGGCACCGGGTCGACCGTGCCGTCGGAGCTGAGGTTCGCAAACATAAACATGAACATCGTGGAAAGCGCGATAGGAAAGAGAGCGCCCCAGACCCACGTGCTCGGCCGGCGCAGCAGCGTCTTGACCGTGGTGATGATGGTGTTGAACATGGCCGCCCCCTAGTCGCGCAGCTCGCGGCCGGTGATCTCGAGGAACACGTCGTTGAGGGTCGGCGGTTCGGAATAGATGCGGCCGAGCGGCACGTCATGCGAGCGCAGCGCATCGAGAATGTCCGTCAGGTTGTGCGGGCTCGCTTCGCACGAAAACGTGAGCTGTCCCGCCGTTGCCGAAAGGTCCAGAACGTGCGGCAGGCTTGCGACGGCACCGAGCGCCGCACTCGGAACCTCGCCGACCTCGATTACAATCTTCTCGCCCATCTGAATCATGCGCTTGAGCTCGTCGTTAGTGCCCTGCGCCAGCACGCGCCCACCGTCCATGATCATGATGCGGCTGCAGATTTGCTCGATTTCCTCCATGTAATGGCTGGTATACACCACCGTGGCACCCTCGTCGCGCAGGCGGCAAATGCCCTCCAGGATGGCGTTGCGGCTCTGGGGGTCGACCGCCACCGTGGGCTCGTCGAAGAAGATGAGCTCGGGCTTGTGCGCGATGCCGCAGGCAATGTTGAGCCGGCGCGCCAGGCCGCCCGAGAGCTTACCGGGGCGGAACTTGGTAAAGTCGCCCAGGCCGACAAAGTCGATCGCCTCGTCCACCAGCGCGCGGCGGCGCTTGCGGTCGTTGACGTAGAGACTGCAGAAATAGTCGATGTTCTCGCGCACGGTGAGCTCGTCGAACACCGCCACCTGCTGCGGCACCACACCGATGCGGCGCTTGAGGTCGTAGCGGGCGGGCGTCATGCGCTCGCCGAACAGCTCGATGGTGCCTTTGTCGTAGGCGAGCAGCTGCAGGATGCAGTTGATGGACGTGGTCTTGCCCGAGCCGTTGGGGCCCAGCAGGCCAAAGATCTCGCCGGGGGCGATACTCAGGTTAAAGTGGTCGAGCGCAATAAGGTCGTCGTAGCGCTTAACGAGGTTTTCGACGTGGACGATGTCTGTCATGAGGCGGCCCTTCTGTTGCTTGCGGCCCGGTACGATTGCATCATCGCAGGAGCTGACGGCGCGCACCAGTGAGCTTTGTCACGAGTGCGGGGCGGTCGCGTAGCCTGCTGACGCGACCGCCCCGCCGCGTGGGAGGAATGTCACGGTTGCTTTGAGTGGCGCCTCCCCCGTGCGCGGCATCGCGTACAATACCCGTATGAACAGGCTATTCGACAAATCGATCGTGCTGGCGTGCTGCATCGCAGCCGCCACGGGCCTTGCTGTGGATGCTCGCCTGGTCGCGGCGTTTTGCCTTGGCGTTGTCATCGCCGCGCTGGCCGAGGTCGCGCAGGGAGAACGCGCCCGTCGCGCCAGCGAGGCCGGCAGCTACGCCTACGTCATCGCGGCTGTCTTCGTGCCGCCGTTTGTGCCGTTCGCACCTCTCGCCCTCTATGACATCGCGCGACGCGTGCGCCGTGAACGCATCTGGCCCGCGCTGGCAATTGGCTCCGTGTTTGCCTGCGCACTTGCCACGGACCTTCGCTGCGGCGCGCTCACCACCCGAACGCTGTTGCTAACCGCCATCCTTTCGGTCGCCGCCACGTTGCTGTCGCTGCGCACCGCGCAGCTGGAGCGCGAACAGGAACGCATGCGTCGCACCCGCGACAAGCTGCAAGAACGCGCCCTGGCACTCGAGGCACGCAACCGCGACCTCGCCGACCGCCAGGACTACGAAGTCGAGCTCGCGACGCTCGCCGAACGCGCCCGCATCGCGCGCGAGATCCACGATAACGTGGGCCACCAGCTCACGCGCGCTTCGCTTCAAACCGAAGCCCTGCGCGTGGTCCATGCCAACGAGCCCGGCGTTGCCGCCGATTTCGCCGACGTCAAATACACCGTTGACGAGGCGCTCCAGCTCGTGCGCGCCAGCGTCCACGCGCTCAACGACAACGCCGTCGACCTTTCCGTGCAGCTCGAACGCATCGTTGAAGGCGCGCGCTCGGACGGCGGTCCGCGGATTGAGCTTGAAGTTATGACCGAACATGCGCCCGCAAACGTCGCGAACTGCTTTGCGGCGGTCCTGCGCGAGGCGCTCTCCAACACCATGCGCCACGCCCATGCCAAAACCATTACCGTGCGGTGCATGGAGCATCCGTCGTTTTACCAGCTCATCGTTACCGATGATGGCGCAGACGCGACCCCGGCGAGCAGCAGCAACGTCGCAGAAGGCATGGGGCTCGTCTCCATGCGCGAGCGCGTCGAGGCGCTTGGCGGAACCTTCACCGCCGGCCTGCGCGCCGGCGCCCCCGGCTGGCGCGTGTTTGCCACCGTCCCCAAACAGCAAGGAGATGACGCCCGATGAGGCTCATAGTTGTCGACGACGACCGCTTGGTAGTCGATTCGCTCAAGATTATCCTGGGCGCCCAGCCGCAGATCGAAGTGGTGGGCACCGGAGCCGACGGCAACGACGCGGTGGCACTCTACGCCGAGCACGCGCCCGATATCGCGCTGCTCGACATTCAGATGCCGGGGCGCGACGGGCTTTCGGCGGCGCGCGAAATCCTTGAGCACGACCCCGCGGCACGCGTGGTGTTTCTGACGACATTCTCGGATGACGAGTACATTGTATCGGCGCTCAAGCTGGGCGCCCGCGGTTACCTGATCAAGACCGATGTCGCCGCCATTCCTCCGGCGTTGGCGCAGGTCATGAGCGGCAAACGCGTGCTCGAGGGTAAGGCGATCGAAGATGTTGACTTTGACGGGATGGGCAACAAGACGGGCGCGCCCCACCGGCCCGCGGCCTTTGCCGGTCTGACCGACCGCGAGTTCGAAGTCGCCGAGCTCATCGCCCGCGGTCTCGATAACAAGGAAATCGCCGCCACCGCCTATATGGGCGAAGGCACGGTGCGCAACCACATCAGCTCGATCCTTGCAAAGATGGGCCTGCGCAACCGCACGCAGATCGCCATCGCCTACCTGCGAGGGTAATTACCCAACGGTCAACCGCCCCGGCACAGCAAAATGGCTGTAACCGATTTAATGCCATTTCAAAACTATGCCGGATTACTACGATGAATCGCCCGCCTTCGACCACGGCAAATTGCGCGCTTACAAAACCGCAGGTAGAACGCTTGCATAATTTAGAAAAATGCAGTCATGGTCGGGAATGTCGAATTCGTCGTAGTAAACCGACATAGTTTTGTTCGGATAGTCCCGCACGGATACCATCCCAGGCCTCGCGGGACAAAAATGATCCGTTTTCTTCCGCCCGCGGAGATCGGCTGACAGCGCCCGCCACGAAATCGGTCCATCTACTACGTTTGACTCGATGCCCCCGACCATACCCGCTTTTCATGCAAAATCGCAGACGTTCTACCTGCAGTTTTGCTTTTGCATTTTTCGCCATGGTTGAGGGTAGCGGCTTAAACGTAGTAGATGGGCCCATTTCGTGGCAGGCGGGTCATTTTCGGGCTGGACGGGTCGCGTGGCGGCCCACCCGCGCGTTCACGCGCGGGGCCGGCGGGGCATTTTTGCCCCGCCGGTCCCTATTCCAGCGCTATACCAGCCCCATTCCAGCGCTACTCCGGCTTGGTTTCTACCGTGGGAGTCTTATCCGCCGCGACTGGAGTGCGCGCGGTGTCCATAGTCAGGCAGTGCTTGGGGCAGCTTTCGATGCACTCGCCGCACACCACGCAGGCGTACGGGTCAATCGACCAGGTACCGCCCTTGCGATCGACCGCGAGCGCGCCCGCCGGGCAGCGACGCGCGCACATGCCGCAGCAGATGCACACGTCCATGTCGTTGACGATGTGCCCGCGCAAGCGCTCGGGCGCCGTCAGCTCCTCCTGCGGATAGCACACCGTGACCGGCTGCTTGACCATAGAGCCCAAGGCCGTCTTGGCAAATGTCAGCAAACTCATGCCGCGCCTACCTTTCCGTGCAGCTAATGCAGGGGTCGATGGTCAGGATAATCATTGGCACGTTGGCAAGGAGCACGCCCTGCAGCGCATGCGTCAGACCCGCCAGGTTTTGCGACGTCGGCGTTCGCACGCGAAAACGGTCCAGGTTCTTGGTGCCGTTGCCACGCACATAGTAGTACGCCTCGCCACGCGGCTGCTCAATCACAACCTCGCCGCGCGCGCCGTCGGCCGGCGTAAGCTTGGTGCGCCCGCCAATGCCGTCGTGCGGAATCTTGCCCACAAGCTCCTTGATGATGTCCATGGCCTGCGTGACCTCGGCACAACGCACCTGGCAGCGGGCATAGCAGTCGCCGTCGGTCGCCACGATGGGCTCAAACGCAGCCAAGTCCGCATAGGCACCGTCGCCAAACATGCGCACGTCGTAATCCACGCCCGAAGCGCGACCGAACGGGCCGACCATCGAAAGCTCCAGCGCGTCCTTCTTGCTGATCACGCCCACGCCATGTAGGCGCTCACCACAGCTGTCATCGTCCAAAAACGTATGTACCAGGGCCTCGTAGTCGGGACGCATGGCATCGAGCGTCTGGACAATACCCGCCAGCTCGGAGTCCTCGATGTCGTGTTTAAGGCCGCCGATCTCGTTAATCGAAAGGATCACGCGACCGCCGCACGTGCTCTCAAAGATCTTGAGAATCTGCTCGCGCAGCGTCCACGAACGATAGAACAGCGCCTCAAAGCCAAAGGCATCGGCGAGCAGGCCCAGCCACAGCAAATGCGAGTGAATACGCGAGAGCTCGTGCAGAATGGTGCGGATATACTGCACGCGGCCGGGCACCTCGATGTCAAGCATGCGTTCGCAGGCGCTGGCATAGCCGCAGCTGTGGCCCACGGCGCAAATGCCGCAGATGCGCTCGGCGATGTAGCCAAACTGATGCATGTCGCGCTTTTCGGTGAGCTTCTCGAGTCCGCGGTGCACAAAGCCGATCTGCGGAATTGCCTCGATGACGCGGTCGTCCTCGATTACCAGGTCCAGATGAAGCGGCTCGGGCAGCACCGGGTGCTGCGGGCCAAACGGTATTACGGAGCGATGAGCCATGGACCTTACGCCTCCTTTTTCTGCTTGTCGCGGACGGCCTTGGCGGCAAGCGCCGCGCGGACCTTGGCCGCTTTCTCGGGATCCATGGCGGCGAGCTTTGCCTCCATCTCGGCAGCCTTGAGCGCGGCCTTGGCGGCAGCCTCGTCATGCTGAGCATCGGAGCCGGCAGCCGCTGCGGGCTGGGCGGCAGCAGCGCTCGCAGCACCCTCCCCTGCAGCAGCCGCAGCAGCGGCGGCCTTTTCGGCCGCGGCCTTGCGCGCCTTGGCCTCGGCGGCCGCGCGGACCTTCATGGCCTTCTCGCGCGCGGCCTTCACCTCGGGCGTGATAACGCTCATGGGCTCGGCAGTCGAGACCTGGTAGAAAAAGCCCTTAAAGTCGATCTGCATATCGGTGATGGCAAGACCGAATAGGTCGTGCGCTTCGTTTTCAAACGGGAATACCGCCGGATAGTACGAGCTGATGGACGGAATCTCCTGGTGCCGATCAATTCCCTCAACCACCAGGTTCTCGATCGCATAGCTACCGCCCTGCGCAATATGCTCCTGAGCAGCATGAACGTTGATAAACGTATAGACCAAGCGATACGTGCCGTCGTCGACGTTGCGCTCGGCGTGCATTTGCACAAAGCGGGCACCGGCGCCCTTGAGCGCCTGGACATGCGACAGGAGCTCGTCAATCCCGACGGTGGTATAGATTGCCTCTTGCATTACTCGGCCTCCTTTGCAGCGGCAGGAGCCTCAGCAGGTGCGTCGCCAGCGGCGGGCGCAGCAGGCTTCCCGGCATGCGCGTCACCGGCACCGTCAGTCCCGGCCCCTGCAGCCACAAACCCGTCCTCGCCCAGCTCAACGCCACCGTCCCATGCAGCGGCACCGCCCACGGTAAGTGGATCGCCGCCGGCGCGCATCACGGCCTCCTTCTGGTCCAGGATGCCGCACGCCTCCACGATGGCATCGATCACGGTCTCGGGGCGAATGGCGCACCCGGGCGCGTACACGTCCACGGGAATCGCGCGGTCCACGCCGCCGATCACGTTGTAGGCATCGCGGAACACGCCGCCCGAACACGCGCAGATGCCGCACGCCACCACGCACTTGGGCTCGAGCATCTGGTTGTAGATCTGGCGCACGACGGGCAGGTTCTGGGCATTGACCGACCCCGTCACCAAAAAGATATCCGCATGCTTGGGGTTGCCGGTGTTGACCACGCCAAAGCGCTCCGCATCGAACAGCGGCGTGAGCGAGGCCAGCACCTCGATATCGCATCCGTTGCAGCTCGAGCCGTCGTAATGAATAACCCACGGCGAGCGCGACATTTTACGATCCATAGATGCCGCCTCCTAAATAAACACGTCGACGAGGATGGGCATAAGGTTGAGCAGGCCAAACACCAGCGCCACGCCCCAGCCGAGCTTAAAGCAGCTGCGCCAGGTGCTACGGGCGAAGGTGTTATCGATCAGTACCTCGACAAAATACGTCGCGGCCATCACGACCAGGGCGACCAGCCAGCTCACCGGGTTGTCCCAAACAAAGAACATGCCCACCCACATCAAAAACAGCACGGTCTCGCACCAGTGCATAAGGGTCATCTTGGCCAGCGTGCCGCCGCTCATCTCGGTGGCGACGCCCTGGACAATCTCCTGATGCGCGTGATGCGAGTACGAAAGGTCAAACGGCGACTTGCGCAGCTTGATGGTGAGTACCGCAAGCAGCGCGAAGAAAATGGGCGCGCTGTACACGATGATGGGGGCCGGCTGCCCCGTCACGGCGATGGAATCGAAGCTGTCGGTGGCAAGGTACAGGCCCACACTCATCAGCAAAACGGCGGGCTCGTAACTCATGACCTGCAGCAGCTCTCGGTCGGCGCCGACCTGGGCAAACGGGCTTTGCGTCGAGGCGGACGCCAGCACCACAAAGATCGCGGCGAGCGTAACCATAAAGGCACACAGCAGCGTGTTGGAACCCGACACAAAGATGCCGCCGCCCACCACGGTAAAGATGAGCGCGCACGCCATGTAGGTATCGTCCATGGTGTTTACGCTGGCGGGGGCCTTGCGCAGCAGCTTGGCAACGTCGTAGAAGGGCTGCAGCAGGCGCGGGCCCACGCGGCCCTGCATGCGGGCCGAAAGTTTGCGGTCAACGCCGTCGATCAGGCCACCCACAAGCGGCGCCAGCAGGGCAAACACCACGGTGCCAATAAATATGCCCACGACGCCCGAACCTTCAAAATACTTGCCGCGCAGCACCGAGGGCGCGCTCATGGCAAGCCGCTCGGGCCCAATCCACGCGCAACACAGCAGCGCAAACAGGATGATGCTGCAGCACACGACGCTGCCCGCGGGGCCAATACGCTTCTCGCCAAGGGCGTCCTCCGAGTACCAATTGCGCTTTTCGGCCTTCACCTCGTGTCCCATCGAGCCGCGGAAATGGCGATATTTGTCGGTTCCCACGCCCGAAAGATATACGTTTACGTGCGGTTTGTTGCTCACGCGGAATGAAGTCAGCAGCACCACGGCGATAAACGCCACGATAACCACCATCAGATACATGGAGTCCTTGCCAATGACGTACGGCACGCGGCCAAACACCATAGCCAAGTAAGGCGACACCAGACCGCTCGAGATAACCGGGAACGCCACGCAGCACAGAATCAGCAGCGCGGCGATGGTGTTGAGGGCCATCCATTCGGTCTTATGGACATTGACTTCAACGTTTTGAGCCGTGGGGTCGACGCCCGAAAGCTTGGCAAGCCACTTGCCCCAGAAGAAGAACGTCGCGGCCGAGCCAAAGGCAAGTACCATGATCATGAGCACGTTGCCGGTCTGCGCAAACGCCACCAGGGCGCCCCACTTGGACACGAGCATGCCAAACGGCGCCACAAACATGCCCATAATGCCCAGCATCATCAGGCGCGTCAGGTGCGGCATGCGGCTGAACATACCGTCCATGTCCTCGATATTGCGGCTGCCGATATGATGCTCGGCGGTGCCCACGCACAGGAACAGCAGCGACTTGGCCACCGTATGGAACAGGATCAGGAAGATGGCCGCCCACACGGCCTCGGGCGCGCCGACGCCCAGGCAGGCACTGATAAGGCCCAAGTTGGAAATGGTGGAGTAAGCAAGTACACGCTTGGCATTGCTCTGCGAGATGGCCATGAGGGCGGCGAGCAAAAACGTGATGGCACCCACACTCGTGACCATAAAGCCGGTCACGGGATAGATGGCATAGAGCGGGCTCAGCTTGACCATCAGGAACACGCCGGCCTTGACCATGGTTGACGAGTGCAGCAGGGCGCTCGTGGGCGTGGGGGCAACCATGGCACCGAGCAGCCAGGTATGGAACGGCATCTGCGCGGCCTTGGTGAGTGCGGCGAGCGACAGCAGAACGACCGGCATCACCAGCAGCGCGGATTGCGCGGTTCCGGCGCCGGAAAGCTCGATCATCCCCGAGATGGTCAGCGGCATGCCGTTAACGTGCAGGTACATGAGTCCGGCCAAAAACGCAATACCGCCCAGCATGTTGAGGATAATCTGGGTGAAGGCGTTCTTGATGGCCTCGGGCGTGCGCGTGTAGCCAATCATAAGGAACGAGCACACGGTGGTGATTTCCCAACCGCAGAACAGCCACTCCAGGTTATCGCTCGTCACGATGACGAACATGGCCGAGAGGAACAGGAACATAAGCGCCAGGAACTGCGGGCGACGGTCGGGCGCGGTCTGCCCACGCAGCGCGGCCTCGTGCTCGTCGTGGGCCTGGAAGTCCTTCATGTAGCCCAGGGCGTACACGCAGATAAGGCTGCCGACAATGCCGACGGCGAGGACCATGATCACACTCATGTAGTCCAGGTAGAGCGGCGTGGCGGTGACGACCTCGACTGCAGGCAACGTCATGGCAGCGAAGACAATCGAACCCACCAGCTGCACCACGCCGAGCAAGCCGGTAAGCGCGTTCCTATATTTGTAAGCGTTGTACAGGATGACGGCGCACAGGATCACGTCGATGGCGGAGCTGATGATCGAGAGCACGTGCGAGGTGCCGGGTGCCACCTCGAAGCTCTGCGGACCCGCGCCAAAAAACATGACGGCAACTACAACTGTCACCGCCATAATGATGCCGGAGCCTATGAGCCCCACCGCATCGCGGGCGCGGTCACCACGCGCGAGCAGCATGCCAAGCGCCGGTACCAGCGGAAACAGGGTAAGGAAATACAGTAGCGTCATACCATCACTCCCCCATGCAAAAACGCTGCAATTGTTTAACGTTATAGCCCAGTTGAGGAGTAGCGGCGGCAGGTTTTCGGCCAACTGGGGAGTTTTAGACGTACGGGGTAAGGACACGTCCACCTTGGAGCAGAGGGGCGGCAAGAAAAATGCGCCCCTGTGGGTGCACCATCCCGTTTG
>CAUDZT010000051.1 GCA_958453935.1 uncultured Collinsella sp. | reverse complement strand
GGGCTCAACAAATACGTGAACCTTGGCATGGACTTCCGTTACTTCTTTGTGCGCAAGACCATGTTCGTCAAATACAGCTCGGGCGCCATCGTGTTTCCCGGTGGTTTTGGTACGCTCGACGAGATGTTCGAGGTGCTTACGCTGGTGCAGACGCACAAGGTTAAGCGCATGCCCCTCGTTTTGGTGGGCACCGAGTACTGGCAGGGCCTGTTCGACTGGCTCAACGGTCCGGTGATGGATGCCGGCATGATCAGCCCACTCGATCCAGACCTCGTCCACATCACCGACGACCTCAACGAGGCCGTCGACATCGCCCTGAGCGGACTGATGTAGAGCATTCGTGTCCACGCGACATGAATATGCATGGCAATCTGATGCTATCTAACATCACATTGCCATGCATATTGGGTATACTGATGCAAAAGACGAGAGCGAGGAGGTCGCAAATGCCTGCAGCAACAGTTAAGCCTACGACGGTTCGCATCGAAGAGGGGCTCAAGGAACAGGCGACTGAGTTCTTGGATTCGGTTGGCCTGAGTCTCAATTCGTATCTCAACCTTGCTGTTCGTCAGCTTGTAAATCAGCGAAAGATTCCTTTTGAGATTGTTGGTCGATCCGAAGTTCCCAATGAGGCAACGAGGCGTTCCATGGTGATTGCCGAGGCTCATGAGTTGGGGATTTTGCTGGACGATAGTCCGTCATTCAACAACGCTGATGAGCTTATGTCATTCCTCGATGAGGACTAGCGATGTTCGAGATTAAAGTCGAGGCTCAATTTAAGGCGGACTACAAACGAACGATGCGCATGCATCCGCAGTTAAAAACCGAGTTTAGGGCGGCGGTCGCAGAGCTTGCAGCTCGCGGCTCGCTTCCCGCGGAATATGGCGCCCATGAGCTTTCAAATCCGGGCGGAAACTACAACGGCCACATCGATTTCCATCTATCCGATGGCTTGGTCGATGTGGTCGTGCTCTACTTGCCGTATAAGACTAATCCTGTGATCCGACTGGTCAGAATGGGCTCGCATGAGGAGCTGTTTCAGGGCCCGCAGGGCTGATTGCTCGCTTATGATTCGCAGGGGATAGGGATTGATTCGCGGCCGATTGGCCAAAAACGGCCCCTATTCCACCGTAACTGTTGGAGACGTCCCGTTCGTGGCTGCGACCTCCGGTTCTCCTCTTCGCTGGATTTCGCTTAAAAGCTCGGCTGCAACTTCGCTGCTTTTGAAACGGATGCTGCAGTCCTCTTTCTTAGGAAAGGCCAGTAATGGAATGGTTCCGTACCAGACGGTTTCCTCGTCAATTACTGACGCGCACAGGCGCCCTTCGTCTTTGATGGAATAGTCGACGTTTATCTCGGTAAAAATCGCTTTCACGTCATTGTGCGGAGTCGAGGCAATTAAAATCTCAAGGGCAATCCCACGGGCGGCGGCGCCTGTAAGTACGGCAGCGAGCTTTGCGAGGCATGCAGCGGATGCGTAGGGCGCGGCAATAAAAATGCTTTTCGTTGCGCGCGCGATGTCATCCGCTAAGGCCTCCACGGCCCTTGCCGGCCTAACGAGGATGTTTTGATCGGCCCGTTTGTTGTCATTTGCTGCAAAGACTTCATACCCTAGCTTTGCGTAGGTCTTGAGTCTCTTCTGGTACATACGCGCGAGCATGGGTATCGACAAATCAACATAGTCGAATATCTCAACCCGCTGCTTGCCCTCGTGACTTCTATGTAGTCTGCCTGCCTGCTGCGTTATGCTGCCGTCCCAAGATATCGGTGTGGCAATGAGCAGAGTGTCAAGGTAAGACAGGTCGAAACCCTCGCTCAGAAGGCTTTCGGTTGCGACGATGATTCGATGCTCATGCTCGAAGCCGGGAAGGCTGTTCAGTATTGCCTTTCTTTCTTTGGCGTCGATTTCTCCGGTTAAGAGTATAGGTTCGTGTCCGCGGCTTTGAAGCAGCCTACATAGCTCTTCGGCATGTTTTTTCCTTTTGGATAGCACAAGCGGATGTCGACCGTTTGACGCGGTCTCGAGGGCATCGTCGACAATCGCTTCGTTTCTCGCTGTGTGCGCACACAGGAGATCGAGAACTTGATTAAAGGACGCCCCTGGTTCGTAGGCGGGTAGTCGAACTCCGGTAAAACGCGGCCTAACAACGCGCTGAATTCCCTGTTGGATTGCTTGCGTTTTTGGATCAATGACATGGCGAAGCGGGCCGCAGAGCATTGAGAGTGCTCGCGTGAGTCCGTCCGAGCGTTCGGGCGTCGCGGAAAGGCCGTATACATATTTGGCTGGAGCGGACTTGAGGACGAGCTCAAGCTGTGGTGCGGCTGCATGGTGACATTCATCACAGATGATGAGGCCGTAATCACGAACGAACTCCTTGGCTATTGGTTCTCCGGTCTGGGGGTCCTTGCTGGACAAAGACTGGAATGAAGCAATGTCGATGAGATGGCTTATGGCGGTTTTGCCTCCTCCGATTTGGCCAATGAGCGGAGGCTGCCTTTTACTGATTCGTCCTTTTGGGGTTCGAACTGGCTTTCTGTTATCCGTAATGTCGATAAACCGTTCGAGCTGGGATTTCCATTGGGCAATGAGCGCAGTCTTGGGAACGATGACAAGCGTTGGAAGACCGATGACAGCAATAAGATAGGCTCCAATGACGGTTTTCCCGAAACCCGTCGGCGCGGACATGATCCCGTCTTCATAGTTGAGCATCTGTTCGGCTGCAATTTGCTGTTCAGGGCGAAGAGTCCCTTTAAATGTCATTACAATTGGATTGCCAGACTGGCGCTTGTCTGAATAGTGGGCAGCAACGCCGGCTTCTTGAAGCAGCCGCTCAAGCTGAGTCTTGCAGCCTCTGGGAATCGCGACGCAGCCGTCTCTAAGTTCGCTGAGGTCTATGTACCGCGGTTTGCCGAATACCGATTGATGCATAGATTGCGCGCGGAAGAATTCTGGGTTGGCAAATGTTGCAAGCCTGCGGACTTCCATTTGAGCTGCGGGACTCAGAGATTTTTCGGGGATATAGAGCATATCGGCCTGCGTGACGGACAGCGATGACGGGAAGTCCCGCGGTGTGAGCGGAAGCCGCTTTCGCGGCCTCTGGGAATGCGGTGCGGCGGTGTTAGCCGCCGTCGCAGCCGCTATTCCGTGCGACCTATTGTCGATGCTCTCGATCAGATTTTGCACCGTCGTGCGCGGGATTAGCTGGATTTGAGAAAGGTAAAGCCATTGATCGGGAAAGGGCTCAAATTGCTCGTCAACAAATACGCTGTTCCCTTTTCGCTGCGCTTTTCCTTGAAAAGGCAGCGCTATGAGATTTCCAAAGCCTCCCTCAGGAATGGTGGACTGCGCGGGCAGCATCCGGTCAAAAGCTTCAAAGGTGATTGTCTTGTTGAGCGCCGCCGCTTCGGTGATAAGGCTGCTTCCAAATTCTCGTGCGATCTTTGCGCTGGTGAGCTCTAGGAAGAAAAACCAGACATGTGTGCCGTTACCTGATCTCGATCGCTCGACTGCAGCATCGATTCCATGGTTTTTTGCGACAAGCCGAATGGCGTTTGTCGCTTCTTTCCAATCGGCTCCGTCAAAGTCGATGACCAGGACTTTTGTGTTGCTGTCATTATCGAGAACATATTGACCTATGACGTCTCGGAGTCTGTCGTCACTGCCCTTGAAATGGGAGATGACCGCGGTATCGCTCAACTCGGGGAAGACGCGGTTGCCGCATTCAGCGCATTTGGTTTTCTGACGATTTGCTTTGGGACAAATGCCTGACTTCCACTCGTTTGCGCAGGCGGGCGTATAGCCGATTCCCCCGTCTTTTCTGCGGTACCCATGGGCGTAAACATCTTTGCGGCCAGTAAAGAGATTGCGAAAGAGCTCGAGTTTGTCGCGCGCTGGGCTCGCACTGGTGACGACACCCTCGACCTGCGCCCGTCTATCGAAAGATTCGCCAGCTTTCTCCCATTCTTCCAGTGTTGCGTAACGGATGTCTGAACCGTTGCCGCAGATGACGATTTGGCTGTGTGGCTCCGATACATGGGCGACGATTTTCTTGAATTGGAATAGCGTGCCCCCGATGAGGGCGTATTGATGCGTGACGGTGCTCATGTAAATGCCGTTCTTGTCGGAGTTCATTGAAATGAGGGTACGTTATTTTGATTTTTAAGGGACTCGACTCTGATTTTGGTTCGGCGATAGCGGAGTACAGCTCCGCGAGTGGTGTTTGGCTGATGTCAAAATGTGCGGTAGCTGTTGCTGAATGGGTTTTGGCGGCCATGAGGTGGGCTGGAGGCGCAGAAAACTATCCTCGAATAGACCCTGTGGGCAAAAAATGGCAAATATGAGTACTGTGGTTTGAGCAGTAACATATCATCTGGAAAGTATTTAAGACCAATCGATTCGGATTGGATATAATCAACCCTCTAAACATGGCGATTCGGGACTTTATGACGCTCGGAATTGGCGGAAGACGGCAAATTCAGCCAGATTTCGCTGTTACTAAACTGGTAACAGTACTCATATTTGCCATTTTTCGCCCAGAGGGTATCGCAAGGGGGTTGGACAAAGCATCGATCGCCGCCAATTTCTCGATTGGCTGGTTGGGCGGCGGCAATGAAGTTGCGGCGTAATGGGAAGCGTTTCGCGGCCTTTTGGCTAAAACGGCCCCTTTTCCGCCGCGACTCCTAAAAAGACGCCGGCGCGTCTTGAGTTGCGGCGCGTCGGCGTGATGGCTTTGTTGTGGCTGGGTGTACTTCGGTTGTTCGACGGCTTTGGCATGTCCGATCTTGCCAGGCAAGCCTTTGTTACCGTTTAACGTTTGCCCAGATAAAACCTGCCAAAATAAACCTGTCCCTAATTGGCAGGTTGGTAGCGGGGGCAATAGCTGATGGCTATGGCGTCCACGCCTACGTGGGTGGCGATGGTGCAGCCGATGGGGCCGGTGCCGGCGTCTACGTAGTCCCGGCCTGCGAGCGCCTGGTTAACAAGTTCCTGCTCCTCGGCGGCGCCGGTTGTGAGCACGCGCACACTGGAGCCCGGATGCTCGGCCAAAAAAGCGAGGCAATCGGCCATTGTGTTGGCGACGATGCGCTTGGCGCCGCGGCCCTTTTTGACGGCCTTGATCTCGCCCGATTTCCACTCCGGCGAAACTGCCAGGCGAATGTTGAGCATCTGCGTGAGCTGGCCGGCGAGCTTGGGCGCGCGGCCGTTCTTAACGAGGTTCTCGAGCGTGCGCGGAATCAGCAGCAGATGGGCGTCAGGCAGCGTCGCGCGGATCTGCGCCTCGGTCTCGTCCAGGCTGCGACCGTCCTCGCGCATGGCCAGCGCGTACTCCACCAGCAGGCCCTCGGCACCCGAGCCGGTGCGCGAATCGATGCAGCGCACGTCGAGCTCGTGGGTCTCGGCTACCAGGCTGGCGTTGGCATAGCAGGCAGACCATTCGCTGCACAGCGAGATAAAGATCGCGCTATCGTGGCCGTCGGCGCGCACGCGGTCAAAGAGTGCCTTGAACTCGCCGGCGCTCGGCTGCGAGGTGTGCGGCAACTCCTTGGCGCCGGCCATGCGGGCGACGTATTCCTCGGCGGTAATCTGCACCTGGTCGAGCAGGTCCTCGCCCTCGATAATCACATGCAGCGGAATCACGTAAATGCCGAGCTCTTGGGCGCGGGCGGGGGAGATGTCCGACGTGGAGTCGGTTATGATGGCAAAAGACATAATTGCACCTTTCGTTGGGGCGCTTGCGCGCCGCCTTCTGAGAGCAAAGCGCGTCAAGTATAGTGGAGTTGTTCCACATTGCCAGCTTTAATTGTTGAATAGTCAACAGTTTGAAGTGTCGGTGTGGAAATCGCCAACTGGGGAAGAGGGATATCGATGGCGGCATTACAGCCATGCGAGCAGCCGATTGTGCTGTTCGATTTTGACGGCACGGTGGCCGATACGGGCCGGGCGGTGATGACCTCGACGCGCAAGACGCTGGCTGCGCGCGGGTTTTCTGAGGCGCAGATGGGTGACCTGCGCCGCATGATCGGGCCGCCCCTGTGGAAGAGCTTTCACGACTTTTACGGCTTTTCCCGCGAGGAGTCGCTTGTGGTGGCCGATGAGTACCGCGCCTTTTTTGATGAACTGGGACCGGAGGAGTATCCCGTGTTCAATGGGGTCCCCGAGCTGCTGGATGGGTTGGTCGCCCAAGGCAAACGTATGGCCGTGGCGACGTCGCGCATGGAGGCCAAGTGCATCGACATGGTGCATGAGCTCGGGCTCTCTCAGTTTGAGGCGGTGATTGGCATGAATCCGCCGCAGGGACGCGAGACCAAGGCCGATTCGGTCCGCGATGCCCTGGCGGCGCTCGGCGCGACGGCCGACGATGCCGTGATGATCGGCGATCGCTTTAACGATGTGGAGGGCGCGCACGCAATGGGCGTGCCGTGCATCGGCATCTATTCGGGCGCGGCGGCGCCGGGCGAGCACGAGGCGGCGGGTGCCGATGCGGTGGTGCACTCGGTGGCCGAGCTTGCTAAACTTTTCGCTATCTAATGACGTAATGTGAGGGGCGAGCGCGCTCGCCGCTCATTGGTAAGGAGGTCGTCCATGAATCAGGTGGAGCAGAGCGTCGCCGAGTATGTCGACGAGGTCTGGGAAGATGTCGTCGCCGATATCGAGCAGCTGGTGAGCTATCCGTCCGTGGCAGTTTCTGCCGATGCAGAGCCCGGCGCGCCGTTTGGCCGCCCGGTCCGTGACGCGCTCGACTGTGCGCTCGGCATCGCGCAGAAGCTCGGCTATCAGACGAGCGACGACGAGGGCTATGTGGGCATTGCCGATATTCCTGGCCGCGGCGACAAGCAGCTCGCGACCATCTGCCACGTGGACGTGGTGCCCGCCGGCCCGGGCTGGAACACCGACCCGTTTGCGATGGAGCGTCGCGAGGGCTGGCTGCTCGGCCGCGGCGTTATCGACGACAAGGGTCCGGCGGTGCTGTCGCTCTACGCCGGCGCCTATCTGCTCAAGCGCGGCATTGTTCCGCGCTACACCTTCCGCGCACTGCTGGGCTGCGATGAGGAAGTGGGCATGTCCGACGTTCACCATTATCTGGAGAACCACGCGAACCCCGACTTTCTGTTTACGCCCGATGCCGAGTTCCCGGTCTGTAATGCCGAGAAGGGCCAGTTTGGGGCGACATTTGTGAGCTCCAAGATCGACGGCGGGCGCATTGTGTCCTGGAGCGGTGCCGAGGCGAGCAACGCCATTCCGTCGCAGTCTATCTGCGAGCTTGCGATTGCCGCCGATGAGCTGCCGGCGCCGGTCGAGAACGGCGACCGCCTGGAGATCACGGCGCTCGATAACGGGCATGCGCAGATTTTCGCCCACGGCATTGGCGGTCATGCCTCGATGCCAGAGGGAACGATCAACGCCGTCGGGCTGATCGTGGCGTATCTGCGCGAGGCCGAGGACGCGTTTGGTGCACGCGACGAGCGCCTGCTGACGCCTGCCGAGCACGAGTTCGTCAAGTTCCTGGCCTTTGTGCATGCGGACGCCTATGGTCGCGGCCTGGGTATCGATGCGACGAGTCCGGCGTTTGGCCCGCTTACCTGCAACGCTGGCGTCATCCGCGTGGCGGATGGCCATATTGAGCAGGTCATCGACGTGCGCTTCCCCGACAGCACGAGTGCCGATACCATCCGCGAGCAGCTCGATCCGCTCGTGGGCCGTTTTGGCGTGACGTGCCGTGTGGGTCGTGCGAAGGTGCCGTTCTCGGTCTCTGCCGACGATCCGGCCGTGAAGGCGCTTATTGATACCTATAACGAGTTTACGGGCAAGCATGCTGAGCCCTTTGCCATGGGCGGCGGCACGTACGCGCGCAACTTTGCCCGCGCCGTCTCGTTTGGCCCCGAGGAGACCGGTCTGGAGCTGCCCGAGTGGGGCGGCCAGATGCACGGTCCCAACGAGTGCGCCAACGAGGAACAGCTCAAGCAGGCGCTCAAGATTTATATCGTGGCGATCTTACGTTTGAACGAGCTTGAGCTTTAAGGCTGCGGCGTTTTAACAACTTAGCACCCCTTTCGTCCGGGCTTTTTAAGTTGCGGTGGAATAGTTCCTAGAATGGGCCATTTGATGGCCAAGCAGGAACTATTTCACCGCAACTTTGTTTTTATTGGTGTAAAAGGCGGGTCATGCTTGGTGGCGGGTTTGTTATTCGTTTGTAAAGCCGAGCCGCGCTTGCGGTAAGGGTCTATCAGATGCCCGTAATAAAGCGCAGCTGACGCGGGCGCTGCCCGATCGAGACCGTATCTTTCCAAACAGCAAAGCGGGCAGGGTGCCCGCGAGTCGCTTGTATGAAAGGAAGATCATGCTCGATCAGGCTTATTCTCGTCGTCAGTTCCTCGGCCTCGCTGGTGGTCTTGCCAGCATCGTCGGCCTCGGTCTCGTTGGTTGCGGCGGCGCAGGCGCAACCGACGCCGCCGACAAGGGTAGCGCCGCTGCTGCCGAGTCCGTCTCGGGCGAGGTAACCTACGACGGCGCTTCCTCGTTCCAGGCTCTCGTCGAGGCTGCTGCCGAGAAGTTCATGGATGCCAACCCGGACGTCTCCGTCTCCGGTTCGGGTAACGGTTCGGGCAAGGGCCTGACCGCTGTCGCCGCCGGCACCGTCACCATCGGTAACTCCGACGTCTTCGCCGAGACCAAGCTCGAGGCCGATCAGGTCAAAAACCTCGTCGACCACGAGGTCGCCGTCGTGGGCATGGGCCCCGTCGTCTCCAAGAACGTCAAGGTCGACGACCTGTCCCTCGAGCAGCTCAAGGGTATCTTCTCCGGCCAGATCACCAACTGGAAGGAGGTCGGCGGCGACGACGCCAAGATCGTCGTTCTCAATCGCAAGGCCGGCTCCGGCACCCGCGCCACCTTCGAGGCCGCCGTCTTTGGCGACGAGGCCGTCGACTTTAAGGGCGACGCCGAGCTCGACAAGTCCGGCGATGTCCAGACTCAGATGGGCAGCACCGACAACGCCATCTCCTACCTCGACTTCTCGCACTTCGATGACTCCAAGTTCAACGCCATCATGGTCGAGGGCGTCGAGCCCAAGAGCACAAACGTCACCGACGACTCCTTCAAGATCTGGGCGACCGAGCACATGTACTGTGCTAAGGACGCCGACGAGGCCACCAAGGCCTTCCTGGAGTTCATGCTTTCCGACGACGTCCAGGGCAAGCTCGTCGAGGAGCAGGGCTTTATTCCCGTTTCTGCCATGAAGGTCGTCAAGGACGCCAGTGGCAAGGTCTCCGCTAAATAAGTAATCGCCCCCGGAAAGGTTTGCAATGGCAAAACAGCTGCCAAAGCGCGAGCTTGAGAACGTGGGCCTGGGCGTCACGGGTGCGTGCGTAGCGCTCGTGACGCTTGTCGTTGCCGCGCTCATCTTTATGGTCGCCCAAAAGGGCCTCTCGGCTTTTTTCAAGGACGGCGTCTCGATCGTCGAGTTTTTTACCGGTACCAAGTGGGACCTGGCCAACACGGCCGAAAACGGCCTGCCCTACACTGGCGCCCTGCCCCTGATCGTCACCTCGTTTGCGGTCATGGTGCTCTCCACGCTCATCGCACTGCCCATCGCCATCGGCTCTGCCATCTTTGCGGTCGAGATTCAGCCTAAGTTTGGCTCCAAGGTTTTTCAGCCGCTCATTGAGCTTTTGACCGGTATTCCCTCGGTCGTCTTTGGCCTGATCGGTTTTCACGTGGTCGTCGGCCTTATGAAGAGCGTTTTCCACGTGAGCACAGGCCTGGGCATCTTGCCCGGCGCCATCGTGCTGGCCGTCATGATTCTGCCGACGATGACCACGCTTTCGGTCGATGGCCTGCGCGCCGTGCCCGATAGCTACCGCCAGGGTTCGCTCGCGCTGGGCTACACCCGCTGGCAGACCATCTGGCACGTGGTGCTCAAGTCCGCCATGCCGTCGCTCATGACCGCAGTCATCCTTGGCATGACCCGCGCCTTTGGCGAGACGCTCGCCGTGCGCATGGTCATTGGCGGCATCGAGGCCATGCCGACGTCGCTGCTGTCGCCGGCGTCTACCATCACCACCACGCTCACCACGTCCATGGCGGTCTATGCCGAGGGCTCGGCCCAGGACGACGTCCTGTGGGCGCTCGGCCTGCTGCTGATGGGCATGAGCCTCATCTTTATCCTGATCATCCATCTCATTGGCCGCAAGGGGGCGAAGGCTCGTGGCTAGCACGCGCATCCATATCGACGAGGCGAGACTCGGGCGTGTCCAAAGGCAAGACCGTATCGCCACGGGCGTGCTGACGGCGATTGTCGCCATCGTCATGCTTATCGTCGTCTCCATGGTGGCCTACATCCTGTTCGAGGGCATCTCGACGCTGTTCCAGCCGGGCTTTCTCACGCAGCCCGCACGCGCCAACGGAACGCAGGGCGGCGTGCTCTACCAGCTGTTCGACTCGTTCTATCTGCTGCTGATTACCCTGATCATCTCGGTGCCCATCAGCCTGGGCGGCGCGGTCTTCCTAGTTGAATACGCGCCCGACGGTCCCATTCGCGACATCGCCTCGACCGCCATCGAGACGTTGTCTTCGCTGCCCTCCATCGTCGTCGGCATGTTCGGCTTTCTGGTGTTCTCGGTGCAGCTGGGCTGGAAGTACTCCATCATCTCCGGCGCCGTCGCGCTCACCATGTTCAACATCCCCATCCTGGTGCGCGTGATTCAGCAGGCGCTCGAGGACGTGCCGCAGGCCCAGCGCGATGCGTGCCTGGCCATGGGCCTCACTCGCTGGGAGGCCACACTGCACATCCTGATTCCCGAGGCCATGCCCGCCATCGTGACCGGCATCGTGCTTTCGGCCGGCCGCGTGTTTGGCGAGGCCGCGGCGCTGCTCTTTACCTCGGGCATGAGCTCGCCGGTCCGCCTCAACTTCTTGAGCTTTAACCTGTCGAGCCCCACCTGCGCCTGGAACGTGTTCCGTCCCGGCGAGTCGCTGGCCGTGCACATCTACAAGATCTATGGCGAGGGCAGCCCCGAGGCCCAGCAGATCGTCTGGGGCACCGCGGCACTGCTGATGATTTGCGTGCTGCTGTTTAACGTAGTCGCCCGTATCGTGGGCAAGCAACTGGCAAGGAAGATGACGGCCGAATGAGCGATATGAATGCAACGCCCGCAACCGAGGCGGCCACGTCCGACACCCCCCAGGACTTTCTGTCGAGCGTGGGGGAGAGCGAGAGGCGCGTGCGCGTGAGCGGCAAGGCCGTGAGCGACGAGGTCGTGCTCTCCGCCAAGGACGTCAACGTGTACTATGGCGACCACCATGCGCTGCACAATACGTCGCTCGACTTCCACAAGGGTGAGATCACGGCGCTCATCGGGCCTTCGGGCTGCGGCAAGTCGACCTTCTTGCGTAGCCTCAACCTGATGAATCGCGAGATTCGCCGCTGTCGCGTGGAGGGCGAGATCAACTACCGCGGGCGCAACGTGAACACCAAGACCGAGAACACGTACGAGCTGCGTCGCTCCATCGGCATGGTGTTCCAGCAGCCCAACCCCTTCCGCAAGTCCATTCGCGACAACATCACCTTTGCGCCCAAGCGCCACGGCATCACCGACCGTGACGAGCTCGACCGCATGGTCGAGGAAAGTCTGCGCGGTGCCGCGCTGTGGGACGAGGTCAAAGACAAGCTCGACAAGAGCGCCTACGCGCTTTCGGGCGGTCAGCAGCAGCGTCTGTGCATTGCGCGCACGCTGGCGCTCAACCCCGACGTGATCCTGTTCGACGAGCCCTGCTCGGCGCTCGACCCCATCTCGACGTTGGCGATCGAGGACCTGATGTCGTCGATCGTTGCCGACCGTGCCATCGTCATCGTGACGCACAACATGGAGCAGGCGTCGCGCGTGTCCAACCGCACGGCGTTCTTCTACATGGGCGATATGGTCGAGTACGACGAGACCGACGAGATTTTCCAACGGCCCAAGGATAAGCGGCTGAATGATTACCTCACCGGTATGTTCTCCTAGTCCGGGACATGCTTGAGGCCCGCGGCGGCCACGGTTGTCGCGGGACTGATTGGAGAGGCGGGTCATCTCTTTTGCGAGATGGCCCGCCTTTTTGCTCTGCGACCGAAACGACCACCACAAAGGGGACAGGCACCTTCGTGGTGGTTTGGGGTGGGGCTCGCTGCTATCATGGACAACGTTGAATTTCTACGAAGGAGCAGGGCATATGGCGATTCTTTTGGGATGCGATTCCATCAGCCTAGAGTTTCCCACCAAGCATATTTTCGATAGCGTGACGCTCGGCGTGGGCGAGGGCGACCGCATTGGTATCGTCGGTAAAAACGGCGACGGCAAGTCGACGCTGCTGAGTGTACTCGCCGGCACGCTGGAACCCGACGACGGCCGCGTGACGCACCGCCGCGGCACGACGATCGGATTGCTCGGCCAAAAGGACCAGCTTGTCGACACCGATACCGTGCATCATGCCGTTGTGGGCGACACGCCTGAGTACGAGTGGGCGTCGAGCCCGCGTACGCGCCAGATTCTGGCCGGTCTTATTAGCGATGTGCCCTGGGAGGGCATGGTGGGCGAGCTCTCGGGCGGTCAGCGCCGTCGCGTGGACCTCGCGCGCCTGCTGATTGGCGACTACGATGTGCTCATGCTCGACGAGCCCACCAACCACCTGGACATGCGCACCATCAACTGGCTTGCGCGTCACTTAAAGGCCCGCTGGCAGCGCGGCCAGGGCGCCATGCTCGTGGTCACGCACGACCGCTGGTTCTTGGACGAGGTCTGCACCAGCATGTGGGAGGTCCACGACGGCCAGGTAGATCCCTTCGAGGGCGGCTACTCGGCATATATCCTGCAGCGCGTGGAGCGCGACCGCATGGCCGCCGTTACCGAGGAGCGCCGTCGCAACATGGCGCGCAAGGAGCTCGCGTGGCTAAGCCGCGGCGCCCAGGCGCGTTCCACCAAGCCCAAGTTTCGCGTTGAGGCTGCTCGCGAGCTGATCGCCGACGTACCGCCCGTGCGTGACGAGCTGGAGCTCAAGCGCCTTGCCGTGAGCCGCCTAGGCAAGCAGGTCATCGATGTCATCGACGTGGATGCCGGCTATGCGGATACCGATGGTGCGCCCAAGCAGGTGCTCACCGATGTGACCTGGCTCATCGGCGCGGGCGACCGCTATGGCCTGTTGGGCGAGAACGGCGCCGGCAAGTCGACCTTGCTCGACGTGATCCAGGGCAAGATTGAGCCCACGCGCGGCCGTGTGAAGATTGGCCAGACGGTGCGCTTTGGCGTTCTGTCGCAGCAGCTCGAGGAACTCGAGCCCTACATGGGTGACACGATCCGCGAGGTGCTCGGCAACTATAAGAAGTACTACGTCATCGACGGCAAGGAGACTTCGCCCGAGAAGCTCTGCGAGCGCCTGGGCTTTACGACACAGCAGCTCTGGAGTCGCATCGGCGATCTTTCGGGCGGCCAGCGCCGTCGCCTGTCGCTGCTGCTGACGATCCTGGACGAGCCCAACGTGCTTATCCTGGACGAGCCCGGCAACGACCTGGATACCGATATGCTGGCGATTGTCGAGGACCTGCTCGACGGCTGGCCGGGCACGCTGATCCTGGTGACGCACGACCGTTTCCTCATGGAGCGCGTGACCGACCAGCAGTGGGCGCTGCTCGACGGCCACCTGACGCATATGCCCGGCGGCGTGGACCAGTACCTGCGCCTGTGCAACGCTACCGCCGAGGGCGAGCCCGTGGGCGCGCCGAGTGCCAAGACCGGCACGTTCGACACCGGTGCCGCGGCTGCGACGGCCGATAAGCCCAAGGCGAGCGGTCAGCCCAATGGCCTGTCCAACGCCGAGCGTCAGAAGCTTCGCCGCGAGGTGAGCTCGCTCGAGCGCAAAATGGAGACGCAGCGCGCCCGCGTTGAGGAGGCCGAGGCAGCAATGGCCCAGGTCGATCCCACCAACTACACGGCGCTGGGCGAGCAGCAGGCAAAGATCGACGAGGCCCACGCCGCCATGGACGAGTTGGAGATGGCGTGGCTCGAGGCGAGCGAGAAGCTCGAGGGCGAGGAGTAGGCGAGGATGATCAAGGCCGCGTTTTTCGATATCGACGGCACGTTGCTGAGCTTTAAGACCCATCGGATTCCGGCGTCGGCGCAGCAGGTGCTCGACAGCTTTCATGAGCAGGGGATTGCGTGCGTGATCGCCACGGGTCGCCCGACCTATCAGATGCCCGATTGGCTGTTCGATCTTGGTTGGGATGCGTACATCACGCTTTCGGGTCAGCACTGTTTTGATGCCAAGGGCGTTTACCGCAGCTGCCCGATCGATTCGGACGACGTCGCGGCGATTGTGGACCAGGTGGCGCAGGGGCGCTATGACTCGCTGTGTATGCAGGGCGAGAACTCGTTTGTGAACCGCCTGTCCGAGCGCGTGGTGACGGCCGGCAGCAACGCGGGGATTGTCTACCACGAGGAACCGTTTGAGCATGCCTTCGATGCGCCGGTCTACCAGTTCTGCGCCTTTGTGGACCCTGCCGACGAACATATCGTGACCGACGCGGTGTCGCATTCTCTCACTACGCGCTGGTGTGATTTGTTCTGCGACATTATCCCTGCCAACGGCGGTAAGGACCTGGGTGTCGCGGCGACGCTGGAACGCCTGGGTGTCGACGCGAGCGAGGCGATTGCCTTTGGCGACGGCGAGAACGACCTGTCGATGTTCTCGGCCGTGGGCACAAGTGTGGCCATGGGCAACGCGCAGGAGACCGTGAAAGCTGCAGCGACCTATGTGACGACCGCCGTGGATGACGACGGCATCTACAACGCCGCCAAGCACTTTGGGCTGGTGTAGCTGCGGATTCGGCACTTGGTGACGTTCCGTTTCTGCCGGCAGTTGGGGACACTCCTTGCGAGTGTGTCATCGCTCCGCCCCTGTGCTGCACATTTTGTGAAACACGGTTAACTTTTCAAATAATGTAGTAAGACATGGGCAACTTTTGCGGTAAAGTAAATCAGGCAAAAGTATCCAAAGGCTAACTAGAAGCCATCGCGAAAGGCGGCCCATGGCCCTACGTGAATCTGGAGAAGACTATCTCGAATCGATCTACGTTCTGTCGCAGCGCCAAGACACGGTGCGCTCAATCGACGTCTCTGAATACCTGGGTGTGACCAAGGCGAGCGTCTCTAAAGCCATGGCGACGCTGGAGAACAACGGCTATGTCGAAATGGGTAAACGCGACGTTCATCTGACGGAGCGTGGCCTGGAGGTCGCTCGCCAAATGTGGGAGCGCCATTGCTTTTTTGTTGGGCTGCTCGAGGACGCAGGCGTTTCGGAAGAGGTTGCCTCACAAGAGGGGTGTCACATGGAGCACTGCCTGAGCGAGGAAAGCTTTGAGAAGCTAAGGGCAATGCTGGGCCGGGACGGCACATCGGCCCCAACAATGACCGACTAACGTTCCCCCAGTAGCGCGCCGTTCGCGCAAAGCGCGAACCAGCGACCGGGACAGGAGGCCCTACCAACCAAGTCTAACTCAGCCAAGGAACCCCGCCAGCAAGCGATGCCCAAGAACCACCAGCAACGTCATCGCAGGCCGGGACCGGGCTTGGTTTTGAAAACATTCCGCAGACCAGAAGTGCCCCCGTTCGTAGC
>CAUDZT010000050.1 GCA_958453935.1 uncultured Collinsella sp. | reverse complement strand
CCCGTGGGTTATACCCTAAGAGCAAACCACCCTTTTTAAGGGTGGTTCTGATTGCCCTGATTCGAATTGGGCGATTCTGACCACTTGGGTATTGAAGGGATGGCGCTAGTGGTTAAGGCACTCAAGATTGAGATATTCGTGCTATGCATGATTGTTCTTATCGGGCTTGCCGTGCGAAGTCGTCGCTCCTTGTTCTCGAGCACCCAGCAGCTATTGTTTAGCATGCTTGGCTACACCTCTGCCGCGTACATATTATTCGATATGATCTGGACGCTTTCGGACGGTGTGGACGGCACGTTGGGCATTGCTGCCAACTGGATTTCCAACGCGGTTTCGTTTTCGCTCTTTGCTATCGCGTGTCTCATTTGGTTTATCTATTCCGAGACGGTGCAGGGTTCTCGCCTTTTGACCTCGCGCTATAGGGTGGTGCTTGTAGCGTTGCCTACGGCTCTGGTGGTCGTGCTGGCGTTTACCAGTTACTGGACGCACGCCCTGTTCTATATCGATTCGCAGGGCGTGTATCGTCGCGGCTTTGCCTATATGATCCAGCCCATCGTCAGCTACTGTTACGTTATACATACGTCCCTGCATGCATTTGTGCAATCTCGCAGGGTCGAGAGCCTGCAGACGAAGGCCATCTATCGAACCTTGGCATTTTTCGCCATTCCGGCCCTGGTGGGCGGTACCTTTCAGGTCGTATACTCGGTGCCCGGCCTTTGTGTCGGCATAATGATTAGCATGTTGCTGCTCTACATCATCTACCAGGAGCAGCTCATCTCGACCGACCCGTTGACTGGACTTAACAATCGCAACCGTTTTGAGACCTATATGCTGTCGCTCTTCTCAAATGTGGATCAGGCCGAAGATGTATATCTGCTTATGATGGACGCCGACGGCTTTAAGCAGATTAACGATCGCTATGGGCATGTGGAGGGCGACCATGCTCTTCAGGTCATATCCGCTGCGCTCAAAGAAGTCTGCTCGGCGTCTGGCGGCTTTATCGCACGTTATGGTGGCGATGAGTTCGTGGTGCTCCAAAAGGCAGTGGCGGAACAGGATATCATGCATCTGTGCGCGACAATCAACGATGAGCTCGCGCGCGCCGAGGTTCCGTATCTGTTGCGGATGTCCATCGGCTACGCACGGGTCGGTGATGGCGTCGATACCTGGCAAGACTTGTTTCGTGCTGCCGACGCGGAGCTCTACCGCGTAAAGCGCGAGAAGAAGAAAGCCGGCGCCCAGATACGCTAGAAAAAGGGCGCACGCTGGCGGGCGTGGCGGCCCTCGGCTCTCCGATGTACTCCATTAAGCTAAAGCATGTGAACCCCCTCTGCTAAATAGGGGTAGTTCGTTAGACCTTTTTGGGCCTGTTGACGATGATGATGCCGCTGCAGACCAAGAGCAGGGCAACGATGACGGTAACGAGGCTCGTGCCGGCGCCCTCGCCAAGCAGCAGTGCGCTCAGCAGTACGCCAAAGACCGGGTTCATAAACCCAAAGACCGAGACGCGGCTGACGGGGTTGACGGCAAGCAGGCGCGACCACAGCGAGTAGGCGACCGCGGAGATAAGCGCCATGTAGATGATGAGCACGATGGCGGGGACAATCGCCGTGGGGGAGAGCGCGCCACCCATCAAAAAGCCGATGGCGGTGAGGACCAGGCCGCCGACCAAGAACTGCCACCCGGCAAGCAAGACGCCGTCGTGCTTGCGCGAGAAGATGCCGATCAGGCAGGTCGAAAGAGCACCCGCGACAGTGGAGGCTAGGATAAAGCCCTCGCCATCGAGCCTGAAGCCAAAGGTGCCATCTGCGCCCGAGAGGTTGACGAGCGCGACGCCGGCAAAGCCCAGCGCACAGCCAAGCACCTTGGCCGTATTGAGCTTCTCGGTGTGAAATGCCAGGGCGGCAAAGAGGATTGCGAGGAAGTTGGCGCTGGCCTCGATGATGGAGCTCGACATGGCGCTGGCGCGCGAGAGGCCCAGATAGAAAAAGAAGTACTGCCCGATAGTCTGGAAGAGCGACAAGACAAAGATGGGCTTGATGTCGCGAGCCTGCGGAATGAGGGGGCGGCGTTGGGCCGCACTCATCCCAACGATAACCAGGGCGCCGGCAAGCGTGAAGCGCAAGCCCGCAAAGAGCAGCTGCGAGGCGCTATCGTGCGCCGGGATACCAAAGAGTGCGTAGCCGATCTTGATGCAGGGAAAGGCCGATCCCCAGAGTGCACAGCAAACAAGACAGCCCAGGATGAGTCCGGGCAGGGTGGCGAGATACGGCTTGCGGCTTTCCATGATGTCCTTCCTGCATGCGCGAAGCAAAAAAGAACCCGCCACCGGATGTGTCGGTGGCGGGTGTTGTTACCCGAAGAGATTGTACCCGATGGGAAAGGTTTAAGCGAAGTAGGCCACGCCGCTCTCAAAGATCGGCATGAACTTATCGCCGGGGACATGCTCGGGCACGTTGCGGTACAGGTTGTCGCCGCGACGCTCGGCATGGCCCATCTTGCCCAGGACGCGGCCGTCGGGGCTCGTGATGCCCTCGATGGCGAGTGCGGAGCCGTTGGGGTTGACGGAAAGGTCCATGCTGGGCTTGCCGTCCTCGCCCACGTACTGCGTGGCGACCTGGCCGTTGGCGATCAGCTGGGCGAGCACCTCGTCGTTGGCGACAAAGCGGCCCTCGCCGTGGCTGATGGCGACGGTGTGGGGGTCGTCGAGGCTGCACTGCGACAGCCACGGGGACAGGTTGGACGAGATGCGGGTGCGCACCAGGCGGCTCTGATGGCGACCGATGGTGTTGAACGTCAGCGTGGGCGCATCGGGCGTGGCGTCGACGATGTCGCCGTAGGGTACCAGGCCGAGCTTGATCAGGGCCTGGAAGCCGTTGCAGATGCCCAGCATCAGGCCGTCGCGGGCCTTGAGCAGGTCGCGAACTGCCTCGGTGACCTCGGGAGCGCGGAAGAACGCCGTGATGAACTTGGCGGAGCCGTCGGGCTCGTCACCGCCCGAGAAGCCGCCGGGGATCATGACGATCTGGCTTTGGCGGATGCGACGGGCAAGCTCGTGGGTGCTCTCGGCGACGGCCTCGGGCGTGAGGTTGTTGATCACGAAGGTGTCGGCCTCGGCACCGGCGGCGCGGAAGGCGCGGGCGCTGTCGTACTCGCAGTTGTTGCCGGGGAACACCGGGATAATCACGCGCGGGCGGGCGATCTTGGCGCCGCCGTACACGTGGATATCCTTGGCGCGGAAGTCGATGGTCTCGACCTCGGGTTGCTCGCCGGTGCTGCGGTAGGCAAAGACGCCCTCGATGCCGCTCTCCCAGGCTTCCTGGAGCTCGGAGAGATCGATGACCTCGGAGCCGGTGTCGATGACATAGCCCTCGACGGTGGTGCCCAAGGGCTCGACGACAACGCCGTCGGCGACCTCGGGCAGCTCGGCATCCTCGGCGAGCTCGACGATAAAGCTGCCGTAGAGCGGGGTGAAGAGGCTCTCCACATCCACATCCTCGGCAAGCTCGATGCCGATCTGGTTGCCGACGCACATCTTAAAAAGGCTCTCGGCGCCGCAGCCGTAGCCGGGCGTGGAGACGGCCAGGGCATCGCCGGTAGCGGTGAGCGCCTCGACGGCGTCAAACGCGGCGAGCAGCTGCTGGGCATCGGGGCGGTAGTCCTCGCCATAGGTGGCGGGGGCGATGCGGACGACGCGGTGCGTCAGGCCCTTGAACTCGGGCGAGGTGGCACGGGCTGCGCGGCCTACGGCCACGGCGAAGCTGATGAGGGTCGGCGGAACGTTGAGCTCTCCGGCCTCGTCCTCAAACGAGCCGCTCATGGAGTCCTTGCCGCCGATGGCGCCGGCGCCCAGGTCGACCTGGGCCATAAGGGCGCCCAGGACGGCTGCCATGGGCTTGCCCCAGCGCTCGGCCTCGGTGCGCAGGCGCTCAAAGTATTCCTGGAAGGAGAGATAGGCGCGCTTGTGCTCAAAGCCGGCGGCCACGAGCTTGGCGATTGACTCAACCACGGACAGGTAGGCGCCCGCAAACTGGTCGGCCTCCATCAGGTAGGGGTTGAAGCCCCATGCCATGGCGCTCGCCGTGGTGGTCTCGCCGTCCACGGGGAACTTGGCGACCATGGCAGAGCTCGGGGTGAGCTGCGTCTTGCCGCCAAAGGGCATGAGCACGGTCGCGGCACCGATGGTGGAGTCGAAGCGCTCGGAAAGGCCCTTGTTGGAGGCGACGTTGAGATCGGTGACGAGCGAGGTCATGCGCTCGGCAAGCGTGGTGCCGGCCCAGCTGGGCTGCCACACGCTACGGGCGCAGACGTGGGCGACCTGGTGCTTGGGTGCACCGTTGGAGTTGAGGAACTCGCGGGACAGGTCGACGATGGCGACGCCGTTCCAGGCCATGCGCATGCGCGGCTCGGCGGTAACCTCGGCGATTACGGTCGCCTCCAGGTTCTCCTCGGCGGCGTAGCCCATGAACTCCTCGACGTCTCCGTCGGCAACGGCGCAGGCCATGCGCTCCTGGGACTCGGAAATGGCGAGCTCGGTGCCGTCCAAGCCGTCGTACTTCTTGGTCACGGTGTCCAGGTCCACGTACAGGCCGTCGGCAAGCTCGCCCACAGCGACCGAGACGCCGCCGGCGCCAAAGTCATTGCAGCGCTTGATCAGACGGCAGGCGTCGCCGCGGCGGAACAGACGCTGCAACTTGCGCTCAACCGGGGCGTTACCCTTCTGGACCTCGGCACCCGAGGTCTCGATGGACTCGGTGTTCTGGGTCTTGGAGGAGCCGGTGGCACCGCCGATGCCGTCACGGCCGGTGCGGCCGCCCAGCAGGATGATCTTGTCGGTGGGGGCGGGGCACTCGCGGCGCACGTGGTTTGCCGGGGTAGCGCCCACGACGGCGCCGACCTCCATGCGCTTGGCCACGTAGCCGGGGTGATAGAGTTCGTTGACCTGGCCGGTGGCAAGGCCGATCTGGTTGCCGTAGCTGGAGTAGCCGGCGGCGGCAGTGGTCACGAGCTTGCGCTGCGGCAGCTTGCCCTCGAGCGTCTCGGACACGGGGACGGTGGGGTCGCCGGCGCCGGTGACACGCATGGCCTGGTACACGTAGCTGCGGCCCGAGAGCGGGTCGCGGATGGCACCGCCCACGCAGGTGGCGGCACCGCCGAAGGGCTCGATCTCGGTCGGGTGGTTGTGGGTCTCGTTTTTAAACAGGAACAGCCAGTCCTGGTCCTCGCCGTCGACATCAACCTTCACCTTGACGGTGCAGGCGTTGATCTCCTCGGACTCGTCGACATCGGTCATGACGCCGGTCTTCTTAAGGTACTTGGCGCCGATGGTGCCCATGTCCATGAGGCAGACGGGCTTGGCGTCGCGACCGAGTTCGTGGCGCATCTCCATGTAGCGGTCGAAGGCCTGCTGCACCACGGCGTCGTCGATCGTCACGTCGTCCAAGACGGTGCCGAAGGTGGTGTGGCGGCAGTGATCGGACCAGTAGGTGTCGATCACGCGGATTTCGGTGATGGTGGGGTCGCGATTCTCATCGCGGAAGTACTGCTGGCAGAAGGCGATGTCCGCCTCGTCCATGGCAAGACCGCGCTCGGAAATAAAGGCGGCAAGGCCGGCCTCATCGAGCTCGCGGAAGCCGTCGAGCACTTCGACGGGCTGAGGCTCGGGGGTCTCCATATGCAGCGTCTCGGGCAGGTCGAGCGAGGCGATGCGGGCCTCGACGGGGTTCACCACGTAGTGCTTGATGGCCTCGATGGCGGCTTCGTCCAGAGCGCCCGAGATCATATAGACCTTGGCGGAACGCACGGCGGGGCGCTCGCCTTGGCTGATGAGCTGCACGCACTCGCTGGCGGAGTCGGCGCGCTGGTCAAACTGGCCAGGCAGGAATTCGACGGCAAAGACGGCGCCATCGCTTGCGGGGAGCTCGTCGTAGGTCACGTCGACCTGGGGCTCGCTAAAGACGGTCGGCACGCAGGAGCGGAAAAGCTCCTCGTCGATGCCCTCGACGTCGTAGCGGTTGATGATCCTCAGGGCCTCGATGCCCTTGATGCCGAGAATCTCGGTCAGCTCGCCCTTGAGCTGCTGAGCCTCGACGTCGAACCCGGGTTTCTTCTCCACGTAGATACGAGAGACCATTGGTTCCTGCCTTCCTGATCGGTTGGGCGTACGGTACGGTATGCGGCAGCGGTCGGTTTGCGGGGCAAGCCTCGCGGTCGCCTTGAGCCACATGTTTGTAAACCTCACTATGATACGACAGCTCGCGGCGCGTAGAGGACGGCGAGGGTGCTACAGTGAAGCGCAAACAAGAGAAAGGCATCACATGGCATTCGTTTCGCTCGCCATCATCGCACTCGTGGCCTTTGCAAGCCCCTTCATCGCTTCGGCGATTCCTGGAAAACCCGTTCCCGAGACGGTCTTTTTGCTTGTGTTCGGCGCGGTGCTGGGACCTCATATGCTCGGCGTTATCCATGTAGATGCCGAGGTCTCGCTCGTGTCCGAGCTCGGCCTGGCCTTTTTGTTCCTGCTTGCCGGCTTTGAGATCGATCCCAAGAACATCACGGGCATCGAGGGGCGTTACGGCATGGCGACGTGGGTCGTCACGTTTGGCATCGCCTGGCTTGCCGTGCGCTTTACCCCGTGGTTTTCGGTCAGTCATTTTGATGGCATCGCCGTGACGCTGGCGTTGACCTCGACGGCGCTTGGGGCGCTCATGCCCATCTTGCGCGAGCGGTCGCTTGCCGGGACGCGCGTCGGCGATTCGATTCTTGCCTACGGTACGTGGGGTGAGCTTGGCCCCGTGCTCGCCATGTCGGTGCTGCTGTCTGCCCGTGCGGGTATCGAGACGTTGCTGATCTTGGGCCTGTTCGCCGTGGTGTGTGTGCTGCTTGCCGTGGTCCCCAGCCGCTCCAAGCGTATCGGCAGCCGCTTCTTTGCCTTTATTCAGGAGCGCGCCGATACGACTTCCCAAACGTTCGTGCGCCTTACGGTGCTCATCTTGGTCACGCTCGTGGCGTTTTCCGCCATATTTAGCCTCGATATCGTGCTGGGCGCTTTTGCGGCGGGCTTTGTCCTGCGCTATATCATCCCCGAGGGCAACCATACGCTCGAGCTTAAACTCGATGGCCTTGCCTATGGCTTTTTAATCCCGGTGTTCTTTACCGTGTCGGGCGCAAAGATCGATCTGACGGCCGTGGTGTCGCGCCCCGGGCTGCTCGTGGGCTTTATCGTGGCGTTGTTGATTATTCGTGCCGTACCCATTCTTATTTCTATGAGCATTTGTCCTGTGACGCGCGATGTGTCGGCGTATGGTCGCATTACCGTGGCCCTGTACTGCACCACGGCGCTGCCGATCATCGTTGCCGTGACGAGCGTGGCCGTCAACGCGGGCGCGCTGTCGCAAGATGTTGCGTCGGTCATGGTTGCCGCCGGTGCCATCACGGTGTTCTTGATGCCGCTGCTCGCGCAGCTCTTCTACCGCGTGGTCGATGCCGCGCCGGTCGCCGCCGTGGCAGAGGTTGCCGAGCATCCTGCCGAGGCACTCGATATCCTGCGTGCCCATCACGATTTGGCGAGTCTGCTCGCACGAGAGCACGAGCTGCTGACCTCGCATGGCCATGGTCGCGTATTCGAGGGCCTGCCTACGCTCGATACGATTGCCGAGCGTCTTTCCGCCGAGGCGGCGAGCGGCCACATCGATGCCCGCATCGTGGACGCGGCGCATCTTCTTGCCGATAAGACCTATGGAGACGAGATCGACCCGTCCGAGCTTACCCCGCGCGAGCGCCGCCGCCTGGAGCGCGCCAAGCTCGCCGTGCGCGAATACCGCCGCCGCATGCTGGAGCTCTACGCACGCGATGAAGCCCAAGACGACGACGGCAAATAACGAGACGCTTCCCTAGGGGAAGACGCGTCCCACTTTAAAGACCCGAAACGGGACGCAGTTTCCGCAAGGAGGTCCTGGGGGACCGGGCCCCGTTCTGATCCGAAATACTGGGACATAGTTTCCCTTTCATAACAGAAGAAGGCGCGCTGCCTGCAATTGATGCGGGCGGCGCGCCTTCTTTGTTGGACTATGTTGAGGCTGGGAGTTGAGGCTTGTGGTCCCTTAAGAGCGGGCAGCTCCGTCGACGGGGAGCACGGCGCCCGTGACGTAGGAGGACATATCGCTCGCCAGGAAAACAAAGGCGTTGGCGACATCCTCGGGCTCGCCCATGCGACCCAGCGGAATGGTGGCGATGATGGGCTTGATGATCTCTTCGGGCAGGTTGGCGACCATGTCGGTTTTAGTTACACCAGGTGCTACGGCATTGACGCGAATGCCCATGGGAGCGAGCTCGCGCGAGAGCGACTGGACCATGCCGTTGACGGCGAACTTGGACGTGGGATAGCCAACGCCGGAGGGCTGACCGTACTTAGCGACCATCGAGCTCGTGGTGGTGATGGTGCCGCCGTGGCCGGCTTCGGTCATGATCTTGGCGGCAGCCTGGTGGCCATTAAAGACGGCGACGACGTTGAGGTCCATGACCTTGGCGAACTCCTCGGCCGTGTAGTCCAAAAGGGGTGAGCGCTGGGAGATGCCGGCATTGTTGACGACCGTGTCCAAGCCGCCCATGTCGGCTGCAGCCTGGGTAAAGGCCCCGGTCACGGCCTCGAGCGAGGTGAGGTCGCAGGAGCGGCCCCAGACCTTGGCGTCGGGATAGGCGGCTGCCAGCTTCTCAACGGCCGCGTCGGCAGTCTCCTGGCGCGAGCCAAAGACGGTGACGGCAGCGCCTTCCTCGATAAAACGGCAGGCGATGGCATAGCCGATACCGCGTGTGCCTCCGGTGATGATTGCTTTTTTGCCCTCGAGCAACATGGTGCTTCCTCTCATCGCGGGCGGACATTCGCAGCACAGCGTAGCGGTAGCCGGAATCGGTCGCGTTTGCATATCGGTGAACGGTAGCCCGCGTTACCGATGAGCGGCTCGCGCAAATATGCTCTGCCGTTGTGCTTGGGGCAGGAGACAAAAGGGCTCCCGTCCCACATCGGACGGGAGCCCTCAAGGCGCGTATTGCTAGGCGAGCGTTGGGCTAGTTGGCCATAACGCCTTCGGTCCAGGCCTCGACGTCCTCGATACGCAGGACGTTGGCGACCTCGGCCACGCAGTCGACGTTGGCAAGCTCGGCGGCGGCAGCCTGGACGTCCTTCTCGAGCGCGCGGTGCGTCAGGAAGATAACCGAGCAGGCATCGCTGACGCCCGACTTGCCATCCTCGACCTGATTGATGAGCGAGATCGAGATGTTGTGCTTGGCAAAGATGTCGACCGTCTCGGACAGGGCGCCCACGCGGTCGGCGACCTTCAGGCGCACGTAGTACTTGGTCTGGAGCTCGTTCATGGGCTTAAAGGCGAGGTTGTGGCCATAGGGCTCAATCTCGGGCAGCGGGGCTACGCCACGGCTGATCTGCTCGGAGAGCGACAGGATATCGCCCACGACGGCGCTCGCGGTGGGGAAAGAGCCTGCGCCGGCACCGTAGAACATGGTCTCGCCCACGGCGTCGCCTACCACGTAGACAGCGTTCATGGCGCCGTTGGCCTTGGCAAGCATGTGGTCGGCGGGGATCAGCGTGGGATGCACGCGGACGTCGACGCCGGCGTCGGTGTTGCGGGCGATGCCCAGCAGCTTAATGGTGTAGCCGAGCTCGCGGGCCTGGGCGATGTCCTCGGCACCGATGGTGCGGATACCCTGCTGGTACACATCATCGGTGGTAACGCGGGTGCCAAAGCCGATGGAGGCGAGGATGGCCGTCTTGCTGGCGGCATCGAAGCCGTCGACGTCGGCGGACGGGTCGGCCTCGGCATAGCCCTTGGCCTGGGCGTCGGCGAGCACGTCAGCGTAATCGGCGCCCTCGGCGTCCATGCGCGACAGGATATAGTTGGTGGTGCCGTTGAGGATGCCGGCGATGGTCAGGATCTTGTTGCCCACCAGGTCGTGCTCGAGCGTGCTCACGATGGGGATACCGCCGCCGCAGCTGGCCTCGCACTTAATCTGCACGCCGCACGCGCGCGCCTTCTCGGCAAGCGTCTCGACGTGACGGCCCAGCAGGGCCTTGTTGGCAGAGACGACGTGCTTGCCGTGCTCAAAGGCGGTGGTGAAGATCTCGGTTGCGGGATGCTCGCCACCGATCAGCTCGACGACGATGTCGACGGCGGGGTCGGTGACGACGTCACGCCAGTCACTCGTAAAGGCCTCGCGCTCAATACCAGCTGCCTCGGCCTGCTCCCAAGCAAGCGCGCAGGCGCGGGTCAGCTTAAGGTCGATGCCGTAGGCTGCCAGGTACTCATCGTGGTGGCTCTTGATCAGACGGGCCACGCCGCCGCCGACGGTTCCCAGACCGATCAGACCGACGTTCACGGTGCGCAGGGATTCGCTCATAGATAGCTCCTTCGTGCATCTTATGGATGGATTAACCGCTTAAAGGTTGAGTGCATTCTAGCGTGAACCGAGGGCGTGTGCTCGCCAGGCAACAGGAGTCGCACAAAACGACACCCCCGAAACGCTGCGGAAACATTGGAAACATGCTCGCTACAAACGGAACTCCGTAACAAACTGTCAACGTTTGCGCCATAAGGTTTGCCCTGTACCGCAAGACGGCCGCACCGCGGCCAGCGAAAAAAAGGGGGGACACCATGTTTATTGAGAGCGGGAACGCTTGTAACAGAATGGAAACATTACTTTTACATAATAAAGTGGCATTACTGCATAAAGAAGTAGGAATACGCAGAACTATGGATAAATGAACAAATCCAAAGAAAAGTTGAAATAATCGCCACTTTTCCTAACTAAAGCGTCTACTATTTTGCGAACGCCGAACACGGCGAAGGATGGCCTGTCGGGTAACCAAAACCCGACGAGATTTGAGAGGAGAGCCGCATGTCGAGCCTCACCGGTAAGTCATTAAACCCTGTTATGAATCGCAGGAGCGTTATCGCGAGCGCAGCAGGTCTGGGGGCGATGTCCATTCTAGCTGGTTGCTCCTCCAACGGCGGCGACAGCGGTTCCGCTTCGAGCGACGCTTCGTTTAAGATCGGCACCATCGGCCCGCTGACCGGCGCTAACGCGTCCTACGGCAAGTCCGTTACCCAGGGCGTCGAGCTTGGCTGCAAGGATTTCTCGACCAAGGAGCTGCCGCTTGCCAGCAAGGCCGAGGATGATCAGGCCGACGGTGAGAAGGCCGTCAATGCCTTCAACACCCTGCTCGACTGGGGCATGCAGGCCCTCGTCGGCCCGACCACCACGGGTGCGTCGGTTGCCGTTGCCGCCGAGTGTGGTAACGACCCCAAGACGTTCATGATCACCCCGTCCGCGTCCTCCGAGGACGTCACCGACGGCAAGGATTGCGTCTTCCAGGTTTGCTTTACCGACCCCAACCAGGGTGTCAACGCTGCCAAGTTCCTGGCGCAGAAGTATGCGGACGAGAAGTTCGTGCTGTTCTATAACTCTGGCGACGCCTATTCTTCGGGCATCGCGGATTCCTTTAAGGCCCAGGCCGCTGAGTCCAAGCTCGAGGTTGTTGACGAGGAGACCTTTAAGGACGACTCCGCCACGAGCTTTACCAACCAGCTGACCAAGGCCAAGCAGGCCGGTGCCACCATGATCTTTGCGCCGATCTACTACACGCCGGCGTCCGTCCTGCTCAAGAACGCCAAGGACATGGGCTACGACGTCAAGATGATGGGCTGCGACGGCATGGACGGCATCCTGGGCGTTGAGGGCTTCGACACCTCTCTTGCCGAGGGTCTGCTGCTCATGACCCCGTTCTCCGCCGACGACGAGAAGAACGCCGACTTCGTCAACGCTTACAAGGATAAGTACGGCGATACTCCCGACCAGTTTGCCGCCGACGCCTACGACGGCGTGCACGCGGTGGCCGAGGCCCTCAAAGAGGCCGGTCTTGGTGTCGACGCCGACCCGACCGAGGTCGCTGATAAACTGTCCAAGGCTATGCTCAAGATTACCGTTGACGGTCTGACCGGCAAGCTTACCTGGAACGATAAGGGCCAGGTCCAGAAGGAGCCCACGGCGTACGTCATCACCGACGGCAAGTACGTACAGGCCTAATAAGCCGCCTTACATAGAGCGGTTTTGATCCCAGGCAGGGGAGGTTTTGGCCTTCCCTGCTTGCTTGGTATCTAGGGACAGTGTAACGTCCCTGTTTCATACATTAACTGGAAACCTATTCGAAAGGGGGATGTGGAACATGACGGTCTTTATCCAATACCTGGTCAACGGCCTGTCCATGGGCAGCGTCTACGCCATCATCGCGTTGGGCTACACCATGGTCTACGGTATTGCCAAGATGCTCAACTTCGCTCACGGCGACGTCATCATGGTCGGTGCCTATGTCTCGTTCTGTGCCACGTCGTATCTCGGCCTCCCGGGCTGGGCATCTGTAATTCTCTCTTGCGTTGTCTGCACGGTTCTCGGTGTTCTCATTGAGGGTCTGGCCTATAAGCCGCTGCGCCAAGCAGGCCCGCTGGCCGTTTTGATCACGGCCATCGGCGTGTCCTACTTCCTGCAGAATGCCGCGCAGCTTCTGTGGGGCGCCACGCCCAAGAACTTCACTTCGCTCGTCACCTTCCCGGTGCCGGAGTTCTTGGCCAAGTTTAACGTGAGCGCCGTATCGCTCGTCACCATCGTCGCCTGCCTGGTTATCATGGCCGGCCTGATGTTCTTTACAGGTAAGACCAAGATGGGCAAGGCAATGCGTGCCGTGTCCGAGGACAAAGCCGCCGCTCAGCTCATGGGCATCAACGTCAACCGCACCATCTCGATGACGTTTGCTATCGGCTCCGCCCTTGCTGCCATCGCCGGTGTGCTCCTGTGCTCCTACTCGCCGGTCCTGCAGCCCACCACGGGCGCCATGCCTGGCATCAAGGCCTTCGACGCTGCCGTTTTCGGCGGCATCGGCTCCATCCCCGGTGCCTTTGTCGGTGGCATTCTCATCGGCATCATCGAGGCGATGGCGCAGGCCTACATTTCCACGAGCCTTGCCAACTCCATCGTCTTTGGTGTTTTGATCATCGTCCTGCTCGTCAAGCCTGCCGGCCTCTTGGGCAAGTACGTCCCCGAGAAGGTGTAGGTGAGCGTTATGAAGTTTCTTAAAGACAAGCAGACGCGTCACGACTTTGTTACGTACGCCATGTGCCTTGTGGCGTTCGCCATCGTGTTCTTTATGCAGTCCAACCACATGATTCCGCGCATGATCGCCGGTCAGCTGGTTCCCATCACGGCCTATATCGTCATGGCCATCTCCCTCAACCTCGTCGTCGGCATCGCGGGCGACTTGTCGCTGGGCCACGCGGGCTTTATGAGCGTCGGCGCCTACACGGGCATCGTCACCGCGGTCGCCCTCGAGAGCGCCGTTCCCTCCGATCCGGTGCGCCTTATCATCAGCATCGTGGTCGGTGCTATCGCCGCTGCCATCTTGGGCTTCTTGATCGGCATCCCGGTCCTGCGCCTGAGCGGCGACTATCTGGCCATCGTGACCCTGGCTTTTGGCGAGATCATCAAAGAGATCGTTACTTGCCTTATCGTGGGCGTCGACTCCCGCGGCCTGCACGTGATCTTTAACATCACGGGTAACTCCACGATCGACGACCTGCACCTGCTCGAGGACGGCACCGCCATCATCAAGGGCGCGCAGGGCGCCTCGGGCGTGTCGACGTACTCGACCTTCCTCGCCGGTGCCATCCTGGTCATGGTTGCGCTCGTGATCGTACTCAACCTGGTTCGCAGCCGTACCGGCCGTGCCATTATGGCCGTGCGCGACAACAAGATCGCTGCCGAGTCCGTGGGCATCTCCGTCACCGAGTACCGCATGATCGCCTTCGTGGTTTCCGCCGCTCTCGCCGGCGCTGCCGGAGCCCTCTTCGGCGGTAACTTCTCGCAGCTTTCCGCTACCAAGTTCGACTTCAACACGTCCATCCTCATCCTGGTGTTCGTGGTCCTGGGCGGTCTGGGCAATATGCGCGGCTCCGTCATCGCGGCGGCGTTGCTCACGGTGCTTCCCGAGCTGCTCCGTCAGTTCTCGGACTACCGCATGCTCATCTACGCCATCGTGCTGATCCTGGTCATGATCTTTACCAACAACCCGCAGCTCAAGGCGTTCTTCGCACGCATTAAGGACCGCTTTGCTTCCAAGAAGGAGGTGGCAGCCGATGCCCAGTAAGTTTGAGTTCAACAAGGGCAAGATGGTCCCGTATCCTTCTGGCGCCATCGTTCCCGATCGCGACCTGGGCCAGCGCCCGGCGCTCGAGTGCATCCACTTGGGCATTGAATTTGGCGGCCTTAAGGCAGTAGACGACTTTAGCCTGACCATCGGTAAGACCGAGATCGCCGGTTTGATCGGCCCTAACGGTGCCGGTAAGACCACGGTCTTCAACCTGCTCACCAAGGTGTACCAGCCCACGCACGGCACCATCCTGCTCGACGGTGAGGACACCTCGGGCAAGTCGGTCTATCAGGTCAACCGCATGGGTATTGCCCGTACCTTCCAGAACATTCGTCTGTTCAACACCATGACGGTGGAGGATAACGTTAAGGTCGGCCTGCACAACCAGGAGCGTTACTCCGGCTTTGAGGGCGTACTGCGCCTGCCGACGTACTGGAAGCACGAGAAGGCCGCCCACGAGCGCGCCATGGAGTTGCTGTCCATTTTTGACATGGAGCACTTGGCAAATGAACAGGCCGGATCGCTGCCTTACGGCGCTCAGCGTCGTCTGGAGATCGTCCGCGCGCTTGCCACCAACCCCAAGCTACTGCTGCTCGACGAGCCTGCCGCCGGCATGAACCCGTCCGAGACCGCCGAGCTCATGGAGAACATCGTTAAGATCCGCGACACCTTTGGCATTGCCATCATGCTTATCGAGCACGACATGTCGCTCGTTATGAACATCTGCGAGGGCATCTGCGTGCTCAACTTTGGTAAGGTCATCGCCAAGGGCACGGCCGAGGAGATCCAGAACAACGACGCCGTTATCGAGGCATATCTGGGCAAGCAGGATAAGGGGGAGAACTAAATGGCAGAGCCGATGCTTTCCGTCTACAACATCAACGTCTGGTACGGCGCCATCCACGCCATCAAGGACATCTCCTTTAACGTCAACGAGGGTGAGATCGTGGCCTTGATCGGCGCGAACGGTGCCGGCAAGTCCACAACGCTCAAGACTGTCTCGGGCCTGCTGCGTTCCAAGACCGGCTCCATCAAGTTTATGGGCGAGGACATTACCCATACGCCCGCCGATAAGCTGGTTGGTAAGGGCCTGGCCCAGGTGCCCGAGGGCCGTCGCGCCTTTTTGCAGATGACGGTCGAGGAGAACCTGGAGATGGGCGCCTACACGCAGCCCAAGTCCACGGTGGCTCCGGGCCTCGAGCGCGTCTACGAGCAGTTCCCGCGCCTGAAGGAACGCCGTCGCCAGGTCGCCGGCACCCTTTCGGGCGGCGAGCAGCAGATGCTCGTTATGGGTCGCGCCCTTATGAGCAACCCCAAGCTGCTCATGCTCGACGAACCCTCCATGGGTCTGGCGCCGATTCTGATCGAACAGATCTTCCAGATTGTCGAGGACTTGCACAAGGCCGGCACCACGGTGCTCTTGGTCGAGCAAAACGCGCAGATGGCGCTTTCCATCGCCACGCGCGGCTACGTGCTCGAGACCGGCAAGATCACCATGACCGGCACCGGACAGGAGCTCCTGCACGACGACAACGTCCGCAAGGCTTACCTGGGCGGCTAACTAGTTACGCGGTTTTACCAAACCGCGTAACGGCTCGACGCTGCAAACCCGCCAGAGCGGCAATCTGCCTTTCAACT
>CAUDZT010000049.1 GCA_958453935.1 uncultured Collinsella sp. | reverse complement strand
CAGGACAAATGCCGGCCATGCGCGAGGACGATTTGGGAGGTAACCCTGCGCCCGGCCGGTGAGACCCAAACCCCGCCATGCTTCTTATGTGCAGCAAAGCTAATGCTGCTAAAATACAAAGCGCTCATGTAGTTTAAACGCACGACGATAAGGAGCACCAGTGGGTAACCACTTCCGTACCTCCGGTGCGGGCGATGATGCCCCCAAGACGCAGACAGGCGTCCAGGGCAGCCGTTTCGCCACTCCGGATTCAGAGGGCCAGCCTGTTGCTCAGGCCCCCGCTCAGCCGGCAGATCAGGCACAGCCGGCATCCGATCCCTTTGCCTACAATCCCACCAGCGATGTCGCGCTTTCCGGCACGGCGGGTTTTGAGCCCGTTCAGGCCGTGACCGCTCGCGTGGAGCAGCCTCAGGCTGGCGCCGCCACGCCGCAGCCTACCATGGCCGGCATTCCCGACCCCATGGCCCCTGCGACGCCGGTTCCTCAGCCTGCGCAGTCCGGTCTCTTTGCCGCTATTCCCGATCCCACGCAGCCTGCTGCCCCGGTGGTCGAGAGCGATCAGGCCGCCGAGGTCGCAAGCCTCGATAACGCGCTCAACAACCCCGATTTTACGTCGGTGTTTGCGCCCATCGATCCGCAGGCCAGCCGCAAGAAGATGGCCAAGCAGGCCGGTGTCGAGCCCGTCATCCTTATGGAGCATGTCACCAAGATCTATCCGGCACAGCCCAACAAGCCTGCACTCGACGACATCAACATCGAGATCTATCCGGGCGAGTTCGTCTTCCTGGTCGGTCACTCCGGCTCGGGTAAGACCACGCTGCTGTCGACGCTCAACCGCGACGTCAAGCCGACGAGCGGTCGCATCCTGGTTGCCGGTCAGGACCTCATGAAGATCAAGAACCGCAAGGTTCCGTTCCTGCGCCGCCAGATTGGCGCTGTGTTCCAGGACTTTAAGCTTCTGCCGCAAAAGACCGCCTACGAAAACGTGGCGTTTGCCCTGCAGTGCATCGGCAAGCCCAAGGGCGTCATTCGCAGCCAGGTGCCCGAGGTGCTGCGTCTGGTCGGTCTGGCCGATCAGATGGACTCGCTGCCCGACCAGCTTTCCGGTGGCGAGCAGCAGCGCGTTGCCGTCGCCCGCGCTATGGTCAACCGTCCGCCGCTGCTGATCTGCGACGAGCCCACGGGTAACCTCGACCCGGCGATCTCGCTGGGCATCATGAAGCTGCTCGAGCGTATTAACCGCACCGGCACCACCGTGATCGTCGCCACGCACGACCGCGAGATGGTCGATAGCATGCACCGTCGCGTGATCGCCCTCGAGGGCGGCCACGTTATCCGCGACCAGGAGAGGGGAGGTTACGGCAACTATGGCACCAACTAACGTGGGCTACTCCTTCAAAGAGGCAATCAGCCACTTCTTCCGTAACTGGACTACCTCGCTCGGCGCCGTCATCACGATCTTCCTTTCGCTGTTTATCATCGGCCTGTTCATCATGGGCTCCGCGATGCTGAACTCCGTGATCGGCACCGTCGAGGATCAGGTTGTCATCAACGCGTTCATTAGCGATGACGCCGATCAGGCTGATGTTCAGGCTTTTGAGGCCGAGCTTAAGACATGGAATAACGTCAAGTCCGTGACCTATAAGGACAAGGACGACGCGCTGGCCGAGTATACGAGCAAGATGTCGGGCAACGCCGACGCCACCATGAGCGCGCTCGATGGCCAGAACCCGCTGCCGGCTTCGTTTGCGATTGAGATGGACGATCCGTCTCAGGTCGAGAGCACGGCCAAGAAGCTCAAGAAGAATGCCGACTTCCAAAAGATCGCGGACGACGGCGACGTCAACGCGAGCGTACTGTATGGCCAGGAGGAAGTGAGCCGCCTGTTCCAGGTGACCAACTACATTCGCATCGCCGCCGTGGTGCTCGTTGGCCTTCTGACCTTTATCGCATTCATCTTCATCAACAACACGATTCGCCTGTCCATCACGGCGCGTCGTCGTGAGATTGCGATTATGCGTCTGGTCGGCGCCAGCAACGGCTTCATTCGTGGTCCGTTTATCACCGAGGGCGTACTGCAGGCCATTTTGGGCTCGCTGCTTTCCATCGGCGTTCTGGAGCTGCTGCGCAATCTGATGATTCCGCGTTTGCAGGAGAGCATCGGCTGGATGTCGTTTGCCCTGCCGATGCAGTACTACCTGGTGACCTATGCTGCGCTGATTCTGGTCGGCGTGATTATCGGTCTCTTTGGTTCTGCCATAGCCATGCGCCGCTACCTGCGCGTGTAGGCATGTCTGGAATTCATCCCTTCCAACGGGTCGTCTCTTATGGGGCGGCCCGTTTTTTGATCTCTAGGGGACGGCAGGAAAGCGAATCATTTGGGTAGACTCTTTGGAGTTCGTCATCGATAGCAAGGAGGCGCCATGGGGCGCAATAACAAGCATAAGCGCGGTGCTCGCAATAAGCGTGGGCCGGTGCGCAGCGAACGCCGTCCGAGCCTGACCGGGCGCGTGCAGCTCCATGAGCATGGCGCCTATGTCATAACCGAGAGCGGCGACTACAAGGTTATGGGCCGCGGTAAGCGCGAGATCATGGATGGCGATACCGTTGCCGTGAGCATTAAGAACAGCCCGCACGGTGAGCGGCGCGCCGTGATCGAAGGCGTGGTTGAGCGCGCAGCCATAAGCGTGGTGGGTACGTACCAGACCGCTGGTCCGCTCGGTGTGATCGAGCCGCTCGATTCGCGCCTGAAGGCCGACTTCTTCATTCTGCCCGAGGATACCTCGGCGGATCGTCTGGGCGTCCACCCGGGTGATGCCGTTGTCGCGCGCATTTTGACCTACCCGACGCGCCTGGAATCGGGCACCGTGACGATCGAACGCCGCATTGGCGGAGATGACGCGCCCGATTTGGGCGTTCAATACGTGATGGCGCGTTACGGCTATACCGATAGCTATCCCGAGGCCGCGCTGGACGAGGCCGAGGGGCTTTCGCTCGATGTGTCCGCGGCGCTTAAGGACCCGCTCCGCCGCGATCTGCGCGACCGCTTTGTCATCACGATCGACCCGGTCGACGCGCGCGACTTTGACGATGCCATTTCGCTTGAGCGCACGCCCGAGGGTGGCTACAAGCTGGGTGTGCATATCGCTGACGTTTCTCACTATGTGGCTTGGGACGGGCATATCGATCTTGAGGCTCGCCATCGTACGACATCGGTGTATCTGGCCGATCGCGTGCTTCCCATGCTGCCCGAACGCCTGTCCTGTGACCTATGCTCGCTTCGCCCTGACGAGGACCGTCTTGCGTTTACCGTTGACATTGAGCTCGATGCGCAGGGTCGCGTGCGGCATTACGATCCTTACCCCAGCGTGATTCGCTCGCGTGTGCGTATGGACTATGACGGCGCCGAGGCGCTGCTGGTGCGTGCCGGCGCGGTTGAGTATTCGGTGCTGGAAGGCGCCGCTGAGGATGTTGCGGCTGCTGAGGCCTCGCGCGAGGAGGCGCTTGAGCGCGGTCTTGCGTGCGAGGAAACTGCTCGCGGCTATAACGTCGACCTCGGCGATTTCCTTGTCGCCGCCAACGAACTCGCCGAACTTCGCCGTCGTATTCGTCGTGCCCGCGGCTCAGTCGATTTTGACACGGCCGAGATTCGCGCTCTATTGGATGAGGACGGAGCACCCGTGCAGATTGCGGCGCGCGAGCGTTCGTGTGCCACGTCGCTTATCGAGGAAGCCATGCTACTCGCCAACGAGTGCGTTGCAGAGTGGCTGGCAGACCGTGATATCGAGGCCTGCTATCGCGTGCATGAGGATCCGAGCCCCGATAGCCTGCACGGTGCCGCAGTTGCGCTGGCGCAGCTAGGCATCATCGACGATCGCCGTGCTGCCGGTATCGCCCTGGGGAGTCCCGATGAGCTACAGGCTGCAGTTGATGCTGCCGCCGGTACGGCCAACGCACCGCTCGTCAACACGCTGCTTCTGCGCAGTATGCAGCGCGCACTGTACAAGCCGCGCAACGAGGGCCACTTTGCGCTCGCCGCGCCGTGCTACTGTCACTTTACGAGTCCCATCCGTCGCTACCCCGATCTGGTGGTGCACCGCGTGCTCAAACTGCAGTTGGCCTATGAGCAGCTCGGCGGCAAGGACGCCCTGGTCCGTACGCCGCGGCTGATCGGCAAGGGGCGCGAGTCGCTGCCGCGCATTCTGCCGCAGATCTGCCGCGCATGCAGCGATGCCGAGCGCGCGGCAGATGCCGCTAGCCATGCGACGCAAAAGATCAAGATTGCCCAGTACTATGAGGACCGTCTGGGCGAGCGCTATGCCGGAACCGTCTCGTGGGTTAGCAGCATGGGCCTCTTTGTGCGCTTGGACCTGACGCAGGTCGAAGGCTTGGTTTCGATCAAGAGCCTGGGCAACGAGTGGTTCGAGTTCGACGAGGATGCGCTCACGCTCGCAGGTGCCGACACGGGGACTCGCTATGAACTGGGTCAGCGCGTGATTATCGAGGTCTCGCGCGTCAATACCACGCGTGGGCACTTGGACTTTAAGCTTATCCATTAGCCAAATCTCGACTCATGGCGGGAGAGCGGAGGGCGGTCTTTCGGGGCCGCCCTCCGCATTTGGATCATGGCTACCTTGCCGTCTGCTCGGCCGCCCGCTTACCTGCTATTCGAGAGGTAAAACCTACCAAAATAAACCTGTCCCTTTTTGGCAGGTTTACAAGAAAGCGGGGATGAGATGGCGACGGTGTATGGTTATGCGCGGGTGAGTTCGCGCGATCAGAATCTTAATCGGCAGCTGGATGCGCTGGGCGCCTATGGCGTGGGCTCGGCGAATATTTATGCCGACCATGCGAGCGGCAAGGACTTCGATCGACCGCGCTATCGCGAGCTGCTGCACGTCCTGGGAGACGGGGACGTGCTGGTGGTGCTTTCTATCGACCGACTTGGTCGTAATTACTCCGAGATTCTTGAGGAATGGCGTCGCATTACCAAGGAGCTCGGGGTTGCCATTGTGGTGTTGGACATGCCATTGCTTGACACGCGCGCCAGGGCAAGCGGCACGCCGGATGTGACTAATACCCTGATTGCCGATATTGTGCTGCAACTGCTGAGCTACGTGGCGCAGGTGGAGCGCGAGAATATCCATCGGCGCCAAGCGGAGGGAATTGCAGCGGCGCGGGCGCGAGGGGTCCGTTTCGGTCGACCTCGCAAGCCGTGCCCTCCTCAGTTTGATCTGGTACGCGATAGCTATGAGGCGGGCAATATTACCCGCAGCCAGGCAGCAAAGTGCCTGGGCGTGTGCGTGGGGACGTTCGATCGCTGGATGCGCGAGGCGGGGTAGGGGTTTGCGGCACGTCCGATTGGCGCCCACGCGAGGCGGTATCGGTAACAGCCCTGTTACCGATAATGCGACCTTGTTGAATTATTTTGTGTCGCGCGTATTTCCGAGCGGTCGGATTTGAGGGGCGAGCGGTAGAACGCTCGTCCTTTGTGCGCCACGATGCGGCACAATGTACCGTAAAAGCTGTTTGTATCCGGTACGAATCGTTCGTTGGTCTTTAATTCTTCTCAACGGAGGTGTTTGAGATGGCAAACGGATTGCTTTTGCGGCTTCGCGAGCGTGAGCTCAGCGCGAGCCCGGCGGAACGCAATGTCATCGCATATGTGAGCGCTCATCCGCACGAGGTGGTCGGGCTGTCCGTCCGCGGTCTTGCCGATGCCACGTTCTCCTCGCCCTCGAGCATTTTGCGCTTTTGCAAGCGTTTGGGTTTTGCGGGCTACAAGGAGTTCCAGCGCGAACTGATTGCCGAGCTGGCGCTCTTAGGTGACAAGAAAGACGTAGCCCTCGAGGACATCTCCATGGATGACAGCGTCGAACGTATCGTGGGGAAGGTGATGAAAAGCAACGTGCGCACGATCGAAGCGACGGCGCGAACGCTCGATTACACCGTCTTGGAGCGATGTGCGGCCTATCTTAAGCGGGCACGCGCGGTCAATCTGTTCGGTATCGGTGCCTCTCGTTTGGTCGCGCACGATCTGGCGCAAAAGCTCATGCGTGTCGACAAGGAGTGCCATCTGTACGACGACTGGCATGATCAGCTCTTGTGTGCCAAGAACATGCATGAGGGCGATATGGCAATCGCCTTTAGCTACTCGGGCTTGACGCAAGAGGTGCTGGACTGCACCGCCGAGGCTCAACGTCACAACTGTCCCGTTGTGGCCGTTACCAAAGTAGATGGATCATCCAAGCTTGCCACCGTGGCCGATGCCGTGCTCGGCGTCGCTGCGAGTGAACCCTTGGTCCGCAGCGGTGCCATGGCTTCGCGTATGGCCCAGCTTATGGTTGTCGATGCCCTGTACGCTGCTTACGTTGCCAGCGACTACGAACGGGCGACGCATGTCATTAAGCAAAACTACATCGAGAAACAGGAAAGATGAGGTGAATGAAATGCTCGATTTAACAAAATTCACGACCGAACAGCGTAATCAAAGTTCAATGGACCTCGATACGATGACATCGCTGCAAATCGTCACGACGATGAACGATGAGGATCTTCGTGCCGTCCAGTCGGTCACGAAGGTGTTGCCCCAGGTTGCCACAGCAATCGACTGGGCTGCTGAGGCACTCGAGCGCGGCGGGCGCGTCTTTTACATGGGCGCAGGCACCAGCGGTCGTCTGGGTGTACTCGACGCTTCGGAGTGTCCGCCCACGTTTGGCGTGTCACCCGATCTGATTGTCGGGCTCATTGCCGGAGGCGAGACGGCGTTTATCAAGGCTGTCGAAGGTGCCGAAGACAGCGAGGAGCTTGGCGCGAGCGACCTGCGGGAGCGTGGACTCTCGGACAGGGATCTTGTCGTTGGCCTGGCGGCAAGCGGTCGTACTCCCTATGTGGTGGGCGGCCTTGTGTACGCCAAGGCAACTGGGTGCAAGACCATTGCAATTGCCTGCAACCAAGGGTCGAAGATCGGGGAGAGCGCAGATCTTGCCATTGAACCCGTGCCCGGTCCCGAGGTGCTGACCGGCTCAACGAGGCTCAAGGCGGGAACGGTTCAAAAGCTCATTCTCAACATGATTTCGACCGGTGCCATGGTCAAGATCGGCAAGGTATACCAAAACCTGATGGTCGATGTGCAGCAGACGAACGAGAAGTTGGTGGTGCGCGGCCAGAACATCGTGATGGAGGCGACCGGCTGCACGCGCGAGCGCGCTATTCAGGCGCTTGCAGATGCCGGCGGCCACGTAAAAACCGCTATTGTCTCGGTACTGCTGGGCTGTGATGCCGAGCAGGCTGCGGTAGCTCTTGAGCGAGCGAGAGGCCATGTCCGTGCTGCGGTGAGTGGCCATGAGAAGAGCAATGCCGATGCCCAATAGGTGCGCGGCGTGAGCTGATATGACATCCAGACGAGATACCCAATACAAGGAGGAGTTATGACGAACAAAGAGCTGGCTCAAAAGCTGCTGGACCTTTTGGGCGGCAAAGACAACGTGTTGGCAAACGCGGCGTGCATGACGCGCCTGCGCGTGACCGTCAAAGACACGGGCAACGTCGACACGGAGGGTATTAAGGCACTCGACGACGTGATGGGCTTGGTCGAGGACGACACGATGCAGATCGTGCTGGGTCCGGGCAAGGTGAATAAGGTGCTCGAGGAGTTCTCCAAGCTCACCGGCCTTGCGAAAGGCGTTGCTGACGAGAGCGTGGTTGACGCTGCGGCCACAAACAAGGCCGCGCAGAAGGCAAAGTACGAGTCCAAGCCGGTTCAGGCCTTCCTCAAGAAGATTTCCAATGTCTTCGTCGCCCTGCTTCCCGGCATCATTGCGGCTGGCCTCATCAACGGTATCTGCAACGTCATTAACGTCTCGACGGCAGGCGCGCTTGCGGGCGAGTGGTGGTACCAGGGCATTCGTTCCATGGGCTGGGCCCTGTTTGCCTATCTGCCCATCTTGGTGGGCTATAACGCGGCACGTGAGTTTGGTGGATCCGCTGCGCTGGGCGGCATCGCCGGCATGATGTGTATCGCCAACAGTGCCATGCCCCTGCTTGCGCCTGGCGCGGCTGATCCTGCCACTGCCATTTTGCTGCCGCTCACCAATGCGCAGTACAACCCCGCAGCGGGCGGCATGATCGCGGCTCTTATCGCTGGTGCATTTTTTGCCTGGATGGAGCGTCAGATTCGCAAGGTTATGCCCAACGCACTCGACACGTTCCTGTCCCCGCTGCTGGTGCTCATCATCGGTGCCTTTGCTCTGATGCTCGTCATCCAGCCGGTTGGCGCATGGCTGACGACTGCCATCTTTAGCGTTTTGACCTTTATCTTCGAGAAGCTGGGCGTCCTGGGCGGCTATATCCTGTCGGCAGGCTTCTTGCCGCTGGTGTCCGTCGGCCTGCATCAGGCGCTCACGCCGATCCACGCTATGCTCAACGATCCCGACGGCGCTACCAAGGGTATCAATTACCTGCTTCCCATCCTTATGATGGCTGGCGGCGGCCAGGTCGGTGCCGGTTTGGCGCTGTACTTTAAGACCAAGAACGCCAAGCTCAAGAAGTACGTCGCAGAGTCCATTCCCGTTGGAATCCTGGGTGTGGGCGAGCCTCTGATGTATGCTGTTACGCTGCCGCTCGTTCGTCCGTTTGTGACGGCCTGCCTGGGTGCCGGATTTGGTGGCGCGCTCGCGGCGCTGCTTCACATCGGCACGGTTTCTCAGGGCGTTTCCGGTCTGTTTGGCCTGCTGATCGTCGTTCCTGGCCAGCAGCTCGGCTACGTTGCCGCTATGCTGCTTGCCTATGCCGCCGGCTTTGTCCTGACGTGGTTCTTTGGCGTCGACGAGCAGAAGATCAACGAGTTCTTTGGCGAGTAGTTTGATATCGCGAGCCGTGTTGCTCAGAGCTCGCGGCGCGCGGCAGATTTCTTGATGCTATGGTTGTGCCGGCGGGGCTAACTGCTCCGCCGGCCTTTTTTAAAGGAGCGTTGAAGCGTGAAAACGGGTATTTCGATTTATCTTTCCAGCCCTCTGCAGGATATTGAGCGGACGATTGAGCGTGGCGCCGCGGCGGGTGCACGCTATGCGTTCACCTCGCTGCATATTCCCGAGGATGGGGGAGCGGCGTATGCCGATAAGGTCCGTCATGTACTGTCGCTGCTTTCCGCCCACGGCATTGCGCTCATTGCCGATGTGGGACCGCGCACGTGCGATTTGCTCGGGCTTGAGCGTATCGAGGACCTGCGCGATCTGGGGTTGGAATACCTTCGTTTGGACTATGGCTTTAGCGCCCAGCGGGTCGCGGAGCTGTCCGGTGTATTTCGCATTGTGGTCAATGCATCGACGGTGAGTTCTGATGAAATCGCATCGTGGCGTGAGGCCGGTGCCGATGTGACTCGTTTTGCCGCCTGTCACAATTTTTACCCCAAGCCTTATACCGGTTTAGCTCTGGAGGACATTGCTCGGGTGAATCTTCGTCTTGCGGCGCTTGGATTCGAAATCATGGCTTTTGTGCCGGGTGATGCTAACGTTCGCGGGCCGGTATTCGAGGGACTGCCGACGGTTGAGGCGCAGCGCGGTCGCGCGTCTAAGGTTGCCCTCAACATGCTTGAGCTTGCACATGGCGCCGATTGCGACATTGTGTTGGTCGGCGACCCCGATCTTTCCGATGCGGGCTGGGCGCAGTTTGCTCAAGTTTCCGCCGGATACGTGGACTTGCAATGCGAGCTTGAGTCTGGTTATGCCTATGTACGTGGGCAGATTCATCACGACCGGCCCGACTCGAGTGTCCTCATCTTTAGGTCTCAGGAGTCACGTACGACGCATAAGCCGGATTCCGTGCCGACGGATGCCGGAGCCGGCCTGCCGCGAAAGGCGGGGTCGACCGCTGTGAGCAATAGCGGATATGGGCGCTACGAAGGCGAGCTTGAGATTGCGCGGGTCGATCTTCCCGGTGACGAGCGCATGAACGTTGCGGGTCATATCACGCCCGAGGCAATGGAGCTGCTGCCGTTCATCAAACGCGGATTCGGGGTACGGTTCGTTTAGCGTGTGACCCGTGGGCTACAATTGGCCCATCATGCGAAGGCGCCTCGTGTGGCGTGTGCCTGCGTTGGCCGATCTATATTCGGAGGATTCCCATGACCGTACTGTTTGTTGAATATCCCAAGTGCTCGACCTGTAAGAAGGCCAAGGCATGGCTGGACGAACACGGGGTAGAGTATATCGACCGCGATATCGTTTTGGACAATCCCACGGCTGATGAGCTTGCGACCTGGATTGCTCGTTCGGGACTGCCGGTGCGGCGCTTCTTTAATTCGTCGGGCATGAAATATCGAGAGCTGGGCCTGAAGGCGCGTCTAGATGCGGGCATGACGGATCGGGAGTGCTACGAGCTGCTGGCGACCGACGGCATGCTGGTCAAGCGTCCGCTGTTGGTGGGCGACGACTTTGCGATTCCCGGCTTTAGGGAATCGGCTTGGGTCGAGGCGTTGCTGTAGCGGCTGCGGAAAGCGCGACCCGTTTTGAGCTTCGATTACGGGATACGGTTTCCGGTTGAGGGCTCGATGGGAAAGTGGGGACCAGTTTGAGCTTGAAATCTGGGACGCACTTTCCGCCGGCAGGCTTGCCCCAGTCAGTCCTCCAGCTGCGCCCATTCGTGCGGATCGTAGACCTTTACGTGCTTGTTGGGCTTGCCGCTCCAGTACTCCTCGTCCATAAAGGGCAGATATGCCTGAACGCCGGGGCAGATAAAGGGAATCCGCTGCTGTTGCAGTCGCTCGCGCTGGCGCTGCTCCAGGTGCGCCTCGGATATGACAGTCGGCATACCGGACAGCTCGACGAGGCTTGCCTGGATTCGCTTAAGGTCGGGGAGTCCCGCGTGCCATGACATCCGCATGATCAAAAAGGATGCACGGCGGTATTTTGCCTGCATCACCGTGATGGCGGGGCGCAGAGTGGGATGGATTTTGTCCCGTTCGGGCCAAAGGTCAGCAGTGATCTCGAGGCCCAGGGTCTCCCATAGGTAATCAAGCTCTTCGTCCATGGCGCCTCGATATCCGTGCAATGATGACGGTTCGATTGTGCCATCAGCCGTGAGTGCTGCATTGTTGTAATCTACCAGCGGTAGATGCGGGATGTTTTACGGGCTTTGGCGCCGTACGTGTCGCTGGCGCTTCACAGGTCCTTCACGTGTCGGCCGTATTTGACTGAATTTCAAAAAAGTCAAAATTGGGGCTTGCGTCACGGCCGGACTTCCCGTATATTTCTTTCTTGCGCAAAGGCACAGCCGAGCGCAGCGATGCAGTCATTGGGATGTCGTCTAATGGCAGGACAGCGGATTCTGGTTCCGTCAATGGGGGTTCGACTCCCTCCATCCCAGCCATTGCATTTGCTACATATGGCCCGTTCGTCTAGCGGTTTAGGACGCCGCCCTCTCAAGGCGGAGATCACCAGTTCGAATCTGGTACGGGCTACCAAAATTGAACGCCCGGGCCTCGTAAGAGACCCGGGTTTTGTGTATTGACCGATATTTAAGGCGCGCGTTGAGTCTGCCGCCCGGACCGAGGAGTTGTCATGGACCTGCCTATCAGCTTGGAAGACATCACGTATGCCGAGAACTATCTGGCGCAGGGAGACCTGGCTACGGCGACGCCGCTGCTGGAGCGTCTGGTGGAGCTCGCCGAGGAGTATATCGACGCTGAGTGCAAGACGGAGGAGAAGCGCCAGTACTTTAGCTTCGACAGCAAGTTTGAGCGCCTGGCCTATCGCCGCGTGGAGAAGGATCCGCGCGAGCTGGTGCAGGTCGAGGTTCCCTTTGACCGCCTGTACTCCGACATGGCGTTTGCCTACATCCGCCAGCAGGATTATGTGAGTGCTCGGAATGCTCTGATGCAGGCCGTGCGTTGGGATCCCATGAACTGCAACTATCGCCTGGACCTGGCCGAGCTGTTCCGTGCACTCGAGGACAAACAGGAGTGGGCATCGCTCTCGTTCTCGGTGCTGGAGCGCGCGAGCGACGGTAAGTGCGCCGCACGCGCCTACACCAACTTGGGTCAGTACTTCTTGGAGCCCGAGACCGAGAACATTTCGGCTGCCGTGGGCTGCGCGCGTCTGGCGCTGCGCCTGGCGCCCAATGATGCGCATACGACGCGCCTGCTCAACAAGATCCACACCGCCTATCCGGATGCCGCGGACGAGAGTGACGACCATGTGATGGGTGAGCTCGCCCTGCAGGGCGTGCCGACCTCGCCTTCGGCCGAGATTGCCATCTGCCTGATTATGTGCGCGACCGATGCTGCAAGTGACGGCGACAAGCAGGAGGCGACGCGCCTGACGGTACATGCTCGCGACTTGGTGGGCGAGGAGGCCTGCGCGGCGATTATCAAACTGGTGCGCGAGAGCGACGCCGAGCTCAACGCCGAGCGCAAGGCTAAGCGCGAAGCTACGGGCAAGGGTTCCGATGGCGCCAAGGAGGCCGGCGATGCCCAGTAAGCGTGAACGCAAGCTCATTTCCAAAAATCGCTCGGCACATCACGAGTACTTTATCGATGAGACGTTTGAGTGCGGCATTGAGCTGAGCGGTACCGAGGTCAAGTCGATTCGCGAGCGCGCGTGCCAGATTACCGATACCTTCGCGCTGATTCGTGGCGGGGAGTGCTGGCTCGTCGGCCTGCATATCCACCCTTATAGCCATGGTGGCGTGTGGAATCGCGATCCCGACCGTCGGCGCCGTCTGCTGCTGCATCGCAAGGAGATTGATTTTCTCGACGGCAAGCTGCGCAACCGCGGCTATGCGTTGGTGCCGTTGGAGCTCTACTTTAATACCGACGGCCGCGTAAAGCTGCTGCTGGGTCTGGGTCGCGGCAAGAAGCTCTACGACAAGCGCGAGGACATGGCCAAGCGTGATGTCCAACGCGAGATCGACCGCGCCCTCAAGGAACGCAACCGCTAGGCACTCTGTATAAGTTGCGGTGGAATACGGACTGTTTTGCCTGTTTGAGGGGCTATTCAGTCCCTATTTCACCGCAACTGCGGGCGTCTCATCTTTCTTACTGTTCTGACACATATGTCTCAAAGGCGGCGTCCGTTATGGGTGCCGCCTTTTTTGTGGGTACATACATTCATGAGGTTCCAACCCGGGTTAGGGGAGTGATTGTTATGGACAAAACTGCGTTCTTTACCATGCCGAGCGGTCTGTACGTGGTGAGCGCCGCGGCAGACGGGCTGCGCGCCGGCTGCGTCATCAACACTGCGGTGCAGGTGACGTCCATGCCGCCGCGCATTTCGGTTGCCGTGAACAAGGACAATGTCACCTCGGGCGTCATCGCATCGGCCAAAGCGTTCGCGCTGACCGTGATCGATCAGACCGCCGACATGCTCTACATCGGTAACTTTGGGTTCCGCACCAGCAGCGATTATGACAAGTTTGCCAAATACGAGACCCGCGAGACGGCTCTGGGCATGCCCTATGTGCCCGAGCACGCGGCGGCCCTGTTTAGCTGCCATTTGATCGACACTGTGGATGTTGGCACGCATCTACTGTTTATCGGCGAGGTCGAGGATGCCGAGCGCTTGAGTGACGAGACGCCGCTCACCTACGATTACTACCATAAGGTCCTGAAGGGCAAGACGCCTCCGAAGGCGTCCTCGTATCAAGGCTAGAAATGTTTTAAAAATACTTGCATTATATTATTGAGAATCTATACTGATAAATGAAGTACATCACCAGTCGCGTTTGAGAGGAGAACATCATGGCTGAGGAGAAGAAGACGTATAAGTTCGTGTGCGTCGTTTGCGGTTACGAGGTTGAGGTCGATACGCCCGAGCTGCCCGAGGATTATGTGTGCCCGGTGTGCGGCGTCGGTCCCGATCAGTTTGAGCTCGTCGAGGAGTAGCTCGCAGACACACGGCGAAAGCCGAACATAGCTCTGTCCAAGGGCCTCGGTCGAATTCTCGGCCGGGGCCCTTTTCCTCCGCCCCCAAGGGATCACGGTTGCTGTTGACCGATCCTGTCTGTTGTGAGTCCGACCGACCTTTTGTCTCAATCTGTAACATGCGGCGGCTCAAAACGGGTCTACTTGTTACAGATCGAGACAAACCAAAACCGTCCGGCAGAAGATCTCAATCTGTAACATCTAGCAGTGAAAACGGGGTCTACGTGTTACAGATTGAGACAAACGGAGCTGTCCCTCGGAATGATCTCAATCTGTAACATCTAGATATCAAAAGCGGGTCTAGATGTTACAGATTGAGACGTTTGCCTGGGTAGGTACCCCGTCCCATTACATCCCTGTCAACAACACGACATCGAGAATCGTCACGATGGCACCGATCCCTACGAGCAGTGCGTTGAGCGGGCGCGAGTTGGCGTATTTGCCCATGACGCGGCGTGAACTGGTGAGTCGTATGAGCACAAAGACCGTAATCGGCAACTGAAGCGACAGCAGCGCCTGACTCCAGATGAGACCCTCAAAAGGATTCGGGACGATCAGGCACGCCGCCACTGCGCCGACGAAACAGACCGCCACTCCAATCGATGAGTGCCGGTCGTGGATGTCGTATTCCTCGTCGAACATGCCCGCGGTGATGGTGCCCGCCGCCATGCCCGCCGTCACACTACTCGATATGCCCGCAAACAGCAGTGCCACCGCAAAGATGGTCGAGCTTGCCGGGCCCAGAATGGGGGAGAGTGTGTCCGCTGCGACGGCGAGGTCGTCTACGAGAATGCCGTGTGCAAAGAAGGTCGTTGCGGCCAGGATGACCATGGCCGAGTTGATCGCCCAGCCCACGCCCATCGAAAAGAGCGTGTCGAAGAGCTCGTAGCGCAGACGTTCTTTGATAACCTGCTCGCCTTGGCCTTCGAAGTGCATGGATTGGATGACCTCGGAGTGCAGAAAGAGATTGTGCGGCATGACGACCGCACCCAGAACACTCACGATAATCGCGGCAGAGCCAGTGGGCATACTGGGTGTGATCCAGCTTGCGGCGGCCTGCGGCCAGTCGACCTTGACCAGCGCAAGCTCGGCCAAAAACGAGAGTCCTACCACGCCTACGAAGGCGATGATCCAGCGTTCGGCACGCTTGTAGGAGCTCGTCATGAGCATCGCCATCGATACTGCCGCCACGATGACGCAGCCAGCGCGCACGGGCAGCCCAAAGAGCATTTGAAGCGCGATCGCACCGCCCAGGACTTCGGCCATGGTGGTGGCGATGGTCGCGAGATAGGCGCTGCCGAGCACCGCGCGTCCCACGATGCGGGGGAGAAAGCGGGTCGTGGCCTCGGCAAGACAGGCGCCCGTGGCGATACCCAGGTGTGCCGCGTTGTGCTGCAGCGCAATGAGCATAATCGTGGACAGCGTGACGATCCACAGCAGCGCGTAGCCAAACTGCGAGCCCGCGGCCATATTGGAGGCCCAGTTGCCCGGGTCGATAAAGCCGACGGTCACGAGCAGCCCGGGGCCGATATGCCGCGCAATGTCTAGGCCTCCGTGACCACCAGTGCGTCGGGAGCCAAAATGATGTTTGAGATGGTTGATCATGGTGCGCTCCTGCGTGCCGTTTGCTTGACGCCGCAAAGGATACCCGTTTAGGCTAAAAAGTTAACCAAGACTAACAAAATATTGGTCCAGCGGGGATTGGTTGGTGCATTGGGGACATGCTGTTCTGCTCCAAAAGGTGTACGTCAGCCTCCAAAGATGTCATATTTCGACATGTTTGGGGGCTGACGTACACGTTTGATGGCAAGACGTTGATGGCCGGCGTGCGTTACGCGATTGTTTCGAAACGGGCGGGAAACACAGCGGGCCGGCGATGCTCCTAGTATGCCTATTCAACTGACTGTCTCATATCTAGGGGAGGATCGCGATGCAGGCAGATTCCGCTCAGCAGCAGGGCCTTTATCGCCCCGAATTCGACCACGATGCATGTGGCATCGGCGCGCTTGCCGACATCAACGGCGAGCGTCATCACCAGATTCTGGATGATGCGCTGTCCATTCTGGTCAACTTGGAGCACCGCGGCGGCACGGGACTCGAGAAGA
>CAUDZT010000048.1 GCA_958453935.1 uncultured Collinsella sp. | reverse complement strand
AACAACGGGGGAGAGGTTGTCGTGCTGCTTGCCCGCGAGCAAGCGGCGATGCGCGAGGAGCTTGCCGCGGCATTTGATGTCCGCGGTGTGCTGTTTGAGATCGCGCCGCTGGGGGAGGGCGCCGCCGCGCCCCAGACTGCCTCCAAGTCCGCTGCTCAGCCTGCCTTTATTGAGGTCGCCGGCCCCCATGCCCGTGCCCATGCTTATGCGGACGTCATCGATAAGTTGGTGAAAGCGCACAAGGAGTCCAAGGACGATAAAGCTGCTGCAACACCCGCCGACCCCGTACGCGTGCTCGTTGTTTCTGCCCGGGCACCCCAGCTGTTCGGCGAGCTTGCCGCTCGTTTGGCGGCGCGCCACGTTGCTGCCGAGACGGCCGAGTTCACGGCGTTTTCCCAATCCATTGCGGGCAGGCAGTTCACGGCGCTCGCCAACCTGATCGAGCGTATGAAGGCCGCCGACGAAGGGGCAGCTTCTAAGACTGAGTGGTGGCCCGCTCCGGAGCTTACCGACTGGATTTACAGCCCGCTTTCGGGTGCCGACGCCGCCAGCGCGCGCACGTTCGACAAGAATATGCGACTGTCGCGCAGCAAGACCACTGCGGGCGTCAAGAGCCTGCTGCAGAGCGTGCAGGGCCAGGTGAAGGGCGCGCGTAAAGCGGCGAGCGACGAGAACTGGTTTAAGAACGTGCCGTGCGTGATCTCGGACGTGTTCCAGGCGCTGTGGCGCGACAAACCCGTGACGGCGCTCAAGGCCATGCTTGCCGTTGCCGAGGCGCTGCCCGATCGCGCACTTGGCGGTCTCGACGGTCAGGCTCGTCGCCAGGCGGAGGTGGCCCTGCTGCGCCACGTCATCGACATCCTTATGAATGGCGCCCGTGCGCTCGACGTGTCGCAGGCCGCGACCGTGCCCGTGCTCGATGACATTCGAACCAAGGTGGACAAGCGTAGCGCCGCCTACGATTGCGAGACCTACGAGGTTGACCGTGCGCCACGCGCCCAGGTTCGCTTTGCTTCGCTTGCCGATGCGGCGGCTCTGCGCTCCGGCAGCTACGATGCCGTGCTGTTTGCCGATGTCGATCTGGACAGCTATCCTCTCTCACACGAAGAGGGGCCGCTGACCACGCTGACGGCGAGCCTCGGTCGCGAGGGCGTGACGCTTGAGCCTGCGGCCTTGCTGCGCGCACGCTTTGGCCGCGCGATACAAGCGTCGCGTGGTCCGGTTACGCTCGCCCGTGTGACCCACGATCGTCAGGCGCGCGAGTGCTATCCGGCGGCCGTGTGGACCGAGTTGCGGGCGCATGCCGAGGCCGCTAACGACGCTAAGGCCGTTGGCGCGGACAAGGCGAAGTGTGTGGGTGAGGGCGATATCGTAAGGGATTTCGATCCCGCGGCAGGCGAAGGTCTTAGGCGCGAGCGCGTGACCTGCGAAGCTCCTCAGCATCTGAGCGATGAAGCCATTCCGTATTTGGTCCTGCGTCGTCGCGATGGCGAGGGCGAGGATGCGCCGCTGGTGCCGCACCTGACGTCTGCCTCGCAGATCGAGGCCTATTCGACCTGCCCGCTATGCTGGTTCGTCTCGTATCGCGTCAAACCCCAGTCGATCGACGCTGGCTTTGGCAATATGGAGAAGGGCAACTTTGTCCACGACGTGCTGGAACACTTGCATGCCCGTCTGCCTCAGGAGGGCATGGAGCGCGTGACACCCATGAATCTGCCACGCGCGAAGGAGCTGCTGCGCGAGGTCTTTGACGAGACCTTGGCCGAGCATGCGGGCAAGCGCGGTACCGAGGGCCCGCTCGTGCCGCTCTCCCCGGTGGAGGAGCGCCAGGTGGCCGAGATTTTGCCGCAGCTGGAGGGCGTGCTTGCCTACGAGTCCGAGGCGCTCGCGCCCTTCGCGCCGCGCTACCTGGAGTTTGCGTTCAACGAGCTCCAGGTCGAGTATGCCGGTTGGCCGCTTGGCGGGCGCATCGACCGCGTTGATGTGGATGTCGAGAATCGCGCCGTGGTAATCGACTATAAACATCGTTCGGGTGTCGAGGAGTTTAAACTCGCCGACCCCACGGTGCGCGACGAGGAGTCGGGCGAGGCCCCCATCGACGACCCGCGCTGGCTGCCGCCCCATACCCAGACGCTCATCTACGCACAGGCCATGCGTCGGGCGCTGGGCCTAGATACCCGTGCTGCGCTCTATTTTTCGACCAAGGGTGGCAAGCCCGCGCTGCGCGGTGCGGCGAGCGCCGAGTTGCTTGAGGAAGAGCGTGGTGACGGCCGCATCCCGGGGCTTAAGAAGGGCTTTCCCGGCGAGGGCGGCAGCATGGACTTCGATGCGCTGCTCGATCGAGTGGAGACCGGCATTGCCGAGCGTCTGCGCGAGCTCGAGGCAGGCAACGTTGCCGCCGTCGACCCGACGTCGGCTCAGGCCGCGCATGCGCGCTGCTCGTATAACCACGAAGGAACGTTTGTAAGGAGGGACGTGTAGACCATGGATCTTTCGACTTTGATGCCGCAACAACTGCAAGTCGTCAAAACGCTCGACCGCCCGCTGTTTGTCTCGGCAGGTGCCGGCTCGGGCAAGACCTTTACCCTCACGCGCCGCATCGTCTACGCGCTCTCGCCCGAATCCGGTCCGTTCGTTGAGCATCTGGATCAGGTGCTCGCCATTACCTTTACCAAAGACGCCGCGGCCGAGATCCGTGACCGTGTGCGCCGCGCGCTCATCGACGAGGGCATGGACGAGGAAGCCCTGACCGTCGACGATGCGTGGATCTCGACCATTCACGGCATGTGCTCGCGTATCCTGCGCGCACATGCGTTGGAGCTGGGCATCGATCCCGAGTTCACGGTGCTCACCGATACCGACGAGCTTATGGACCAGGCTGTTGAGCATGTGCTGGCCCGCGCGACGGCGCCCGATGCCGCCCCCGAGCTCGCCGCTTCGCTTAAGGCCCTCTACGCTTGGTATCCCATGGCGGGCGAGGGTGGGCCGTTTGGCGCCGGTACCACCATTAAAGGACTGGTGCGCGACCTGCTGGAGCTATCGAGCCAGCTGCCGGGCGGCATGGACGATGTGTGCGTGGCGCGCGGCCAGGCTGACACCTCGGCGCTTGCCGACGCCTATCGCGCGGCGTTGGGTGCGAGCAAGGCCGCGACCGAAAAGGCACAGGTGGCACTCGACGCCATCGACGCGTTTGAGGCGAGTGGCAAAACCATGGAGGATGCGGCGCGACTCATGATGTCGTGCAGCATGCCTCGGGCGAGCAAGGCGTTTTCTAAGGAGCAGGTGGAGCTACTCAAGGCCGAGGCTGCCGATGCGTTTATCAATATCGTGCTGGCCTGCGGTGCCCCCGCGCTCGATGCGCTGGTGGGCCTGGCCCGTTCCGTGGAGGCTGAGTATCGCGCACTGAAGGCCGGCCAGTCCGCGCTCGATAACAACGACCTACTGCGTATGGCGTACGAGGCGCTGCGCGACTACCCGGCTATTCGAGCGGCCTATGAGGGCCGCTTTAAGATGGTCATGATCGATGAGTTCCAGGATACCGACCAGATGCAGGTTGACCTGATCCGTTACCTGACCGGCGCGGGTGAGCGTGCGCTGTGTACCGTGGGCGATGCGCAGCAGTCGATTTATCGTTTCCGTGGCGCCGAGGTCGAGGTGTTCCGTCGCCAGGAGCGCAAGGTGGGTTCGACGACGGCGTCCGAGACGGTCGCCACGTCCGATGCCCCCGCCGGCGAGCTCGTCAAGCTTGTACGCAACTTCCGCAGCCACGACGAGGTGCTGCGCTATGTGGCGCGCGTCTTTGACGGCGACACCGGTGGTTTGATGCAGGGGTTCTTGGATCTTGAACCGAGCGACGAACGCGAGGACAAGCTCAAGGCGAAGGCATCGCGCCGCCAGGCGATTTTCGTTGCCGGTGGCAGTACGCAGGAGCGAACGCAGGCGAAAGCTCGTGCGATTGCGGAGCGATTCCAAGCACTCGTTAAAGCGGGCCAGCCCCAGGGCAGCATGGTCCTGCTGCTGGGCCGCATGACCAACGCCGATGTCTATGCGCAGGCCTTCCGCGACCAGGGGCTCGACTGCGTGATCGCAGGCGGCTCGGTCTTTGCCCAGGCAGCCGAGGTGCAGACGGTGCGTGCCCTGGTGTGCGCGCTTGCTAACCCGGCCGATACGGCGCAGGGTCTTATGCCGCTGCTGGCCTCGCCGATGTTTGCGCTCGGCGCTCAGGAGTTCCTGGCGCTGGCGACCAAGCTGGACGACCAGACGGGGGAAACCTCGCGCCGCAACATCGACGTGGGCATCATGAGCGATTCCGATGTGCCGGGTTTGCAAGACTTGCCGCTCGTGACGCGCGCCCGCGAGGTGCTGCGGTATGCGCTCCGTCGCGTGGGCCGCGATTCGTTCGCCGCCATCGCGCGCGACGTGGTCAACGCCTCCGGCTGGTTTGTACGTCTGGCACAGCGTGGTCCCGAGGGCAAGGCCATTGCCGCCAACGTGCTCAAGGCGCTCGACGCCGTGGCCGAGGCAGAGGCCGAGCTCGGCAACTCGCCGCGCTCCATTGCGCTCGCCTTCGACCGCTTCTTGGCGGGCAAGGAGGCCCCGGGCGCGCTCAACGAGGAGGGCGACGGCGCGGTACGCATCATGACGGTGCATGCGTCCAAGGGTCTGGAGTATCCGGTCGTAGCGGTTGCCGAGTGTTTTGGCGTGCGTAAGTCCTCGGGTGCGGCACAGATGGGTCGCGTCGACGGTGGGGCGCAAGTCGTGGCACTGCCGGCACGCTTCGACGGCGTTAAACTCGCGGACGGCACGTTCGTAAAGGGCGATGACGTCAAAAAGCAGTTTGATCATGCGTTTAAGGGCAAGGGCACGTCGCTATGGTTGCCGCCGGAGCTCATGGAGGACGTCTGCGCGACGGGTTCTCCCGCCGAGGCATTCGTTCGCCTGCGCAACGACGACCTGCAGCTTTCGCTCGAGGAGCGGGCTCGGTTACTCTATGTCGCCATGACGCGTGCGCGAGAGCTGGTCATTCTGGCGATGGATGCCGGCGTGAGCCGCGGCAAGGTGTGCGCGCCGACCTTCGACGCCGAGACCGATCTGACCTACGACGTGCTGCGACGCATTTTGCCGACGGATGCCCTGGACATGCCGCAGCTCGATGCCGACCGCCTGGTGTTCGACAACTCCCAGCCGGGCGACTACGAGCTCATCTCGCTCGCGGACTTTACGTTTGGCGAGCAGGCGTTTGAGGCCAACGCTTCACTGGATGCCGAGGGTAGGCTCGTTCGCGGTGATGCGGAGGCGGAGGGTGCCGATGCTGCCGCCGATCGCCCGGTCGCGCCCGGCCCCGCCGACCCGTCGCCCGATTCGTTTGAACTCGTATATCCCCAGGCGGCGGGCGTGCGCATGGGCACGTGTCCGTTCCCGGCGCGTGATTCGTACAGCTATTCGTCGATTGCCGCGGCGCTGCATGCCGAGGCCGAAGACCGTGCCGCCGTGACGCGGGTGCCCATGGACGAGGCTGGCGACGATGCGGAGTCGGATGGTTCCGAGATGACGGATGCGGACGTGGCTGCTGTCGAGCCCGCCGGCAATCCCATGGCGCTGGGCTCGGCCTTCCACGCTGCCTGCCAGTGGCTCATCGAGATGGGTGCCGATGAGCTGCCCACCGCGCGCGCCGAAGCGCTGGCGCGTCTGTGGCGCCTGACGCCGGAGCAGCGCGAACGCTTCGACGTTGCCCTGGACCGCTGGCTCAAGTCGGCTGTTCGTACCGACCTGCTCGCGTGGCCGTGCGTTCGCGCCGAGGTGCCGTTCTTTTCGCTGGGCTGCGAGGACGAGGACATCGCTCGCTACGGTGCATATGCCGAGGGCGCCATCGACGCTTTGGCGACGAACCCGGCGGATTCGTCATGCGCGCTGGTCATCGACTACAAGACGGGCGGCACACCGGACGAGACGCCGGATCAGCTGCAGGAGAAGCACGCCCTGCAGGCGCGCGTCTACGCCGATGTTCTGCACAAGGCGGGCTTTGAGGCCGTGACCGTCAAGTTCGTCCGCGTGGAGCAGCCCGATCCAGCCATCTTCGTCGAACCCGCCGAACCTCAAGTAGTCACCTACAACTTCTAGCCCTCAATAACTTGCGGTGGAATACGGACTGTTTTGGCCAAAAAAGCCGCCAAACAGTCCGTATTTCACCGCAACTCAATAGGAGCCGTGTGGGTTTGGCTAGGTTCGGGTGCTGTCCGTGCCGTGCGGTAAAATCGTTCAGTCAGAACACGAACCCGCATCGGAGCTCATCACATGGCATTCGTCCATCTGCACAACCACACCGTCTTTTCCATGCTCGACGGCGCAACCCGTATCCAGGATATGGTCAACCGCGCCGTTGAGCTGGGCATGCCTGCCGTCGCCATTACCGACCACGGCTACATGTATGGCGTGCCCGACCTAGCGCTGGCCTGTGACGCCGTTAACCACAACACGCCCGAGTACAAAACCTGGAGCCACGACAAGGCCTTCTTGGAAAAGGACCGCCGCGACGAGCTGGTGGAGCCCGATCCTGAGTCAAACCCGCGCGAGCATGCCCAGTATGTGAAGGACATGGCCATGTGGGACGAGAAGGGCAACATCGACGAGCTCAAGCCGCCTCTGGTCATCAAGCCCATCTTTGGCTGCGAGGTTTACTTTACGCCGGACGAGACGCTCGCCCGCGACCATAAGCCCGAGCTTTATCACATGATCCTTCTGGCTAAGGACCAGGAGGGCTACGTCAACCTGATGCAGACGGTTTCCGAGGCCGCCGTGCAGGGCTTTTACTACAAGCCGCGCGTGACGCTCGACAACCTGCGCCGCCACGCCAAGGGCATGATCTGCACCAGCGCCTGCATCGCGGGCATTATCCCCAAATACATCGACCGCGGTGACATGGAAGGCGCCATCAAGTGGGCCGAGACCTTCCGCGATACCTTTGACCCCGGCGATTTTTACATCGAGATCCAGGAACACGGCATCACCACCGACAACGGCCTGACCGACGAGCAGATGGACCGCACGCTCATCGACATCGCCAAACAGGTGGGCGTCAAGGTTATCGCCACCAACGACTTCCACTACCTGCGCCGCGAGGACGCGCCCGTGCAGGACGTCATCATGTGTATTGGCATGAACGCCAAGGTCGACGACCCCAACCGCATGCGCATGACCGGCTCGGAGTTTTACATGAAGACCGAGGAGGAGATGCGGGCGATGTTCCCGTATTGCCCCGAGGCCTGCGACAACACGCTCGAGATTGCCGACAAGTGCTACGTTGAGCTGGACTGGGACTCCATCATCCTGCCGCGCTTCCCGTTGCTCGATCCCGGCGAGACGCACGAGAGCCAGTTCCGCCGCGAGTGCGAGAAGGGCCTGCGCCAACACTACGGTGACGACTGGGCCACGCGCGAGATCGGCGGCGTCAACATCAAAGAGCGCTTTGAGTACGAATACAAGGTCATCTGCGACAAGGGCTTTGCCGCCTACTTTTTGATCGTCGCCGAGTACGTGCAATGGGCCAAGGACAACGGCATCGGCGTCGGCCCCGGCCGTGGCTCGGCCGCCGGCGCTATCGTCGCCTACGCCATGAACATCACCGCGTTCGACCCGCTCGAGAACGGCTTGATGTTCGAGAGGTTCCTGTCCCCGCAGCGTACCGAGATGCCCGATATCGATATGGACTTCGACGATGAGCGGCGCCTCGAGGTCGTGGAGCACGTTCGCCAGCTCTACGGTCCCGAGAAGGTCACCCACGTCATCACCTACTCGACCATTAAGGCCAAGCAGGCCATCAACGACGCCGCGCGCGTTCTGGACTACCCGGTCTACATGGGCCAGCGCCTGTCCAAGATGGTCTCGAGCGACCCCAAGGTCAAGCTCAAGCAAGTGCTCGACAAGCAGCCCGGCAAAGAGGATCTGTTTAACCCCGATTTTGCCGAGGCCTATAAAAAGGACGACGACGCCCGCCGCATCATCGACACGGCGCTCTCAATCGAGGGCCTCACCCGTGGCGAGGGCGTGCACGCGTGCGCCGTTCTGATCTGCCGCGACCCCGTCAACGAGCACGTGCCCACCAAGCTCGACACCAAGGGCGGCGTCGAGATTACCCAGTACGAGGGCCATACCGTTGCCGACATGGGCCTGCTCAAGATGGACTTCTTGGGCCTGCGCACGCTGACTGTTATCTCCAAGGCAAAGGCAAACATCAAGAAGAACTTCGGCATCGACATCAAAGAGGAAGAGATTCCCTTTGACGACCCCGAGATCTTTAAGCTCATGGGTTCCGGCCACACCGCCGGCGTCTTTCAGGTCGAGTCCGCCGGCATGACGGCCACGATCAAGAACATGAAGCCCACCGAGTACAAGCACGTCGTGGCATTGATCGCTCTGTACCGCCCGGGCCCGCTGGGCGCCGGCATGGTCTCGTCCTACATCAACCGTATGAACGGCAAGGAACCGGCGGTTTCCTACGACGACCGCCTGGACGACATCCTGGGCGAAACCTACGGCACCATGGTCTACCAGGAGCAGGTTATGCTCATCTCCGTCGAGATGTGCGGCTTCTCCAAGGGCGAATCGGACTCGCGTATCCGTAAACCCGTGGCTAAGAAAAAGATCAAGCTGCTCACGTCGACGGTGCTGCACTGGGAGGATGGCTCGGACGAGACCACCTACGACCACTGGATGAACGGCGCTATCAAGAACAACTACACGCGCGAGGTCGCCCAGAAGATTTGGGACGATGTTCTCGAGTTCGCATCTTACGCCTTCAACAAGTCGCACTCCGCCGGCTACGCCATCCTGGTTATGCAGACGGCGTGGCTCAAGGCGCACTATCCGCACGAGTACATGGCGGCCGTTCTGACGTCCTACACGGGTAAGACCGACAAGATCGTTCACTACGTCTCGGCGTGCCGTCACGACGGCATCCCCGTGCTGTCGCCAGATGTCAACGAGTCCGGTACCGAGTTCACGGCTACCAAGGAGGGCGTGCGCTTTGGTCTGGCCGGCATCCGCGGCGTGGGCACCGGCGTGGCGCAGGCGATTATCGCCGAGCGCGAGGCGGGCGGCCCGTTTAAGACGCTGCACGACTTTGTCGAGCGCGTGGACTCGAGCCAGGCTAACCGTCGCGTGATCGAATCGCTCATCAAGGCAGGTGCCTTCGACTCCACGGGGTATCCGCGTCGCCAGATGATGCACTTTGTGGATAAGAACAACCCCGAGAACATCATCGATGCCGCTGTGAAGCGCCAGAAGGATCGTGCGAGCGGCCAGACGTCGTTCTTCGACATGTTCGGCGATGTTGAGGGCTCGGGCTTTGAGGTGAGCGTGCCCGATCCGGATGGCCAGGAGTGGGACCGCCATCTTAAGCTGAGCCAGGAGAAGGAGGTTCTGGGCATCTATGTCTCGGACCACCCGCTGCGCCCGTTTGAGTATGCACTAGCCAAGGCACGCGACTTCTCGTTCTCGCAGATCGATACCGGCTACGAGGTACAAAACCCCACGGGCGGTACCATCAACCAGGAGATTCCCGAGGGCAAGGCGCTGTGGTGGGCCGGCATGGTCTCGAGCGTGTCCAAGCGCGTGACCAAAAACGGCGACCCCATGGGTATTGTGCAGCTCGAGGACATGGAAGGCGAGGCCACGGTCGTGGTGTTCCCCAAGACCTACAAGGAGGCCGAGGGGTACCTGTACGGCGAGGTCGATCCCGAGACCGGTGCACAGCTGTCCGATGCGTTTGTGCGCATTAAGGGCAAGCTCGAGCGCTCGGACCGCGGGGACCAGATCATCGCGCAGGAGATCGTGCCGCTGGAGCTCAACGAGGAGAACAACAAGCCCAAGGTGTTTGAGGTTATGGTGCCCAACAGCCGCTTTAGCCAGGGCAATATGGCGCGCCTGGCCACGGTGCTCACCGCCAACCCGGGCGGCGACCGCGTGGAGATCTTTATCGAGCAGGTGGACGGGCGCGTGCTGCGTGCCGAGGTACCTGCCAAGGTCAACGCGCGTTCGATTCCGCTGCTGGCCGAGGCCAAGGCCATTGTGGGTAACCAGGGCCGCGTGACGGTGATCTAAGCTACCCCGGGTGAGATTGGAGGAAGTGATGGCGCAGGGGACGTTTGTGCAGGCGCTTCGCAAAGAGGCGGCGTTGAGCGGCACCTTTATGAAGGGGCGTTCGCTCATGCTCAACGGCGCCGTGCTGTCGATCGAGGACAGCGGCTCGCGCTTCTCCAAAAACGTGACGGTCGAGGGCTCGGTGCGCGGTTCGCGTGGCGACCTGTACAAGACGCACGTGGCGCTCGACATGGACGAGCACGAGGTGATCGACTACGACTGCGATTGCCCCGCCGCCTATCGTTACCCCGGTATGTGCAAGCACGCTATTGCCACGGCTCTGGCGTATCTGGATGCCAGCGGCGCCGAGCCCGTCGAAGGTTTGCGCACGCCGGTCCGCACGTTTACGGCGCAGCCGAAACAGCCCGCGCGCACCGCGCCCAAAGCGCCGGCCGTCAATCCCAACTTTCCCTTTCCGGCGCCCGTCCCCACGAGTCCCAGCCTCATGGCGGCGCTCTCCGATCTTTCGGACGCGCGCATGGATGAGCTGGCGAGCATGCGCCGCAAGCTCGCCAGCAGTGTGGATTCCGATGCCCCCAAGGCGGTGTTGGAGCCCTCGCTGGTGCCGTACTACAATCCACTGTTTGCCGACCGCTTTAGCTGGGCGCTTGAGCTTCGCATTCGCTGTGGATCGGTCTCCTACGTGGTCAAGGACATCGACGGCATGGCCGATGCCTACGTGAGCGGCGGCACGTTCTCCTATGGCAAGAAGCTCACGTTTGTTCATTCACCTGAGGCCTTTGACGAAACATCGACAAAGCTGCTCAACCTTGTTGTGACGACAGTTGCCTATCTCGATGACATCACAAGCTCGCGTTCGGCGTCGTACGACTTTGCCCGCAGCGGTTTTGTTGCCGAGCGTCAGTTGCCGCTGTCCGAGCATAGCATCGTATATGTGCTGGACCTGCTGCGCGGCCAGACCATCTCCTTTGAGCCCGCCTGGTCGCGGGGGACGACGACGCATCGCACCTACGACGTGGCGGTTGAGCTGTCTCCGCAAGGGGAGGACGAGGCGTCCTCTAAGCGTCCACCACTCCTTGCCGCCAAAATCGCGCCGGCGGCTGGTGGTAGCTATGACCTGCGCCTGCCCGCCGATATGTACTGCTTTGCGTCGGGCGATGCCGCCTACTTGGTTGACACGCGCCGCGCGCGCCGTACCGACGCTGCATTTGCTCAGCATGCCGCACCTTTTTTGTCGCGCTTGCTGCCGTGCCGCACGCCCGCCCATATTGCCGCCGAGCAGGTGGGTGAGTTCTGCCGTATGGCGCTGCCCATTTTGCGCGACTACACCGACCTCACCGCGCCCGCCGCGCTCGATACCGTGGCGCCCGAGCCGAGCTTTGCCATGGCAATCGGCGTCGACGATGGGCTCGTGATCTGCAAAATTACGGTTACCTACGGCGATTGGTCGGCGGATCTCTTTAGCCTGGGCGCTCCGGGCAGTCCCTTTGAAGAGCAGCGCCCCGGCGTGCCGCCCCGCGACGTGGTGGCGGAGTTTCGCGTTATGGACACGGCTGCCATGTACTTCGATTTCCAAGAGGGCGGCCTGGCGTTTGAGGAGCGCGATGATGAGAGCCTGTTCCACTTGCTGACCGAGGGCCTGTCCGCCCTGTCCGAGCTGGGTGAGGTCATGCTCAGCGACCGTCTGCGCCAGATTTCGGTGCGCCCCGCGCCCAAGCTCTCGGTTCGTGCGACCGTCAAGAGCAATCTGCTCGATGTCGAGCTGGGCGCGAGCGGGCTTTCGGCGGCAGATCTTGCCATCTATCTGGACTCGTACAAGCGCCACCAGACGTTTGCGCGCCTGACGTCCGGCGACATCGTGCGCCTGGATGAGGGAGCGCGCGCTGCGTTTGGCCTTGCCGAAGATCTGGGCGTCGATGCCGTCGACCTGCTCGACGGCGTGTCGCTCCCCGCGTCGAGCACCCTTTTTGTCGATAGCATGCTCGCACGCACGCCGGCGCTTGAGGCCGATCGCGACGCCGCGTTCCGCCGTACCGTCGAGCGCCTGGACACGCTTGGCAAGATGGACTTTACGGTGCCGGCATCGCTCAAGGCAACGATGCGCGGCTACCAGGTCGACGGATACCAGTGGCTCGGCTCGCTCGAACACCTGGGCCTTGGCGGCATCTTGGCCGACGATATGGGCCTGGGCAAAACGCTCCAGATGATCGCGCATATCCTGGCGCGCGTGGAGGCGGGGGACACCAAGCCCACGCTCGTGGTATGCCCGGCCTCACTCGTGTACAACTGGACTGCCGAGCTGGAGCGCTTTGCCCCGTCGCTCGATGTGTGCGCCATTGTGGGCGCCAAGGCGCAACGCCGCGTGCAGATCGCCGGCGTGGCCGAGCATAGCGTGGTCGTGACGTCGTATGACCTTATGCGGCGCGATATCGACGAGTACGTCGAGCAGGATTTTGCCCGCGTGGTGCTCGATGAGGCACAGTACATTAAAAATCCGCTCACGCAGGTGGCGCGCGCCGCCAAGCGCCTGCCTGCCGGCGTGCGCTTTGCCCTGACGGGCACGCCCATCGAAAACCGCCTATCCGAGCTCTGGAGCATCTTCGACTTTTTGATGCCGGGCCTGCTGGGTACGCGTGAATCGTTTGCAAAGCGCTTCGAAAGCCCGGTCGAGCATGCCGAGGGCGACAGTGCCGCCCGCCTGCAAGCGCTCGTGTCGCCGTTTGTGCTGCGCCGCGTAAAGGAAGACGTGGTGGCCGACCTGCCCGAGAAGATCGAGGATACGGTCATGGCGCAGCTCACCGGCGAGCAGCGCAAGCTCTACCTGGCCAACCAGGACCGCATCGCCCAGCAGGTGCAGCACCGCGAGGCCGGGGAGTTTAAGAAGGACAAGCTCAAGGTACTTGCCGAGCTCACCAAGCTGCGCCAGATCTGCTGCGACCCGCGTCTACACTACGAGGATTACAAGGCGGGGAGCGCCAAGCTCGATACGTGCATGGAGCTCGTGCACGGCGCACTCGACGGTGGTCATCGCATCTTGCTGTTCAGCCAGTTTACGGGCATGCTCGATATCATTGGCAAGCGCCTGGCCAAGGAGGATATCGCCTTCCTTAAGCTCACGGGCGCATCGTCTAAAGAGAGCCGCGCCAAGATGGTCGCACAGTTCCAGGCGGGCGAGGTGCCGGTCTTTTTGATCTCGCTCAAGGCGGGCGGCGTGGGCCTCAACCTGACGGCGGCCGACGTGGTCATCCACTACGACCCGTGGTGGAACGTGGCGGCGCAGGACCAAGCGACTGACCGCGCGCATCGTATTGGCCAGCAACATACCGTGACCGTGTACAAGCTCATCGCCAAGGACACGATCGAGGAGCGCATTATGCAGATGCAGGAGTCCAAGCGCGACCTGGTCAACAGCGTGCTCGGCGGCGACGGCATCTCGTCGGCGCTGTTTACCCGCGAAGATGTTCTGGCGCTGCTGGGCGGCGACGGGCGCTAACCCGCTCGGGTGGGGCCGCCAGGGCGGATAGCGCACGCTGCCCCATCGTCCCCGCCCGTTATGTGTTCATTTGCAATGCCGTGGATGGTTTGTCTGCCTTTGGGCATAAGAACCATCAAGAACATTGGCGCGTCAGCAAAGGAGAACATCATGGCGAAATTCTTTAAGGACCCCGACGGTAAGCTCATTGCCGCCCTTGGCAACGACGCTGCAACCCCTGCCGGTTGCACGGAACTGACCGCAAACACTGAGGACGCGGCGCACGAGAAGCACGTGCCTGTTGTCGAGACCGAGCGCGACGGTCACGTGATTCGCGCACGCGTTGGCTCGGTCGAGCACCCCAGCCTGCCCGAGCACTATATTGAGTGGATCGCCCTTGAGGCCGAGGGCCGCTTAGAGGTCCATTACCTTGAGCCCGGCATGAAGCCCGCGACGTTTTTTGCCGGCGGTTCCAAGACCGGTACCGTCTATGCCTACTGCAACCTGCACGGGCTGTGGTCCGCGACGTTCTAGGAGCGCGCCCCCGCTCGGGGTATCATAGCTAGCATATGCACATGCGAGCGCCGACTGCATCATGCGGCCGGCGCTTTTACTACGATTTCGATGGTTAACGACGGAAAGGGCTGAGCCATGAAGCTCGCGCTTGCACAGATCGATATGCGCCTGGGTGATATTGAGGGCATTTGCGGCCGCATCGAGGACCAGGCTCGTCTGGCCCACGAGCGCGGGGCGCGCGTGCTGTGCGTTCCGGCTCCGCTCTTTATGGGCGCCATGCCCGGTGGCCTGGTGGGCGCTGCCGACTTTGAGCACGACATGCTTGCCGGCTTGACTGGTGTCGCCGAGCGCATCCAGGAGCTTGACATGATCTGCATCGTGCCCGCGGCGGTTTCGTTTGAGGGCCAGCCGCTACTCGACTACATGATGCTCAAGGACGGTCATGTGGTGCCGGCGCGTTCGAGCATTGCCCTGCAGCGTGGCGAGAACAACGACACGCGTTGGGCGCCGCCGGTGTTCGACGTGGATGGCGTGCGCATCGCCGTGATTTTTGACTTGGACCGCGAGCTCGAGATGTTGCCGACCGGTGTTGACCTCATTGCGTATTTCCAATTCAACGCGTTTGACATGACCGACCGCGAGACTACTGCCATTGCCGCCGTTCGCAGCGGCGCCTACCGCAAGATCGCATCCAAGCGCAGCGTGTGGTTTGCCTGCATGGCGCCGGTCGGTGCCTATGACGAGTCGGTGTATACCGGCGGTTCGTTTGTGCTCGACGACTGCGGTCGCGTGGTGGCCCAGGCGCCGTGTTTTGAGGAGAGCCTGCTGGTTCAGGAGATTCAGCGCGGCGTGATGCTCGATGCCCTGGAAGATCACGAACTGCCCGAGTTCCGTTCCGAGGAGTGGCTGTGGCAGGCGCTGGTGCTTGCCGTGCGCGGCAACGCCCGGGCCCACGGTGCGTCGCGCGCCGTGGTGGCACTCGAGGGCGACTTGCCGTCGTCCCTGCTGGCGGCGCTGGCCGTCGACGCTCTGGGCCCACGTAATGTGATTGGCCTGGTGCTGGGGCGCAACCGCATCTTTACGCCGGCGCAGGAGGAGGCCGAGGCTGCTCGCTGTGCCGCCGTTCGCGCCATTGCCGAGCGCCTGCATATTCGCACGGTTGAGCGCGATGCGCCGGATGCCGCGCGCGTGCTCGACCGCGATGTGTCGGCGGGCGACGCCGAGCGCCTGCGCTCTCGCACGCTGGGCCTCATGCTGGAGGATACGGCGCTCGAGCTGGGTGCGATGGCGTTGAGTCCGCTGTCCAAAACCGAGTACGCGCTGGCGGCGCCGGCGCTTTGCGGCGGCTACCAGGGCGATTACGCGCCCTTTGGCGATGTGTACCTGTCGACGCTTGAGTTTGTGGCGCGTGTGCGCAACCGCGCGTCTGCCGTGGTGCCCCAAGAGCTCGTGACGCTCAACGCGGTGGAAGATTGTATGGAGCGCGTGCTGGCGCAGGCGCTCTCGACGCTCGACGGTCCGGTCGATATGCTCGACCGCGCGGCACAGCTGCTCGGCGGGGTCGAGCCGGGTGAGATCGATGGCGCGCTTGAGGCGCACGTGGACCGCAATCGATCTTTCGACGACATCCCGATGGCCGCTGGCAAGCCTGAGGCCTGCTCGCTGCTGCTGATGCTCGTGCGTCAGGGCGAGGCTGCCCGCCGCATGTTGCCGACGGCGCCGATCGTTTCGTCCCGTTCGTTTGCCGAGCGCTCCTGGCCGTACATGCTCGCGTGGTCCGACCTGGGGCTTAACGGCAAGGAGCGTATGACGGTCGATTTGCTGGCGCGCGCCGAGGTGCGCCGTTTTGCTGACGAGGATACTAGTGAGCGCGTGCGAAACGAGATGATGGGCGTGCTGGGCGAGCTACTGGGTATTTCGCCCGAACAAATGGAGGAGTTGCGCTCTGAAGACGGTCAGCGTCGTTTACACGAGGGAATGAAAAAGTTCGAGGGCGAGGTTCAGGACGCCATCGATAAGATGATGGGC
>CAUDZT010000047.1 GCA_958453935.1 uncultured Collinsella sp. | reverse complement strand
GACAAGGTCGAAAACGCAATTGAGAAGGAGCAGTAAACAATGATCATTACTCTGTGTGGTGGCGGATCCACCTTTACCCCCGGCATCGTCAAGTCCATCGCCCTGCGCAAGGACGAGCTCGACGTTGACGAGATTCGTCTGTACGACATCAACGAGGAGCGCCAGCGCAAGATCGGCGTGCTCGTGGACTGGATTTTGCACGAGGACCTTGGCCTGGACATCAAGCTCACGGTGACCACCGACAAGGAGACGGCTTTTACCGACGCGAGCTTCGTGTTTGCCCAGATGCGCGTGGGCGGCTATGCCATGCGCGAGCAGGACGAGAAGATTCCGCTGCGTCACGGCTGCGTTGGTCAGGAGACCTGCGGCTGCGGCGGCCTTGCCTACGGCATGCGCACCATCTTCCCCATGGTCGAGCTGATCGATGACGTTGAGAAGTACGCCAAGAAGGACTACTGGATTCTCAACTACTCCAACCCCGCTGCCATCGTCTCCGAGGGCTGCCGCGTGCTGCGTCCCAACGCTCGCATCATCAACATCTGCGACATGCCGATCGCGATCATCGACGTGGTTTGCGCCGCACTCGATATCGACAAGAAGGATGTCGAGTACGATTACTTTGGCCTCAACCACTTTGGTTGGTTCACCTCGATTCGCCACAAGGGCGAGGAGGTGCTCCCGCAGCTGCGCGAGTACATCAAGGAGCATGAGATCCTGCTGCCCGATTCGTACCTCAAGGGCATGAGCTCGCTGATGTCCAAGAAGCCCGAGGAAGCCACCGACGAGCACCCCGAGCAGAACCGCCACACCAAGGGCAGCTGGTACTACGTCTGGAAGGGCGAGTACGAGATCATGGAGTGCTTCCCGGAGTACCTGCCCAACACGTACCTGAACTACTACCTGCAGCAGAAGGAGTTCGTCGAGCATTCCAACCCCGAGCGCACCCGTGCGAATGAGGTTGAGGAGACGCGCGAGAAGAACCTCTTTGATGGCATCGACCATTACGAGAAGACGGGCGAGATCGACGAGAGCACGTTCTATGCGGGCAGCCACGGCGACTGGATTGCCGATCTGGCTATCGCTCTGAAGAACGACACCAAGCAGCGCTTCCTGGTCATTTGCGAGAACAAGGGCGCTATCCCCAACATGCCCTACGACGCCATGGTCGAGCTGCCTGCCTACATTGGCAAGAACGGCCCCGAGGTCATCAGCCGCGACAACATTCCGCTGTTCCAGCAGGGTCTTATGATGCAGCAGCTGAACTCCGAGAAGCTCGTGGTCGAGGCTACGATCGAGGGTTCGTACGAGAAGGCGCTCAAGGCCTTTACGCTCAACAAGACCGTGCCTTCGATGAAGGTTGCCAAGGAAGTCCTCGACGACATGATCGAGGCCAACAAGGGTTACTGGCCCGAGCTTAGCTAAAGACAGAAGGCGCTGGCGCACAAGAGTCACTGACGGCACAATTTGAACAATGCCCCGTTCATGTATTTGCGTGGACGGGGCATTGCCGTTTTGCGCAAAGGGCTGATATGGGGGCGGGCAGCGCCGCCGCGTCGAGATCGCCCGCGCCCTGTTGTGCCCGGGCAGCGCGGTGATTCTGGACGAGCCCTTTACCGGCCTGGATGCCGCCGCGCGCGATGCGTGCGCCGAGGTCGTGCTCGACTTACTCGATGGCCGCACGTTCCTTCTTGCCACGCACGACGCCACCGACGCTCAGGCCCTCGATATCTCGGATATCATCACGCTCTAAATACTAACCCAGCAACAAAATGATCCGTTTTCCTCCGTCCCTATGGGGCCGGGTGTGGTATTCTATCTGCGGGGTAATACTTAGGAATACCAAGTAATACCAACGCCGCAGAAACAAACTTCGGATGCGGGCCAATCGGGTTGCCTTCACAGCCCGTCGCCCAGCCGCGTGGCCCGCATCTATCCGCACCACCGTCGTTTCAAAAAGGAAGCGCCATGGCAGAACACATGACCCCGGTTGTCGCGAAGGTCTTGCCCGAGGAAAAGGCGGCCTTCGCGGCGGCAACCCAGCTCGTGGGCACCACGCCGTCCAACGCCATTCGCATGTTCATCGCCGCGTTCAATCGCTGCGGCACCTTCCCGTTCGACATCTCGCCCAACGGGGCCTTTGGCAAAGACTGTCCCCAACGGCTGGTCGTTGAAGAACGTCCCCAATGACTAGTCGTTGGGGACGTTCTTATATGACTACCCGTCGGGAGGAGGTTGGCATGCTCAATGCGCTGGTTTGGGCGTTTGCCTGTTTTGGCGTCGTCGCTGCCGATATCGCCCTGAGCGTGGTTTTGTTCTCCGCTCTGGGCGTCGCATCGGTGTTCATGGGCTTTTCGATTGACGACCTCGATATTCAATTGCTTCAGGCTGCCGCGCAGATGGCGTCGTTTTTGATGGCGCTGCTGTGGTGGCGTAATCTGTGGCCGCGCTCGTTTATGACGCGCTGGCAGGGCGAGCGCCCGCTTGGCGGGGGAGCAGGCAAAGCATGGAGGCGCATCGCCTGCGTTATCGTGATCGGCCTTGCCCTGCAGGTGGTCGTTGGCTACGTGACCGACGCCGTGCTGTCGCTGCTGCCCGAGGCTGCGGCCGACTACAGCGAGCTTGTCGAGGAAACAGGCATGGGCGACACGAGCTATCTGGCCGTCCTGACCACGGTGCTCGGCGCTCCGTTTTGCGAGGAGCTGCTGGTGCGCGGCATTGTTTTTGAGTTTTCGCTACGAGCGTTTAATCCGCAGTGCCGCCCGCTTTGGAAGCGCAGGCGTCGTGCGAGCGCGCAGGACGGCGCCATGGTGCCCTGGGCGGCACCAAGCACGTGGGGTATCGCCGCGGCGATTGTGCTGCAGGCGGCAATCTTCGGTTTTATGCACATGAACTGGGTACAGGGCTGCTATGCGGGTGCCGCCGGCCTCATCTTTGGCTGGGTGCTCGTGACCACCGGAAAGCTCCGCTACACGATCCTGCTGCACTTTGCCTTTAACGCCGGGTCGTACCTGATGGGTCTGTTGTGGTTTGTGAACACACCGCTCGACGTGGTAATCACGGTCGCTATCGCCGGCGTCATCCTCGTTGAGGCTATGCGCTCGCTGCGCCACGCGTGTGGGATGGGCGCAGCGAGCGCGCCGCTGCCCTAGTTGCGACGCCCGCCTCCGTTGGCGCCCTGACGCCCCTGAGCTGCACGGTTGCGCCCGGCAGTGTTCTGTGCACGCGACATGCCGCCGTGCCCCTTGCTGCCTTTGGGTCCCTTGCCGCCAGCGCCACCGTGCGGCTTGCCGCCTTTCTTGCCGGTGCCATGCCCACCGCCAGCAGACGTCTCACCCGGGCGCGGCGGCACGGGGCGGATTAGACAGTGTTTGGTGTAGCCGATCAGGTCACGACGCCCGGCTTTTTCCAGCGCCTCGCGCACCAGCTTGTAGTTCTCGGGCTTGCGATACTGGATGAGCGCGCGTTGCATGGCCTTCTCGTGCGGGTCGCGCGCCACGTAGATTGGCTGCATGGTACGCGGATCTACGCCGGTGTAGTACATGCAGGTCGACATGGTGGACGGGGTGGGGTAGAAGTCCTGCACCTGCTCGGGCATGTAGCCCATGTCGCGCACGGCCTCGGCAAGGTCCACAGCTTCCTTCATGGTCGAGCCGGGGTGGCTCGAGATTAGGTATGGCACTACGTACTGCTTGAGTCCGTATTCGCGGTTCAAGCGTTCAAATTTACGGCAGAACGCGTCGTAGACGGCGCGGCTCGGCTTGCCCATTACGGAGAGCACCGCGTCGCTCACATGCTCGGGCGCTACGCGCAGCTGGCCCGAGACATGGTGTTCCAGCAGCTCGCGCAAAAACTCGTCCGAGGCATCTGCCATGGTGTAGTCAAAACGGATGCCGCTGCGGACGAAGACCTTTTTGACGCCCGGCAGCTGGCGCAGGTCGCGCAGCAGCTGCGTGTAGCCGCTCTCGTCGACCACCATGTTCTTGCACACGCTCGGCCACAGGCAGCGCTTGTTCTTGCATACGCCGTGCTTGAGCTGCTTGTCGCAGGCAGGGCGGCTAAAGTTTGCCGTTGGGCCGCCCACGTCGTTGATGTAGCCCTTAAACTCCGGGTCGCGTGTGAGCAGCTCGGCCTCGCGCATGATTGAGTCGTGGCCGCGCATCTGCAGCACGCGGCCCTGGTGGAAGGTGAGCGCGCAAAACGAGCACTCGCCAAAGCACCCGCGGTTGGAGCTAATGGAAAACTTGATCTCGGCAAAGGCCGGCACGCCGCCCGCCGCGTCGTAATCGGGATGCCAATCGCGTGCGTAGGGGAGCTCTGCCACCTCGTCCATCTCATCGGTAGTGAGCGTCGCCGACGGCGGGTTTTGCACCACATAGACGCTGTTGGGGTAGGGCTCTACCAGGCGATGACCGGTGATGGGGTCCATATTCTGCTGCTGCACATTAAAGCTGCGCGCGTAGTTGAGCCTGTCGGCGGTAAGGTCGTCCCAGCTGGGCAGCAGGTCGTAGTCGTAGACCTCGTCGAGCGAACCCGTGCGGTAGACGGTGCCGTTGATATAGGTGATCTGGTCGACGGGCAGTCCCGCGTCGAGCGCGTCGGCGATCTCGACAATCGCGTGCTCGCCCATGCCGTAGATGAGGATGTCGGCGCCCGAGTCGAGCAGTACCGAGCGCTTGAGCTTGTCCTGCCAGTAGTCGTAGTGGGCCAGACGGCGCAGGCTTGCCTCGATGCCGCCGATGATGACGGGGGCGTCCTTGAACGTCTGGCGGATGAGGTTACCGTAGACCGTGACGGCACGATTGGGACGGCGCCCCTCCTCGCCACCAGGGGTATAGGCGTCGGTGTGGCGGCGGTGCTTGGTCACCGAATAGTGGTTGACCATGGAGTCCATGTTGCCGGCGCTGACGAGAAAGCCCAGGCGCGGCTCGCCGAGCACCGTGATGCTGGCGGGGTCGGTCCAGTCGGGCTGACAGATAATGCCCACTTTGTAGCCGTGTGCGTCGAGTACGCGGCTGATGATGGCCATACCAAAGCTGGGGTGGTCCACGTAGGCGTCGCCGCAGATGTAGACAAAGTCGCACTGGTCCCAACCGCGTGCATCCATGTCGGCGCGGCTGACGGGGAGGAACCTATCGCGGCCCGGGCGCCAGGGGCGGGCGGGCGCAGCCGGGGTGTGCGCGGCCCGGGTGGCGGGGGAGGCCGTGACCTGGGCCTTACCGCCGCGCTTTTGCTGCTGGCCCTGTTTGCCCTGCTGACTGCGCTGGTTGTTCTGAGCGTGCTGAGGCTTTTTTGCCACGATCCCTCCCGGTGTTTGTATGCTGCACGTAATTGTAACCAGTCTTTTTGGGACAGGGCTAAAAAGACTGGTGGAGTACATGAGCTGGCGGATCGGCGCGTCGATGCGGGTGTCGGCGCCTCGCCCGCCGTTTGTTTCCAGACTGTGTATCCCCGTGTCGAAGGGGTCGTCTCGCGCGCACGCCATGTTGTCAATGGGTTACAGTATGAACGGCGGCTATGTTTCCGCCAACGCACGAGAGGGTCGTCAACAAGGAGGATGCACGACGATGCAGCGTGCCAAACAGATATCGGAGTCCATTGAGCTGGGCATCATCTTGGCGCTCGCCGGTGGCTTTATGGATGTGTATTCGTACATTGGGCGCGATCATGTTTTCGCCAACGCGCAGACGGGCAACATCCTGCTGGTGGGCGTGAGCATCTCGGAGGGCAATTGGGCACTTGCGGGTCGCTATTTCTTCCCCGTGGTGTCGTTTGCCGTGGGTATTATGCTTGCCGACCTGGTACACGAGCGTTTTGGCAGCGTGATCCACTGGCGTCAGGTGACGGTGTTCTTTGAAGCCGTCATCTTGCTGGGCGTGAGCTTTATCCCCGGTGGCGGTTACAACCTGCTCGCCAACTGCCTTACCTCGTTTGCTTGCGGTATGCAGGTCGAGAGCTTCCGCAAGATTCATGGACACGGCATCGCTACGACCATGTGCATCGGCAACTTGCGCAACGCCCTGCAAAACGTGGACGACTATATCATCACCCACAAGCGCGGCTTTTTGGAAAACGGCGCACTGTACTTTGGCGTGATCCTCACCTTTGTGTTTGGCGCCGTGCTGGGCAACTGGTGTATTGAGCGCATGGGCCTGCACGCCATTGCGGTGGCGAGCGTGCTGCTGTTTATCGCGTTTGCCATCATGTTTATCGACCGTGAACGCGATTTGCACAGGAAATGGGCCCGCATCGTAGCTGACTGGCAGACCACGAGTCTTAAGCGCTAAGGTGCATGTTCGTAACAACATTCAGGAGCCAGAAAAACTATCTAGCTCCTGAATGTTGTTACGAACTGCTTTTTGCGATTTATTCGAGATGTTCTTCAATCCGAGCCCTCAGAAGGGCAATGGCTGTGGGTATTCCAATTGCGGCGGCTAATTCGGCTTTATCCAAAACCTGTATGTTAAAGCACGATTGTTTATCACATTGAAGGACGTTAACTGAAGATAGCTTCACTTCCCGTTGACTGAATATATCGTAATCTCCAAATAGGAAGTTACCTTTTATTGTGTAATTCGGTATGTTCGTTACGCACTTCATCTCAAGTCTGTTTAGGCCATAATCGAACACCGCAACTTCCTTGTGTTCGATGATGAGCGCAACCCTGGGCATGTTACTAAAACCACCGTCGACGACAGTAAAGAGCTTTTCATTTGCATCGTCATAAACGGTGTATTTAAGACTCAATAGCTGTCCTAGTGGACCCGTGAACCCATGTCTTTTGATGTTGAGGTTGTCTCCCGCTGGGTTGACGAGAGCCAGAGCATGCGGATAAGGGTTACCTTCAATTGAGATTCGATATTCGTTTGTAGCCGTCTTGCTCGATTTAGGACCAGTAGCCATCACGCGTCATCGCCTCGATCGAATTGGAACCGTCTTCTGCTTCGTGCGGAGAATTACGCTGTACGTTGCAGTACATGCAGCTGCAATAACCGCATGGGCAATTTCTAACAAAATGAATGACACTATTTGCTGCATGCATATTAATTACTATAAAGTATCCTTTTATAAACGTATTGTCAAACATATATTGCTAAAACAGAAACAATTTATAGACTGAGTTGGTCGTATTCTTTGGGCAATTGCTCCTATAATCTAGCCTTCGCTGCAGTCGGGAGGGAAGGGCTGGGGCTCCGTTATTATGTTGAAACGCTTTAACACTTTTGACGTTCTCATGCATTTTTTGTTTCAAAAGCGTTAGGATGGAACTTGCAGCGCGGGGCGTAATGGGTGCCCCGCACACGATGGGAGGCTATCAATGGCTAATCGTTTCGTTCTCAATACCATTTCTTATCATGGTTCCGGCGCCATCAAGGAGATCCCCGGCGAGCTCCAGCGTCGCGGCTACAAGAAGATCTTCGTCTGCTCCGATCCCGACCTGGTCAAGTTTGGCGTTACCGCTAAGGTGACCGACGAGCTCGACGCCGCCGGCATCGCTTGGAGCCTCTACTCCGAGATTAAGCCCAACCCCACCATCCAGAACGTCAAGGACGGCGTCGAGGCCTTCAAGGCCGCCGAAGCTGACGCCATCGTGACCATCGGTGGCGGCTCCTCCATGGACACCGCTAAGGCCATTGGCATCATCATCAACAACCCCGAGTTTGCCGATGTCCGCAGCCTCGAGGGCGTTGCTCCCACTAAGAACCACGCCGTGTTCACCATCGCCGTGCCGACGACCGCCGGTACTGCTGCCGAGGTGACCATCAACTACGTCATCACCGACCCCGAGAAGGTCCGCAAGTTCGTGTGCGTCGACACCAACGACGCCCCTGAGGTCGCCGTCGTCGACCCCGACATGATGGCTTCCATGCCCGCCGGCCTGACCGCTTCTACCGGCATGGATGCTCTGACCCACGCCATCGAGGGCTACACCACCAAGGGTGCTTGGGAGCTCTCCGACATGTTCCACTTTGAGGCCATTAAGCTGATCAGCGAGAACCTGCGCGACTCTGTCGCCGAGGCCAAGTCCGGCAAGCCCGGCTCCGGCCGCGAGGGCATGGCTCTTGGCCAGTATGTCGCCGGCATGGGCTTCTCCAACGTTGGCCTGGGCATCGATCACGCCATGGCCCACACCCTGTCCGCTCACTACGATACCCCGCACGGCGTCGCTTGCGCCATGCTGCTGCCGATCGCCATGGAGTTCAACAAGCCGGTTTGCGCCGAGCGCCTGGCCAAGGTTGCCGTCGCCATGGGCGTTGACACCACGGGTATGAGCACCGACGAGGCTGCCGACGCCGCCATCGCCGCCGTCAAGCAGCTCTCTGCCGACGTGAACATCCCGCACGTCTGCGAGGCCATGAAGGCTGACGAGATCGAGGTCCTGGCCAAGGACGCCATGGCCGACGCCTGCTTCCCGGGTAACCCGCGCGAGGCGACGCTCGACGACGTCATCGAGCTCTTCAAGAAGATCTGCCCGGCTGCCTAGCCCAGTTTGGTGGTCCTTCGCCCGTAGGCGTATGGTCTTTTGACTTGCTGCTGGCCCCGCCGTGCTACGCGCGGCGGGGCTTTTTGTGCCGCGCCGATGCCCCAAGATGGGCAAAACCAAGGCATGCTGCCCGCTGCGGATAGGTGGTGCACTTCTCAGCGTGCATTTTTGGGAGTATTCAGCAAGCTCTGAAAAATGCATAACGTTGTGAATGGGCCGCAGTGGCCCGCAGACGCCCATCGACAGCCCTTGTGGGCGGGCTATCGATGAGCGGAGGGGGCTGCCACCGCGTTTTTGGTTTGCGACGACCTGCAACACTGCTGTAACCGCGTCGCTTTGCCGTTTGCGATGGGGCTGACGGGGTCCACGGTGCTGAATACTCCGTATTTTGCACGGTCCAAGGTGGGGTACCCTGAGACGAAGCAAATAGATGCCTCATATTTATGCAGATACCGATAGGATTTATGCAAGATTGGGACTGTAAACCGAGCGCGTGCACAAAACCGGTGCGGGGACGTCTGGAGTCGGCTCGGTTTCTAGAGTATTGCACGTGCAGAAAGGTTAAAATCGGGGCTCGGTCTTAGTTTTACTTGGAAGGATGCATATGGCTTCTAATGTTGATGCTTCTCTAGAGGAGACGCTCTCCTATATTACTGACCAGTTGAAGACGCTGACTTCTATTGCTTCACCTACGGGCTATACCCGTGCGGCGACTGATTATCTGATGGAAACGTTGCGCGATATGGGCTTTGGGCCCGAGCGTTCTAACAAGGGCAATGTGCTCGTTGAGCTTGGTGGTGAGGGCGAGCCGCTTGTCTTGGCGAGCCATGTCGATACCCTGGGCGCCATGGTGCGCTCCATTAAGGACAATGGTCGCCTGCGTCCCACGACGCTCGGCGGGCATCAGTGGTCTACGGCCGATGGCGAGAACTGCACCGTTTATACGCGCGATGGCAATGTCTACACGGGTGTGGTTCTCAACGCCGAGCCTTCGGCGCATGTGGCCGATGAACCGGTCAAGACTATCGAGAAGAACATGGAAATCCTGCTCGACGAGAATGTCGACAGCAAGGACGATGTGCTCGAGCTGGGTATTCAGACGGGCGACATCATCGCTATGGATCCGCGCACCACGGTGACGGAGAGCGGCTACATCAAGAGTCGCTTCCTTGACGACAAGCTGTCCGCGTCGATTCTGCTGGGTTTGGCCCGCGCCGTTGCTGGCGGCGAGGTGACGCTTTCGCGCAAGGTATCGCTGCTCTTTACGGTGTACGAGGAGGTCGGCCACGGCGGTGCCTTCGTGCCGGCCGACACGCGCGAGATGATCAGCGTGGACATGGGCTGCGTGGGCGACGACCTTGGCTGCACCGAGCGCATGGTTTCGATTTGCGCCAAGGATTCGGGTGGTCCGTACAACTACGACCTGGTAACCACGCTGTCCAACATCGCGCGCGAGCTTGAGCTCGATTACGCCATCGACGTGTACCCGCATTACGGCTCCGACGTCGAGGCCACGCTCTCGGCCGGCTACGACATTCGCCATGGTCTGATCGGCCCCGGCGTGTACGCGAGCCACAACTACGAGCGCAGCCACATGGACGGTGTGCGCAACACCTTCGAGCTCGTCCGCGCCTACGTACAGCGCTAGGGGAGCAGCTTGCGACTCGGCTGACCAATCGCTAAGGCCCGATTTCTCTGGCCTTTTTTCACTTTGGGTTGTTTAGTATTATGATGTCTGTAATCTATTAACTAAACGTGTAAATTACTTAACGAGGTGATGCGGCGTATGGATACGTCTGAGTACTTGTCTATGGGTGATGCCGCCCGCCTGTTGGGCGTTACGAAAGCCCGCATATCTCAACTTGCCGCATCGGGGACGCTTGTGTGCGATATTGTGGGCGGACGGAAGATGATCGAGTACAATTCTGCGATCGCCTATCAAAAGGTCCGCAAGCGAGGACGCCGTCCTGCAGCCGATGTGGGACGCAAGTTTACGCTGATGTCGGCCGACCATGAGGTCGCGTATGTCTCATTTGATCCGACGCGCGAGTTCCCCTTCGAAATCGCCGAGGTCCTCGATACGCAACGAATGCCGTTTGGCACGTGCTCGAGCTCTTCTCCAACGGTGAATAAGCGGGAGCTCAATGCGTGGTGGGGGCATCGGTCGGTGCCCGATGTTCGCCCTGGGCTTATCTCGCGCTACCGCGAGCTGGGGATTGTCAGCGGCGTTGAGGTGCCGGTTCAGTGCCTGGGCCTCTCGCTTTCGGATTGCTATTGGCTGCGGCCGACCGATTGCGACGAACTCAAATGGCAAAACATCAATTACTTCGAGAATGATTTTGAGCGGTCTGCGCCCGAGGGGCGTTCGGGTTGGCTGGAGGGCATCGGCCTTAAAAACCCCGACAACACGTCCGAGGGCGAGCTCCCTAAATCATGGATGATCCGCCGCGGCGTTCGCGTCTTGGCTAAAGGATGCGGCATGGATGACCAGCGACCCTTTAACGAGGCGGTTGCAACGGCCCTGCACCGTCGCTTGCTGTCGGAGGGCGAGTTTGTTCCTTATACGGTTGAGCGGATGTTCGATGGCCCTGTGTGTCTGTGCGATGACTTTCTTGATGGCCGCGAGGAATACGTTCCAGCCGTTTACGTTAAGAACGCTCTTGGCGGTCAGCGAGGAAACTCGACGTACGACCGGTACTCCCGCTTCCTTGGTAAGCATGGAGCAGACGAGGCTGCCGTGAGAAGGTCTATGTCGCAGATGATTGTCTGCGATGCCCTTTTGGCCAACAGCGACCGCCATTGGCGAAACTTCGGCATCATCCGCAATGTCGACACCCTGGAGATAAAACCTGCTCCGCTGTTCGATAGCGGCAACTGCCTGTGGTACAACGTACCAACTGCCGTGCTCGCAGCTGGGGAGTTTGGGTTTTCCGCTAAGCCGTTTGGGCCCGACCCTTCCGTCCAGCTGGCGCTTGCGGATTTGCTCGATTGGTTCGATTCATCGCGGCTCAACGGATTTGTTGATGAGGCGATCGAGATTCTTTCGCAGAGCGAGTGGGCGACGGCGGAGGGTCGACTCGAGGCCATTCACCGCGGCCTTGAGCGTCGCGTAATCGAGGTTGGTGCCGCTGTTGAGGTACTTCGACACGTGCAGTGATAAACCCGCGGCTACTTAAGCGCGCCGGTCACGGTGCCGCCGCCCAGGACGATGTCGCCCCGATAGACGACGACGGCCTGTCCGGGGGCGATGGCGCGCTGCGGCTCGTCAAAGGTCAGCAACATTTGCCCGTCTTCGCCGCGCGTAAGGGTCGCTGCCTGGTCTTTCTGTCGGTAGCGGTACTTGGCGCCCACGCGAATGCCGCCGGCATCGAGCTCGGCCTCCATGCACTCTGCCGGCGCGCTCCAGATCCACTCATTGGCAGTTAGCGCCGCCGCGGTTAGGTCCTCGGCTTCGCCCAGATGCACAATGTTGTTGGCGGCGTCGACGCCCGTTACGTACACGGGATGCGCCATCGCGACGCCCAGGCCCTTGCGCTGGCCGATGGTATAGCGCAACGCGCCGTTGTGGCGTCCGACCACGCTGCCGTCGCGCCATACGATATCGCCCGGTGTAGCGGGATGTCCGCACCGACGCTCGATATAGCCCGCATAGTCGCCATCCGCGATAAAGCAGATGTCCTCGCTTTCGGCCTTCTTGGCGTTGGCAAAGCCCTGCTCGGCGGCAATGCGGCGCACGTCGTGCTCCTTGTCCAGGCCTGCCAGCGGAAAGATCGTGTGCGCCAGGCGCTCCTGCGTAAGCGAATATAAAAAGTAGCTTTGGTCCTTTTTAGGGTCCTCGCCGCGATGCAGCTGCCAGGTTCCGTCGGACGCCTGGCTCGTTTTGGCGTAGTGACCTGTGGCGATGTAATCGCAGCCCATATTGAGTGCCGCATCGAGCAGCGCGCCAAACTTAATATGGCGGTTGCAGATGATGCACGGGTTAGGCGTCAGCCCCTCCTGGTAGGCGTTCACAAAGCGCTCGATCACGTTGCGGTCGAAGGTTTGCTGCAAGTCGAGCACGTGATGGGGTATCCCCAGGCGCTCGGCGACGGCCTTTGCATCGGCGATGTCGCGGTCGACCTTACTCATGCCCGTGGTGGGATCGGGCGCGGGGCAGGTGAGGCGCATGGTGGCACCGACACATTCGTAACCCTGACTTTTGAGCAGATACGCGGTCACGCTGGAATCGACGCCGCCGCTCATGGCGACGAGCACGCGCTTGTTGTGCATGGGGAGGTTCTCCTTGGTGGCATGTGGCCAAAAAAGAAAAGCGGCGCGGGAGGCTGGTTCCGCGCCGCAGACATTGTAGCAAGTTCGGGCGTCCTGTGGGACACCCTGTTGGGATGAGCTCAGGCTGCCAGAAGAGAGGGGAGACCGGCGTGCCTTGGACTCGTTCTAGGAACGAGAGCTCTAGTCCTGGAAGAGTGCCGTGGACAGGTAGCGCTCGCCGGTGTCGGCGAGCAGCGCCACGATGGTCTTGCCCTCGTTCTCGGGGCGCTTGGCCAGCTGCAGTGCGGCCCACACGGCGGCGCCGGACGAAATGCCCACGAGCACGCCCTCCTTGTGGCCCACGGCGCGGCCGGTGGCAAAGGCGTCGTCGTTCTCGACGGGGATGATCTCGTCGTAGACCTGGGTGTCGAGGACGTCGGGCACAAAGCCGGCACCGATACCCTGGATCTTGTGCGGGCCGGCCTGGCCCTTAGAGAGCACCGGGGAGGTGGCGGGCTCGACGGCGACGACCTTAATCTCGGGGTTCTGCTCCTTGAGGAACTCGCCCACGCCGGTCACGGTGCCGCCGGTGCCAACGCCGGCGACGAAGATGTCGACCTTGCCGTCGGTGTCGTCCCAGATCTCGGGGCCAGTCGTGGCCTTGTGAATGGCCGGGTTCGCGGGGTTCACAAACTGGCCGGCGATGATGCTGTTGGGAGTCTCCTTCTGCAGCTCCTCCGCCTTGGCGATAGCGCCCTTCATGCCCTTGGAGCCGTCGGTGAGCACGAGCTGCGCACCGTATGCCTGCATCAGCTTGCGGCGCTCGACGGACATGGTCTCGGGCATGGTGATGATCACCTTGTAGCCGCGGGCCGCCGCCACCGAGGCGATGCCGACGCCGGTGTTGCCGCTCGTGGGCTCGATGATGGTGTAGTCGCCGCCACGCACGAGCTTGCCGGCCTTCTCGGCCTCGTCAATCATGTTCTTGGCGACGCGGTCTTTAACGGACCCGGCGGGGTTGAAGTATTCCAGTTTGACGAGCACGCGGGCCCTGAGGTCCTCGTCGGCCTCAAAGTGGGTGAGCTCCAGAAGCGGGGTGTGGCCGATAAGCTGATCGATGGACGTGTAAACATTGCTCATGGTGAACCTCCAAAGTGTTCAAATGACTGGATACCGTGTGGCTTTACGGTGTTTCTAGCAGCGAAACCCACAAACCTTATAGGTTGTTCGTTTAGCTGTTGGGAAGCATAGTAGACACTAAAGCCTAGTAATGCAATAGGAAATAGGAGATTATTGCAAGTTGATTAACCATCTTGACCGGAACGGGTATTTTCAAAGTCAATTTTTCGGCTAGAATTTCAACGGACTAAAAGACCGAAAGGCAGCACTATATATGTTGGTTTCTACTAAGGGCAGGTACGCCCTGCGCGTTATGGTCGACCTGGCCGAGCACCAGGCGACAGGCCGTATCCCGCTTAAAGAGATTGCGGCGCGTCAGGGTATTTCGGAGAAGTACCTCGAGAATATTCTGGCTACGCTCGTGCGCGCCAATATGCTCTCGGGCATGCGCGGCAAGGGCGGCGGCTATGTGCTCACGCGCCCGCCCGAGCAGTACACGGTGGGCGAGATCTTGCGCCTGACCGAGGGCAGTCTGGCGCCGGTCGCCTGCCTGGATGGCGACTGCAAGGGTTGCTCGCGATCTGATGAGTGCCCCACGCTCGACGTGTGGAAGAACCTGGACAAGCTCATCAACGATTACCTCGACGGCGTGACGCTCGATGCACTCGTCGCCCCCAACGAGGGCTACGACTACGTCATCTAACCCACGCCTGCCATGTGGGGACAGGGTGGAAATGGCAGATTCTCTCGCCCTTTGAGACTTGGCAAATAAGAAGGCCGCCCATTTTTTTGCGATGGGCGGCCTTCGTTTTGGGCTGTTGAGACGGGCGCGGCCGGAATGGCCGTTTTAGCCCTCGGCGATGCTGTCGAGGATGCTGCGCATGATGGACACCAGGATGCTGCCCATAAAGGCCGATCCAAAGCTGGCGATGGAGATACCCGCGCCCAGCAGATTGACCGACAGATAGCTGGCCAGCTCGAGCATAAAGCTGTTGACTACGAGCTGAAAAATACCCAGCGTAATGATCGTGAGCGGCAGCGAGATAACCGTCAGAAACGGCTTGACGAGCGAATCGACGATGTTCAGGAACAGTCCCACGAAGGCGAAACAGACCCAGGCCTCGGCAAAACCGAAGGGCTGGATGCCGGGGACGAGGAGCGTGGCAATCGCGATGGCGATCGAGGTAAAGAGCCAGTTAAGCATAAAGCGCATGGTGTGAATCCTTTCTTGCGCAGGGTGCGTCGGTGTCGCGTGAAGCGGTTTGCTGCGGCGGCTTGGACGGCCGCTCGGGTGTGCCGCCTTGTTCGGCCGCCCATTGTCTCAGATATTCGTGGAGCTTACGTGCGCATTCGGTTTCAAAACGGCGTTCGTCCTGAAAAACGCGCCGCTGGCAGAGAGTCTTGTCGCTTTAGTTTGGTGGTGTGCTACACTGCTACGGGCAAAAGCCACAGGCGTTGCCCTATTGCATAGAACGGGCGAACGATGCCCGATGTCAGTATCAACTTCGATGCCTTATGGCGGGTTTGGCGGTGATCGATGAATATCGAGAACATGTTTGACAAGCCTGATGTCAAGCAGCTGGTCCACGCATTTAGTCTTTTGGATGACGAGAAGGATATCCAGGCGTTTTTGACCGATATCTGCACGCCGCGCGAGATCTGCGATCTTTCGCAACGTCTGCAGGTTGCGCGTTATCTGGATGAGGGCGAGCCTTATGTTGAGGTTCAGGCCCGCACCGGCGCTTCGTCCACTACGGTGAGCCGCGTGTCCAAGGCACTTAATGGCGAGTACGGTGGCTATCGCAAGATCCTCATTAAGCTGGAGGATGGCGAGTAGGCCAGCGACAACAATGAATTACGAAGAACCGTCCCTCCGGGGGCGGTTTTTTGATCCCTTGGGGACGGAGGAAATCTGTTGGCGTGGGGCAAATCTGTCCGCGCGGGCGGGTAGGATGGAAACATTGAATATTGCGAACGGTTTGAGTGGAGGACCATGCCTGTTCGAATCTATACCACCAACGCCGGCGCGGATTTGAGCGATGCCGAGGCGGCGCTGCTTGCCGACCTTATTGCCCGCCACGGGCGTGCTGTTCTGTTGGCGCCAACATTTGCCGAGCTCGACCTGTGCCGTCATGATGCGGCGGAAGCCGGCGTTTCGCTGGGTATTGACTACAAGACGCCTACATCGTGGCTTCGCTCGCTTTGGGAGCTTTTGGGCGACGGGCGCGGTTTCGTCGACAACCTGCAGCGCCAGATGCTGTTTTCGGACATGGTAGCGCGCCTCGACGACGCCGACCTGCAGCCGCTTTCGCGCAGCCAGGGCACGGTGCGTATGCTCGCGCGTATGGCTCGCGATGTGCTGCCGGGTGTGGCAGGGACAGGCACCGAGCGTTGCTGCGACAACGTTTGCAAGCCCAAGCCCAAAAGCGACGCCGAGGCTCGCGTGTTTGAACTTTTGTGCGCCTATGCGCGCGGTTTGGACCGTCGAGATATGGTCGAGCCCTGCGAGGCGGCTGACATTATGGCCGGCGCTTTGGCCGACAACCTGCCGGGGTGCGCCCGCGCCGTTTGCGTGCGCGGCGTCACGTCATTTACGTATAGCCTGCTCGAGCTGCTGTCCGCCGTGG
>CAUDZT010000046.1 GCA_958453935.1 uncultured Collinsella sp. | reverse complement strand
CTGGCGGCTGATCCGGTCCGACCGGGCCGCGCGGCAAGGAGATATATTGCCAGACGGCGAAGCCTTGTGGGACGTCAATTCCGCTCTTCACAAGTCCTACACAACATATCGCTTTCTATAGGTAATAGAAAGACTGGCGCGGATCTTCCGCACATATCAGATGATGACCCTTTGGTTCAGGAATATATAGAGATCGGTCACCTGTAAGTGTTTATCTACCCGCGCTTTTAGCAATGTAAACCGCACTTCAGATAAAAAGAGGGAGCGCCGCGCACAACGCGACACTCCCCTAGCGATTCAACAGAATCTATTAGGCCTCGAGAGCCTTCTTGGCAATGGCAGCCAGCTCGTTGAAGGACTCGATGTCCTCGTAAGCCATCTGAGCCAGGACCTTGCGGTCGAGCTCGATGCCGGCAACCTTCAGGCCGTGCATGAACTGAGAGTAAGAGATGTCGTTCAGGCGAGCAGCAGCGTTGATACGGGTGATCCAGAGAGAACGGATCTCGCGCTTCTTGTTGCGGCGATCACGATACTGATACTGCAGGGAGTGCTGGACCTGCTCTTTAGCATGCTTGTAAGTACGCGAAGCGGCACCGTAGTAACCCTTCGCACGGTGCATAACGGTACGGCGCTTCTTCTTGGCGGCAACAGCGCGCTTAATACGTGCCATGTTCTATCAACTCCTAGACGGTAAAACGAAAAACGGGAACGCGAACTTAGGCGAGACGCGACTTGATGACCTTGCGGTCGGCAGCGGCGATCTCGGTCTCCTGACGGAAGCCACGCTTACGCTTGGTGGACTTCTTGCTCAGGATGTGGCTCTTGAAAGCCTTGGCGCGCATAAGCTTGCCGGTACCAGTCTTGCGGAAACGCTTCTTGGTGCCGCTGTGGGACTTCATCTTAGGCATGAAATACTCCTTAATCGGTTACAGAACACTAGTTACTTGCTATCGCTTGCCGCTTTATCCTCATCGAAGGCGCCCTTAATCGGGGCGAGCAGCATAAGCATGTTACGGCCTTCCATCTTAGGCTTGGACTCGACCGTAGCGTAAGGCTTGAGATCCTCGGCGAGACGCTCGAGAACGTTAAGGCCCTGCTCCGGGTGAGCCATCTCACGGCCGCGGAACATGATGGTGATCTTAACGCGTGCGCCCTTCTTGAGGAAACGCAGAACGTGGCCCTTCTTGGTCTCGTAGTCGCCAACGTCGATCTTGGGTCGGAACTTCATTTCCTTGACCTCGACCTTGGACTGGTTCTTACGAGCAGCCTTGGCCTTCATGGCCTGCTGGTACTTGAACTTACCGTAGTCCATGACCTTGCAGACCGGCGGCTCCGCGTTGGGAGCGATCTCGACCAGGTCGAGACCCTGATCGTCGGCGACGCGCTGGGCATCGCGGATGGCGAACAGGCCGAGCTGAGAGCCATCGACGCCAATCAAACGACACGAAGATGCAGTGATCTCGTCGTTGATGCGGGTGTCATCAGACTTAGCTATTTTCCCTACCTCCATTCATAAAAAAATAACCCGGCGCTTCTCAGCAACCAGGTCGTACACATAGTCTTCCACGATTTGAGGAAGGGAATCTAAGTTGTATGACCAGTCAGCTGCTCATTGGCGCCAAAAGGTGGGAACCCTCAGGTTCCTCTTTAGGGCATTGCGGGAACAACGCCTTGCGAATAATAACACGTACAGCGCGTTATCACATTACGTACACGAAAAAGGGGCCTTGACCCCCTTGAACACTCGCTTGTATGTATGGTGCCCGAGGCGAGACTCGAAGGGCCTTCGCTTCGCGAAGCCCCGGGCTTCGGGCGCGTGGCGCCCTCGCCACGCTCCGCTACAAACAGGCCACAAGCCTGTTTGCTTAACGCTTCGCGCGCTCACGCGAGTTCGGCACGAAAAAGGGGGCCGCAACCCCCTTGAACGCTCGCTTGCATGAATGGTGCCCGAGGCGAGACTCGAACTCGCACGTTGTTGCCAACGGTGGATTTTGAGTCCACTGCGTCTGCCAATTCCGCCACTCGGGCACGCAATGCGTGAGTTAGTTTATCACAGCTTTCTACCGATTAGTCCGAAAATGGAACTTCGAGCATTTCGATGAGTTCGACCGTGCGGAGCATCTCGCGCTGACGGCATCCGCGACCGTCGACCGAAGCCTCACCCATCTGGTTATCGTAAGGGTCCTCGCGCATGCCGTCGAAAGAGGGCTCAAACTCTGCCTGGAATCGATTGTTGGCCACCATACGCCACGGGTCGAGATTGCCAAAGTAGTGACGGCGGCGCCACTCCTCCCCCATCCTGCGAGCAGAAGATCCAAATGACACGTCGGCGTTGAGCCAACCGGTCTGCGGCGTATAGAACTCTGCCCAGTCGTGCGACCCCACCGAATCGGGCGCAACGTACAGGCCGCTCTGCCAACGGGCAGGCACGCCCGCGATACGGCACATGGTGATAAACGTGAGCGCCATAACGCCGCAATCGCCGCGGAGCGAATGCGCGCAGTCATCGGCAATAGATCCCAAAAGCAAGTACGGCGGCTGATAGCGATAGTCGATATGCTGCGTCAGGTAATCATAGATAGCACGGGCGCGATCGAGCGGATCCTCGAGTCCGTCAACAACACCGGCCGTCAGCTGCAGCAGATACGGCGTGAATGCAATGTGCGGACGGTCCTCGGAAATATCCTCGGGCAGAGGCGCGTCCATACGCGGATGAACCGGAAGTGTGCCACCGTAGACATCACAATAAGCAGCATTGATGTGATAACGATAGGTCACCGAGAATGAGCGTTCACTCGAAGAAGACCACGAGACGGTACGCGCCGAAGCATTCGCGGGAGCAACAGCACCCTCCGGCGTCATGTCGAGAATCTCGACCCGAGACTGCTGACGGCAGGCAGCCGCGACGGGAAGCCAAGCGCAAACGGCCTCCCCTTCCAGAGCGCCGGGGACAGACACGGACGCTTTAAGCGTAATGACGCGAGCCAATCCGTTTTGCGACTCCATCTCCTTGAGCATCTCGTTGCGCAGTGCAATTCCGTCCCTAGGATCGGGACGCATGCCGGGGACCTCTTTGGGATATACGCGAAGCGAATCGAGGAAGTTGTCGAGAACGAACAGCTCGCCATCGATAAAGCGCCAGTCAATACGCTTACGGTCAATCAGATCGTCAAACTGCTCCTCGGTAAACTCAGGCCACTCCTCGCAAATCATCGCAATAGCTCGATCGCGCGACACCGAAAAATGAAATGGCGTCTCGAGCATGCGATACCGCTCGGCACGAACGCAGGCTGCCAGCGAAGGCTCGGGGTTCTGCCCCAAAAGACGATCACAGGCCGCAACAGCCTGCGTCAAATATCCGGCATCCTTGAGTCGAAGAATCTCGGGCGGCAGTCCAATATCGAGATGACGAAAGTCATCACAGCAAACATCAATAGAGCAACCAACAGGACCCTCGTCAATAACCTTTCCATCCGAAGGCAGCACATTAATAACAGCCATACCAAACTCCAAGTCATAAGAACCCTTGAAGCACATTGTAGCGAGATAAAAAGAAAGCCCCAACAAGGGAGCCATCAACACCGCCGAGCGGAGTCTAAAAATGAATTCAGCCCAGTAACCCTGCAGCGAGCTAACGAAGGAGGCCCCGTTCACCCGGAGCTTTTCCCATTGCGCGACTTCTGGCAAAGCCAGGTGAGCGCAAGGGAAAAGCGTAGGGTGAACGGGGCCTCCGACGGGAAAGTTAAACCGCTACTTACGCCTTGTTGACGGAGCCAAACTCCTCCATGAGCTCCTTGGTGCGGGCAACGATGTTGTCGCGACCAGGCTTGAGGAGCTTGCGGGGGTCAAAGCCCTTGCCCTGCTGATCCTTGCCAGCCTCGATGTACTCGCGAACGCCCTTGGCGAAGACGAGCTGCAGGTCGGTGTTGACGTTGATCTTGGAGATACCCAGGGAGATGGCCTTCTTGATCTGATCCTCGGGGATGCCGGTGCCACCGTGCAGGACGAGGGGCAGGTCGCCGGTCTGAGCCTTGATCTCGCCCAGACGCTCGAAGGAAAGGCCAGCCCAGTCGGCAGGGTACACGCCGTGGATGTTGCCGATACCGCAGGCGAGGAAGTCGACGCCCAGGTCAGCAATCTGCTTGCACTCAGCAGGATCAGCGAGCTCGCCGCTGGAGGTCACGCCGTCCTCGGTGCCGCCGATGCCGCCGACCTCGGCCTCGATGGACATGCCCTTGGAGTGGGCAAGCTCAACGAGCTCCTTGGTGCGGTCGAGGTTAAGCTGGAAGGTCTCCTCGTGAGAGCCGTCATACATGATGGACGTGAAGCCGGCCTCGATGCACTTGAAGCAGTCCTCGTAAGAACCGTGATCGAGGTGAAGGGCGACGGGAACGGTAACGCCCGTGGCCTCGACGGCAGCCTTGACCATGTCGGCGCAGACCTTGAAACCACCCATCCACTTGGCGGCACCAGCGGTGCACTGAAGGATCAGCGGAGACTTGGCCTCCTCGGCGGCCTGGAGAATAGCCAGGGTCCACTCGAGGTTGTTGGTGTTGAAGGCACCGAGACCGTACTTGCCGGCCTCGGCCTTCTTGAGCATGTCTGCTGCGTTGACGAGCATAAAAGAAACCTCCTGTAAGGTTGCTCCGATAACGCCTGAGATTTTACCACGGCGCACCCGAGCATAAACGTTCGTTTGTTCACGAATATCGTCCAAACAGACTTTTTTGACCGTTTGCCCTACGGAATCGGCCCGTTGGGGAAAAATAGCTTGACGTTTGGACGCTTCTCGTGCTTCAAAAGCCGACTATTAAGCTACATCTGCATGAAAGGGTTCTGCATGAGCTCGCGTGCCATGGTGGTCGAATCGCCATGGCCGGTTAGGCAAACGGTATCGGGTGGGAGAAGCCGGGCGAGCTTGGAGAGCGAGCGCAGAATCGCTGCCTCGTCGCCACCGGCAAGATCGGTGCGGCCGTGGCTGCCCGGGAATAGCGTGTCGCCCACAAAGGCAATGTTCCCCTGCTCGGTGGCGGCAAACAAGACGATCCCGCCCGGCGTATGCCCTGGCGTCTCGATCACCTGCAGGTAGATATCGCCCACCTTGATAGCATCTCCCTCGGCGAGCAGGTGCGTCGGCTCCCCGGGGTCAGGCGTCTCAATGCCCCACATAGCTCGCTGTTCCTCGATGTTCGCATGCGGCACCGCCACATCCTTAGCACACAGCTCATACTGGCAGCCCTCGCCAACGGTGGTTCGCACGCCTGCAACACCACCAACATGATCGGCATGGCCATGAGTGCATACGGCGCCAAACACGCGTACGCCGGGATGCTCGGCTCGAATATGCTCCACCAGGCGTTCGCCTTCCCATGCGGGATCGATAATCACGCACTCATTGTCCGAAATAACAGCATAGCTATTGGTCTGAATGGGACCGTTTACGAGCGTCTCGATCTCGACCGATCCCTTGGGAGTTAAATCCAAGGACACAGCACTCATGTCCCTCTCCTCTCTATAGAACTCGAGGCATCAAACGATGCCTCGAGTGTAGCGAATATCGATAATGTGACACGTTCGTCGCGACTAAACGCGGCGCTTAAGCTGGGCTCCACCCTCACCGGGCATCAGGCGGCGCGCGTCGTAGACCGAGTCAACGCTGCTGATGGAGGCCAGCAGCGGATCCAGACCACTCGCGTCCGAGATCTCGACCATAAAGCGCAGGGTTGCAATACCCTCGCGGTTGGTCGACGTGGCGGCAGAAAGGATATTGCCGCCCGCATCGCCAATGGCAATGGTGACATCCTTGAGCAGGCCCATGCGGTCCAGGCACTCGACCACGATCTCGACCTGGAAGAGGGTGTCGGCAGCGCCGTCCCACTCCACTTCGATCATGCGCTCGGGATGCTCCATAAGACCCTTGACGTTGGGACAGTTGGCGCGATGCACCGAAACGCCACGACCGCGCGTGATGAAGCCGACGATGTCGTCGCCCGTCACGGGGTTGCAGCAATGAGCCAGACGGACCAGTAGGCCGCTGTTGCTCTCGCCCTTGACGATAATGCCGTTACTGGCGCTCTTGCCGCGCTTTTGCGGCTTGCGGTTGGAGCCGCGAGCAGGCTGCTTCACGACCTCGGCGATAGCCTCGGCCTTGGTGAGCTGTTCCTCGGGCTTGGGGTCCAAGATTTGCTCGACCTTATTGCCCACAGCGCGCGGGGCAACCTTGCCGGCGCCGACGGCGGCAAACAGGTCCTCGAGCTGCTTGAAGTTAAACTGCTCCGCCACGGCGTTGAGCGCACGCGTCGAACGCGGCGTAGAAATGCCATAGCCACGCTTACGCAGGTCCTTAGCCAGCATATCGCGACCAGCAGCAGCGTCGTCGTCCTTGGTCGCAGCGGCAAAATAGCGGCGGATCTTTGACTTGGCGGAAGGTGTCTTAACGATCTTGAGCCAATCACGCGACGGCTTGGAACTCTTGTTAGTCAGAATCTCGACACGGTCACCCGTCTTAATCTCGTGCGTGAGCGGAGCCACCGCACCGTTGATTTTGGCGCCGACGCAATGGTTTCCCACCTCGGTGTGAACGGCGTAGGCAAAGTCGAGCGGCGTGGAGCCGGCACGAAGCGCCATGACCTCGCCCTTGGGCGTAAAGACAAAGATCTCCTGATCGAAGAGGTCGACCTTCAGCGAATGCAGGTATTCCTTGGCATCGGTGATCTCGTCGGAAGCCGCCCAATCGAGCGAATGCTTGAGCCAGTTGATCTGGTCGTCCAAACGTTGAGCGTCATTGGTCTTGGAAGCAGACGATCCGCCCGACTTCTTATATAGCCAGTGGGCGGCAATGCCGTACTCGGCCTGCTCATGCATCTCATAGGTTCGAATCTGAATCTCGAGCGGGCGAGCCGTGGGGCCGATGACCGTCGTGTGGAGCGACTGGTAGTTATTGACCTTGGGCATGGCGATATAGTCTTTAAAGCGGCCGGGCATGGGGTGCCACAGCGTGTGCACCGCGCCGAGCGTGGAGTAGCAATCGCGCACCGAATGCGTGATGACGCGCAGTGCCACCAGGTCGTAGATCTCGGAGAATTCCTTGCCCTTGCGCTTCATCTTTTGGTAGATGGACCAATAGTGCTTGGAACGGCCGTTGATCTGGAAGTCTTCCAGGCCAATGCGGTTGAGCTCGTCGGTGAGCGTCTTGATGGTCTCGGCCAGATAGCGCTCACGGACCTCGCGCGACTCCGCCACCATGCGTGCGATGCGCTGGTAGGCATCGGGCTCCAGGTAGAAGAAGGACAGGTCCTCGAGCTCCCATTTAATGGAGCTCATGCCCAGACGGTCGGCCAGGGGCGCATACACGTCCATGGTCTCGCGAGCCTTAAACAGGCGACGGTCCTCACGCAGGGCTGCAAGGGTGCGCATGTTGTGCAGACGGTCGGCAAGCTTAACGATGATGACGCGGATGTCCTTGGACATGGCGAGGAACATCTTTCGCAGCGTGAGCGCCTGTTTCTCGTCCATACTGTCGACTTCGATGTTGGTGAGCTTGGTCACGCCATCGACGAGCTCGGCCACCGTATCGCCAAACAGGCCGGAAACATCGGCAAGCGAGGTCTCGGTATCCTCGACGGTATCGTGCAGCAGCGCGGCGCACACTACATCGCAGTCCATCTTGAGATCGGCCAAAATGATGGCCACCTCGACGGGATGGTTGATGTACATCTCACCCGAGCGGCGCTTTTGGTTGCAGTGCTTCTCGGCAGCAAAGCAATAGGCCTGCTCCACCTTAGAAAAGTCGTCCTCATTCATATATTTGAGGCACAGGCGCTCCAGTTTGTCGTAGCTGTCCGCCATAATCTCGGGCGGCAGCTCATCGGCATGCTTATAGTGCTCCATCTCCGAGAACGGCTGGAGGGTGGAATCATGGGCGGTACGGGCTGCGGCATCCATCGAGGTCCCCTTCCCCTAGGCCCGCGGTACGATCGGGCGGTTAACTTTGGCTAGCATATCAGAAGCGCACGAATCGAGCGCCCAACTCCGGAAAGCCGAGAACTCCATGCGCGAGCGCAAGCCCTCCAAATAGCGAATTGACCTGCTCAATTGCACACGGCCGGGGTTTTCGGCCATCGCGATGCGACGGGTGTCGTCAAACCCCGAAACGCGACAGAAACCAAGCTCTTCGAAGATTCCCAGGCCACTTTCCACCGAGCGCTCGTCGACCGGCGTGCGAGCATCGATGGCAAGGCACATCTGCGCGATGTCGATATCGCTTGCGCAGAATGAATCATCCCCGGTCTTACCGCGGTTGGAGCGCCACATGGTCTGCAACGCACGATAGAGTGTGACGAGTTCGTCGCGCTCGGGTGCGTAGCAGTCGAGCAGGCGCTCGTTGATGCGGGCGTCGCGCGACGAATAGAGCAGGTGGATCACGGCGGGCTGTCCGTCACGACCGGCACGCCCGCTCATCTGGTTGAACTCAATGGCGCCAAACGGCATGTGGTACAGCACGACATGGCGGATATCGGGCAGATTGACACCCTCGCCAAAGGCAGAGGTCGAGACGATGCAGCTGAGGCTTCCGTCTCGGAATGCTTCCTCCACGCGGCGGCGATCGGGGCGCGCAAGACCCGCGTTATAGAACGCGATATGGGTTGCGCAATCGGGCACACGCTTGCGCAACGTCTTGGCGAGCGCCACGGACTGGTCGCGCGAATTAACGTAGATGACGGTCTTCTCCCCCGTCGCCACGATCGACACCAAACGGTTCTCGCGGCTCGCAAGGTCGCGGTCGTCCTCGAGCTGCAGGTTCTCGCGCACCGTCTCGTCGACCACCGTGCGAGTGATCGGCAGCATGCGGGCAAGCTCGGCCACGACCGGAGCCGTCGCGGTGGCCGTCGTGGCCAGAACGACCGGGTCGCCCAGGGCTTTGAGGATATCGGGCATGTCGAGATAGGCGCTGCGGTCGCCGCCCTTGGCAAGGCCGGCGTGGTGCGCCTCATCGATAACGACAAAGCCGATACGGCCCGAACGCGCGAAGCGGTCGCGGTGAATAGACAGGAACTCGGGCGTCGTGAGCACGATGCCGGTGCGGCCCGAAGCCAGGCCGGCGAACACGTCATCGCGTGCGGCTTCCACGGTCTCGCCGGTCAGCACGCCAACGCCAATGCCAAGCGCTGCCATCGTCGACGAGAGATGATAGGCCTGGTCGGCAACGAGCGCGCGCAGCGGATAGACAAAGATGCTCGCACGTCCGCGAAGGACAGCCTCGCGCGCAGCATGTACATGGAAGATGAGAGACTTGCCGCGGCCCGTTCCCATAACGGCCAAGACGCTCTGGTGGTCAGCCAAGGCATCGAGTGCCTCAACCTGTGCGCGGTGCGGCTGGTTCGATCCGATAAAGCTATGGATAAGCGAGCGCGTGAGCTCGGTATAGGAAAGCTGGGCGAGCGTCTCGCGCTTACGCGACTCCAGGCGCAGGCCGGAATCCGCCGGCTGCACGCCACGACGAAGCTCGCATGCCGGATCGTCGACGCTGGGCAGCGTGGTATCGCGGACCAGAACATCCTTGATCATGAGCTTGGGCTTCACACGCCCCTGCCAATGCTCGGCAACGGCCTCGAACACCAAGTCGACAGCGCTATCGCAGTTGATGAGCTTATCGATTTGCGGCACGCGGAACATAATGGCCGGCACACTCGCGGCGCCATCGGTCGCCACAAAGCGCATGTGCTCGCCGGTTTTGCCCACCACGGCGCGGTCGCACATCGTTACGCCCTCGGCAGCCAGCAGCGGCACCTTGTTGCCCTGGCCAAACGGCTCAAGACGGGAGATCTGCTCGATGGTCTCAATATTCAGCTCGGAAAGGTCGACGGTGGCGGCGACCTCGTCGGTGTCTTCAAAGTCCTCGGCGGGAAGCTCCGATAGCACGGCGGAAAGGCGGCGGCGGAACTCATCGAGCTTGGATGCCTCGATGGTTACACCCACCGCACCGGCATGCCCGCCGCGGCGAATCAGCAGGTCGGAGCAACGCTCGACGGCATCGAACAGGTTGACCTTGCCCACCGAGCGACCCGATCCGCGTGCAACGCCGTCCTCGATCGAGAACAGCAGCGCCGGCACGTGATAACGGTTGGTTAGACGGCTCGCTACGATGCCCTTGACGCCCTCGTGCCAGCCCTCGCCGCCCACGACGATTGCGCGCCCGCCGTCATAAGTCTCCTCGACCTTCGCCATGGCATCGCGCGTAAGCTCGGCCTCGATCTCGCGGCGTTGGCGATTGATTTCCTCGAGCTCGGCTGCCAGTGCACTTGCCTCGATAGGATCGCGGGCAAGCAGCAGGTCGAGCGCCAGCTTGGGATCAGCCATGCGACCGGCAGCATTCAGACGAGGGATGAGCGAAAACGACAGGCCGTCGGCCGTAATGGTAGAAAGGTCCGTCTTGGCGAGCGCAGCAAGCGCGATATAGCCGGGACGAGCGGTTACGCGCATCTGCTGGATGCCCTCGGCAACCAGCGCGCGGTTCTCGGGCGTGAGCGGCATCATGTCGGACACGGTGCCCAGCGCCGCGACCTCGATTAGCGAACGCCAATACGACGGCTTGCCCAGGCGCTCACCCAGGACTTGCACCAGCTTGAGCGCCACACCAGCACCGGCAAGTTCACGCGAGGGCCCCTCATCCTCGAGCTTGGGGTCGGTCAGGGGCACACCCTGCGGCACCTGGTCGGAGGGCTCGTGATGGTCCGTGACCACCAAATCGATCCCCAGGCTCTCCAGATAGGAAACCTCTTCCTTGGCGGCAATGCCGTTATCGACGGTCACGATCAGCTGGGGGCGAGCGAGCTCGTTGACGCGGTCGAGCGCCGCACGCGACAGGCCGTAGCCCTCGTCAAAGCGATGCGGGATAAACGGCGTGACGTTGGCGCCAAACGAACGTAGCGCCTCGGTCAACAGACAAGTCGACGTAATGCCGTCGACGTCAAAATCGCCAAAGACGGCGATGCGCTCGTGGCTGCGAATAGCACGCTCAACACGGTCGGCGACGACCGCCATGCCCGGAATAACGAGCGGATCCGCCCAGTCGCGATCGAGCGAAGGCGTCAAAAACAGTTGGCCTTCCTCGATGGATGTAATGCCGTGCGCAACCATAATGCGTGCCACCAGCCCGGGTATGCCCAGGCCAGCCGAAAGCTCCTTTTCGAGCCCGGGGTTTTGCCGAGCGACCGCCCAGCGATGCGTCGTCTTAAGCGATGACATAGGCGCCCACCCCCGATAGGGGCAGGTCGCCGCGATACCTCTCACGGTTCATAGCGATGAGTCCTCTGTGTATGCCCGCTTCGGCAGGCAGATCTGTTGAACGGATTTATTATACCGTGCAGAGCAGACGCAAATCGCCGCAGCACGCCGCGGTTTCGGTAAACGATGCCGGTAATAGCCTCGAAATATTCGAGCGTTTCTGACGCACGGACGCATGCGAGCGTCTAGCATATCCATTCAAAACGGATTCACGGGCAAAGGGAGTCACAAGCGCATATGAAGCAATGGGTTGGACTGGGCAAGTTTCTCGCGGGGCACATGCAGGTCATCGTTCCGATTTGCGTGGCGCTCGGCGTGCTCTTTCCCCAACAGATTGGCGTACTCAAGCCCATCGTTCCCACCCTGTTTGCCTTTATGACGTTTCAGGGTGCGCTCAGCAACACCTTTCACCAGGTAACCGAGGTGTTCCGCCGTCCGCTGCACCTGGTCTTGGCGTTACTCGTCTCGGCGGTGCTTATCCCTATCGCAGCCTATGCCATGGGATCGTTATTCTTTGGCTCCAACCCCAACCTTGTCTGCGGCATCGTGCTCGAATACAGCGTGCCCGTGGCCGTCACCGCTTTTATGTGGATCAGCATGTTCGGCGGCAACGGCCCGCTCGCGCTCACCATCATCCTGACGTCCTCGGTCATCTCACCTGTGACGATTCCGCTTACGCTCAAGCTCCTGCTGGGCGCCACCGTCTCGATCGATGTGCCGAGCATGATGCAAGACATGGCCTTTATGATCGCCATCCCCGCCGTATTCGGCATCGTGATCAACGAACTCACGCGCGGATGGGGACACGAGAAACTCTCTCCCGCACTCTCGCCCGCCTGCAAGTTCATGATGATGGGCGTTATCGCGTCCAACTCCACCGCCATGAGCGAGTACGTACTGCACATGAACGCGGTGCGCCTGGAAGTCGCCCTCTTTATTTTGATCTTCGCCATCAGCGGCTTTGTCGTCGGTTTTCTGGTCGCCCGTGCGCTGCATCTGCCGTATAGCGAGACGACTACCATGTGCTTTACCTGCGGCATGCGCAACATCTCTTCGGGTGCCGTCATCGCCACGCAGTACTTTCCGGGCGAAGTTGTGTTTCCCGTCATGTGCGGAACGCTGTTTCAGCAGGTGTTGGCCTCAATTATCGGGCATCTCTTTGAGCGCCTGACCGGCGAGGAGCGTGCCGCCCAGCGCAAGCGGGTCGAGGCCGGTCGCGACGCCATGGCGCGCTAGACTGCCCGCATTACGCGGGTGTTAGTCTTGCTATACGAGCGTTTCCAGATGCGCACGCAGACGCTCAGCATCGATATCGAGCGTCGTCTCGGCATCGACTTGGGCCAAACGATAGCCGACAAAGTAGGGCGAAACCACCCAACGCGGCAGCGCCTTGGCAATGGTCCGACCGCCCAGGTGATAGAAGAACAAGTTGTACGACTCTGCGCGACCACCGTGGTGCTCGTTTAGGATATAGCGCAGAGCTACCTGGATCGCATCGGCAAAGAGATCCGCCTCGGCTTGGTCTCGTGCGTCATCGCTGGCGGCGATTCCCTGCGGGGCTGAAACGTTGATCTCAAAGAACCCCATGATCGGTTCGGTTGAGATATTGACCGAGATTCTCCCCTGTTGCCAGACATTGATGCCTTCGAAATTGGCAGAAGTCAGCGAAGTGTAGCCGTCTTCCTGCTCCAAACCCACAATCTGCATGTGCGGATGAACGAGACTACCGCCCGAGAGCGGACCCTTGTTCTTGTACATGAGAACGCTGCGATACTGCTGTGAATCGATCATCTGCTGCCAGCAACCCAGGGCAAACCGTATCACATGGTGGAGTTCATCCGGCTCATAGATCACCAGGTCGGCATCGTGATCGGCCGACTCGATCAGCACGGTTTGACGGGTGGCGCGCAGGGTCTTGAACTTATTCTCGAGCCAGATGCAGTCACCATCGCGCCGGATGATATCGGCAAGTTCCTCGGTATCGCAAAAGGGACACGCGGTGCCAGGGCGCCGGTTGTCGTCGGGCTTACCGTTCGCCTGCTGAACGTCAAATACCAGCGCCACGGGTTACGCCTCCAGCGGCACGATCTTGGTGCCATGGAGCTCGGAGACGCTCAATGCCGCCGCCACGGTATCGCGGTTGGCCGTAGAAATGCCGCCGCCGGGAAGGATGGTCAGGCGGTCGCCCGCATACTCGACAAGACGCGACAGGTGCTCCAGGTTGTCCTCGATCGGCGTTCCGGCAGCACCACCATGCGTCAGGATGCGCGTGATGCCGCAGTCGGCGAGTGTGTCAATGGCGTCCAGCTGAGCCTCGGGCGAGAGCTGGTCAAAGGCCATGTGGAAGGTGATATCGATGGCCCCGCGCTTGCACTCCTCGGTCGCGCAGCCCGTAGCCATCACGAGGGCGCCGAGGGTGAGCTCGTCGAGCGCCCAGCCGCCGGCACAGGGCTTGCAGCAGCCAAAGACCAGGCCGTCAACGCCGGCGCTCACGGCAAGACCCAAGTCCATCTCCATCATGCGCAGCTCGTCCTGGTTGTAGTGAAAGTCACCGCCACGCGGGCGAATCATGCACATCACTCGCGCGTCATGCTCGTGAGCATAGCTGACCGTAGTGCTGATAACGCCGGCCGAGGGCGTGGTACCACCGACGGCAAGGTTGTCGCACAACTCGATGCGCTTAGCACCGGCATCGATAGCCGCCGGCACACGCTCAAAGTTCTCGGCACAAAACTCGTACAGCATAGATAGCCCCCAGGAGACATTTCGATTTCCACACGGCATTGTCGCACGTTAAATAGCAACCCGCACGATGGAACAAAACCTTGACAAGGAGTGTCCCAAAGTGCCGGCACATAAGGAACGTCCCCAGGTGCCACCTTGAGCGATGGGTACTCATTTAAGTACGTCCCCAATGAGTACCCGCAGGGGACAGACAGACCGGACTCCCTATACGACAACTGTTGACATCATATACTATGTGTCATATAGTAGGTGTTACACAGTATACTACGAAAGGAGGTGTGCGGATGGAGGCACAGATGAAGCGCGGCTTCCTCGAGGCCTGCGTGCTCGCGGCCGTCTCGGGCGAGGAATCCTACGGCTATCAGATCGTGAAGGACGTGCCCGCGAGTATGGGGCTCACGGAATCCACGCTCTATCCGTTGCTCAAGCGCCTGGAGAAGGCGGGCTGCATCACCGCGCGCTCCGCCGAGCACAACGGGCGGCTGCGGAGGTACTACCGCATCACGGACGCCGGGCGCGAGCGTATCGCCGAGTTCCTCGCCGAATGGCCATCCGTGCAGGAGATCTACCGTTACGTGGAGGGGGCGCACCATGACGCGCGATGAGTTCTTGAACCGGCTGGGCGAGCTTCTGGCCTGCCTGCCGGCAGATCAGGTAAAGGAAACGCAGGAGTTCTACGCGGAGGCCATCGCCGACCGTATGGAGGACGGCATGACGGAGGCCGAGGCTGTGGCCGCCATGGGCACGCCCGGTGAGGCCGCCGAGGCAACGCTCGACGAACTGCCCGCCGTGCCGCGCGCGATCGCGAGGACCAAGCGCAAGAGCACGGCACTTCTATGGGCGCTCGCCATCGTGGGCTCTCCGGTATGGATTCCGCTGCTGCTCGCGTTCGTCGCCGTTGCCGCTGCAGTCTACATCTGTATTTGGGTTCTTGCGCTCTGCGTGTGGATCGTGGCCGCGGCATTCGGGGGCGCGGGCCTGGTAGGGCTCCTGTTCGCCGTGGACGGCATCATTATCGGGCATGTTCCGTACGTTTTGGCCTCGATGGGAATGGGATTCGCTTCCATCGGTGTGGCGCTCCTCACGGGAGCCGGCGCCTGGACGGCGTCCAAGCAGATCGCGCGCCTCTCTGCCCTTTGGGCGAAGAAAGCCGTTTCGCCCTTCTGGAAAGATCGAGGCAATAAGAGCCGCATGGGCGCTGAAGCGGCGCCGCTCACGGCATAGGAAGGAGTGCAAACATGTCCAGCGTAAAAAAGATTTACCTTGCCGTAGCGGGTGGACTTGTTGCCACGGGGCTCGTCCTGGCTGCTATCGGATTTGTGGCCTCCGGCTTTAACCTCGCTGTGTTCAACACGCAGATCGACCTGCGCGATGACACCATCATTCTGGGTGGTGTTGAAATGGACGACCCGACAGGGCTTCCACTCATCAAGCAGCTTGCCGAGGTTGGCGAGATCCATATTGGATCTGCAACAGCTGGTTCGTCTTCTACTCGCAAATGATCGAGCTCGTAGCAGCCATCCCCTTTCGGGCACACCACGACGGGCGTGAGCACGCCGCACTCGGAGCCTTTTGACCTAGTCGTTGGGGACGTTCTTAAACGACTAGAACGTCCCCAACGACTACCCCCAACGTCGATGTTTTGGCAACGACAGACACTATGACCCAATCCGAGGGCACTAAAAAGATAGGAGCCCCCGCTCGTGACCGCGGGTCGGGGCTGCGACAATGATGTTGAAGTGCCATAGGCGCAGCCGCGCCGCAACGAGGTTGGGAGGCTCCCATGCCAAAGTATTCTACCGCGTTCGGGATGGACGTCCACCTGAGGTCGACCACCGTCTGCGCCCTCGACGCGGACACCGGCGAGGCCGTGACGAGGAGGTTCCCCGGCAACCCCTGGGGCGAGATCGCCGGGTGGATGGATGGGTTCCCCGGGCCGTCGCTCGCGGCCTACGAGAGCGGCTACCCCGGCTTCGCCCCGCAAAGGGAGCTCGCCTGGCTCGGCGTCGAGTGCGTCGTCGCCGCGGTCTCGAAGATCCCCAGGTCGGCCGCCGACTCGGCCTCCAAGAACGACAGGAACGACGCCGCCAGGATGGCCAAGGCGATACTCGCCCACGACATCTCCCCCGTATGGGTCCCCTCCCCCGAGGTCGAAGGCATCAGGGACCTCGCCGGCGCCTACGACGGGGCGACCGCGCGCCTGGCGACCGCCAAGCAGCGGCTGCTCGCCTTCCTCGCAAAGCGGGGGTTCGTCTACGGCGGCACCACGCCCGCCGGCAACCCGAGGAAGTACTGGACCTACGACTTCCTGAGGTGGCTCGACAAGGTCAGGCCGGAGGACGATGGCGGGGTTCGGACGCTCGCCGCCCTGAGGAACGAGGTCGAGGCCGCGGCGGAGGCCCGGGCGGACCTGCTCTCCGAGTACAGGGCCGCCGTGGATGCCAGCCCGATCGCCGCGGAGGTGGCCGCCCTCCAGTCGATCAAGGGCTGCGCCTTCGCGCTGGCCGCAGCCTTCTCGGCCGAGGTCGGCGACTTCACGAGGTTCCGTTCCGGAAGGCAGGTCACGGCCTATTTCGGCCTCGCGCCGAGTCAGAGGTCGAGTGGCGACTCCGTGCGGCTCGGAGGCATCAGCGGTGCGGGCAACGCGCTCGTGAGGAAGCTGGCCGTTGAGGGTTCATGGTGCTACGCCGCGGCACGGCACCAGCCGAAGCTCATGCCGAGGGACACGGGCGTGCCCCTCGAGATAAGGATGCACGGGAGGAAGGGGTCCGAGCGGCTCCTGCGGCGGCGCGAGGAGATGCTCGCCCGCGGCATGCCCGCGGCGAAGGCCAACGCGGCCACCGCGGCCGAGCTCGTGAGGTGGCTCTGGGCCCTCGGCATGATGTGCCGGGAGGGCGCGGAATAGACATAGCCCCCGTCCCGGCGAGCCGGGCGGCCTTCGGGGATACCCCCTATTTCGCTGTGCGCGCGGAGCCCTCCGCATGCGCCTCGACAGACTTGGGGAACCCCGCCGAAGGAATGGAGTGCGGGCCGACAGAACGGTATCCGCGGATATGAGACTGAGCCGAAGGCGTCGATGACATGCCGGGGGCGGACCGGGACGGGTTAACGGCAGGCCCCGCCGACCGATTGCAAGCGGTCGGCGGGGCCATTGTGGCTCTTGACAGCGGATTGGGTCATATGAGCGAAAACCCGCCAGAGCGAGCAAGGTGCCTTGAAACGAGGCGGCATTGACCTT